>JAXEEE010000118.1:0-59085 GCA_034104265.1 Eubacteriales bacterium | reverse complement strand
CCCGGGTGGGGATGGTGTCAGGGCTAACGCGGTGTGGGATTGGGGGAGCCTCGCTTGCTCCGGGTGGGGGCGCACCGGTTGTGCGCCGTTACCCCTGAACGCCGGGCTCGCCCTCCGCGAGCCGGGCCTCCACCCAACAATGATCCCCCCGAATGGGAGTCCAGAAGGCCATGCGGCCCTCTGGCGAGGGTCTGGGGCGAGGAGCCCCAGCCGTCCCTTCCCCCCTGCCTTGCCCAACGCAGCAAAACCTGCTATACTGTCATGGAGAATGCAAGGAGCGTGATTCCATGACCGAAAAGCCCTACGCACCCTCAAGCCGGAGGATCCCGGAGCTGGACGGGCTGCGGGTGACGCTGGTGTTCATCGTCAGCTGGTACCATTTCTGGCAGCAGAGCTGGCTGACCCCCCGCGTGGGGAACGTATCGCTGGATTTTCTGGTGCGCTCAGGCTACATGCCCGTGGACGGCACCATCCTCCTCAGCGCATTCCTGCTCTTCCTGCCCTACGCCCGCAGTATGCTGGAGGGCGCCCCCGTCCCTGACCGGCGCGAGTTCTACCGAAAGCGCGTCATGCGCGTGGTGCCCAGCTACTACTTCATTACCCTGGTGATGCTCTTTGGCGTGGCGATTCCCTGGGGGCTGTACGCCAATCCCCAGAGCATGGTCAAGGACGTGTTCGCCCACATGACCTTCACCCTGACCTTCTGGCCCGATACCTACATCAGCACACCCATCGGCGTGGCCAGCTGGACCCTCGCCATTGAGATGCAGGCGTACCTGCTCTACCCCTTCCTCGCCCGCGCTGCCATGAAGAAACCCAAAACCACCCTCCTGTCTATGGCCGCCGTCGCCTGGCTGTGGCGGGGCTGGTGCCTGTGGGCCCTGCAGGATTACTCCATGGTCGTCAACCAGCTGCCCTCCTTCCTGGACGTGTACGCCCTGGGCATGCTGGCCGCGCTGGTTTACGTCCGCATGACACAAGGATACCGGCGGATGAAGCAGCGTCCCGCCCGCGCCGCCTGGCAGCTGATGGCCACCGCCGCCGCCGCTGCTTGCGTGTGGGCGCTGATCCTGATCCTCAAGGCCCAGGCCTCCTCCGGGAACTACCCCGCCATCCAGGCCGGGCAGATGACCCGCCGCCCCGTGTTCTCCCTGGCTCTCGCCGGGCTGATGCTGGCCCTGCCCTTCGCGGTGAAGCCCGTGCGGTTCCTCATGGGCAACCGGGTCATGAAGGAATTGGCCGCCGTGTCGATGAATTATTACCTGATCCATCAGAACCTGGCGGTGCACCTGAAGCGGCTGGGCATCCCCCCGTCCGTGAACGCAAACCCCCACATGGCGGCGGAGACCGCCTGGCAGTACCCCTATACCTACCTGTGCTTCGGCCTGTCGCTGCTTATGGCATTCCTGGTCACCTATCTGGTGGAGAAACCCTGCGCCCGCCTGCTCAGGCGCTGGTTTGATCATCAAGACAAACGGAGGAATACAGTCATGAAGGATCCCCGCATGGTCACCCTGGCCCACAACCTGGTCAACTATTCCTGCTCCGTGCAGCCCGGCGAAAAGGTCTGGATCGAAGGCACGGGCATTCCCGCAGAGTTCATCGCCCAGCTGGTGGAAGAGGTCTATGCCGTGGGCGGCGTGCCCTATGTGATGCTGCGCGACCCCAAGGTGGAGCGCGCCCTGGGCATGGGCTACACAGAAGGCCAGCTGGACTGGCTGGCCGAGGGCGACGGCAAGCGCATGAGCGAGTGCCAGGCCTACATCGGCGTGCGCGGCGGCGACAACATGTACGAGACCGGCGATGTGCCCGCCGAGCGCTCCGCCATCTACGCCACGCACTACGGCACGAAGGTCCACGGGCAGATCCGCGTGCCCCAGACCAAGTGGGTGGTGCTGCGCTATCCCACGCCCTCCATGGCCCAGCAGGCCGGCATGAGCACCGAGGCCTTCGAGGAGCATTTCTTCAACGTGTGCAACCTGGACTACGGCAAGATGTCCCGGGCCATGGACGCACTGGTGGAGCGGCTGAACAAGGCCGATCAGGTGCACATCACCGGCCAGGGCACCGACCTGACCTTCTCCATCAAGGGCCTGCCGGGCATCAAGTGCGACGGCAAGCTGAACATCCCCGACGGCGAGGTCTACACCGCGCCTGTTGTGGGCTCCATCAACGGCGTGATCACCTACAACACCCCCAGCCTGTATCAGGGCAAGGTGTTTGAGAACATCCGCCTGGTGTTCCGCGACGGCTACATTGTCGAGGCCACCTGCAACGACACCGAGCGCCTGAACCAGATCCTGGACACGGATCCCGGCGCGCGGGCAGTGGGCGAGTTCGCCATCGGCGTGAACCCCTACATCACCTCCGCCATCAAGGACACGCTCTTTGACGAGAAGATCGCGGGCTCCTTCCACTTCACCCCCGGCCGCTGCTACGACGAGTGTAACAACGGCAACAAGTCCGCCATCCACTGGGATCTGGTGTGCATTCAGACGCCCGAGTATGGCGGGGGCGAGATGTACTTCGACGGCGAGCTGATCCGCAGGGACGGCCTGTTCGTGCCGGAGGATCTGCAGGCGCTGAACCCGGAGAACCTGAAGTAAGAGGAGGCATCCTCCATGGCAGGCGGCGACTGGCGCAATTTGCACTGGAAGCATCTGACGCCCTCCCAGAAGGGCTGGTGGATCGCCATGCTCGCGCTGCTGGCGGTGCTGCTGGCCGCAGCCTGCCTGGACGGCATGGGTCGGGTGGACATTCCCTCCTGGGCAGTGCTGTGCTGGGCGGCGCTGAGCGGCCTTGTGGTCTACAGGAACATTGTCGGCCTGGGGCTGTATGACGATGGGCCGGAGGCCGGGGACAGCGGCGATACGGATACCGAAGATCCCAACTGAACAAGCAATCCGCCCGGACAGTGCATGATGCTGTCCGGGCGGATTTTTGCGCGTTATCTTGGGCGTTGGCTGAACCTGCCGTTTCCATCGAAGGCAGCCATGCCGTCGCTGCCTTCCCCTCTGGGGAAGGTGGCCGAGCGCAGCGAGGTCGGATGAGGTCGCAGCGTTACGCCCTGTATGGCCTGTCGGAGGCAGCTGCTGCGATGCGGCCGTGCCGAATCTGCCGTTCCCATCGCGGGAGCCATGCCCCCCGCAGCCTTCCCCTCTGGGGAAGGTGGCCGAGCGCAGCGAGGTCGGATGAGGTCGCAGCGTTGCGCCCTGCATGGCCTGTCGGAGGCAGCTGCTGCGATGCGGCTGTGCCGAATCTGCCGTTTCCATCGCGGGATGCGGTGCATCCCGCCCGGAAACTTGCTTGACTGTATGGGGAACGCTGGGCTGCCGCCCAGACCTGCGCAGGGGCTATCGCCGCCCCTGCACCCGCGCAAGGGGTTTCACCCCTTGACCCGTTTTCGCTTCGCGATTACCTGGTGGTTGGTTGAATCCGCCCCTCCAGCAGCCGCATCCGCCGGTAATAGCCCCAGATCAGCAGGATGGCCGCGCCGATCCACGCCATGATCTCCGCGATGTACACGCCCCACTCCCCGATCAGCCGGGGCAGCAGCAGCGCCGCGCCAACGCGCATCACCAGCTCCACCGCGCCCGAGAGCATGGGCACGAAGGTATCCCCCAGGCCCTGCAGCGTGGAGCGGTACACAAAGAGCATGTACAGCATCGGCAGGCCCAGGCTCATCACGTTCAGGTAGCGGCAGCCGATGGTCAGCACCTGATCCACGATGGCCGGGTCATCCTCGATGAACAG
Source organism: Eubacteriales bacterium (assembly GCA_034104265.1). Lineage (GTDB taxonomy): Bacteria > Bacillota > Clostridia > Christensenellales > Aristaeellaceae > UBA11524. The sequence continues at coordinate 55,332 of JAXEEE010000118.1, read as the reverse complement.
GTTCAGCAGCGGCCTGCCGAAGAGCACCATGCATGCCGCCACCATCAGCGCCATTCCCGCCGCGATCTGCGCCGACCGCCGCAGGCCCAGCCGTACCCGGTCCAGCTTGCCCGCGCCCAGGTTCTGCCCGGCGAAGGTGCCCATGGCGCTGCCGATGGAGGTGCCCGCCAGCTCGATCAGCCCGGTCAGGCGCGTAGCGGCATTGAAGCCCGCCATGAACAGGAAGCCGAAGCTGTTCGTCACAGTCTGCAGCACCAGCCCGCCGAAGGAGATAATCAGGTTCTGGAAGGCCACGGGGAGGCCCAGGCCCAGCAGCCTGCGGAGCATCATCGGCCGGGGCCGGAAGTCCCCGCGCTTCAGCCGCATGATGGGCAGCCTTGCCAAGGCGACAAAGCAGATTACGCAGGAGACGCACTGGCTCATGACCGTGGCCACGCCCACGCCCGTCACGCCCCAGCGCAGCCAGCCCACAAAGGCAATGTCCAGGGCAATGTTGCAGGTCGCAGCGGTGGTCATGGCGACGAGGGGGGTGCGGCTGTCGCCCACGGAGCGCAGCGCGCCGCTGAACAGGTTGAAGGCCATCACCACCGGCAGCCCGGCGAAGATGATCCGCAGATAATGCTCCGTGAGGGCGATGGTGTTGTCGGGGCTCTTCATCAGCACCAGCACCGGGTGCAGGAACACCTGGGCCAGCGCCTCGATCAGCGCCGTCAGCCCCACGGCCAGCAGCACGCTCTGCCCGGCGGCCTGGCGCATCTGGTCGTACTCGCCCCCGCCGAAGCGCTGGGCGATCTCAATGGCGAAGCCCTGGGCCAGGCCGATGGCCGCGCTGAGTACCGTCCAGTCCAGCCACCCTGCCGACGATACCGCCGCCAGGGCCGTCACGCCCTCGATCCGCCCGATGACCAGCGTATCCACCAGGCTGTAGAGCTGCTGGAACAGATTCCCCGCCACAATGGGCAGGCAGAAGGCCAGGATCAGCCTCAGCGGACTGCCCTTGGTCATATCCCGGGTACGCGCCTGCATGGGTATGAGCTCCTTTCCTGTGGTTGAGGAGGAATGAATCCGCAAAAAACGCATCGGGCATAGCCCAATAGCCTGATGAGTGTAGCACACCCGGCCCGGAATTGCAATGCTCCCGGCGGGAAAACCTGCCCGGCGGGCTTTCTTGTCCAAACGGTGCATCTGTCCTTGAAATTTGACCGGATTGCTATTATAATGAACGTATGGCTACGATCCATCCTGTATACGCGTGCTCAGCATGCACTTTCTCAAAGACAGAGGAGGATGCTCATCATGACTGCTTGGAAAAACATGGATACCCTGGCTGCCTATCAGGCGCTGAAGACCGCCCCGAAGGTTGACCTGAAGGCCGCGATGTCCGGCGAGGAGGGCGCGCAGCGCGTGCGCCGCTACACCGTGCCCATGGGCGCCGGGCTTGATTTCAACTATGGCGCGCGTCCGGTGGACGACGGCGTTCTGGCCATCCTGGCCGATTTTGCCAAGGAGGCGCAGCTGACGGAGAAGTTTGCCGAACTGTACAACGGCGCGGTCATCAACACCGGCGAGAACCGTCTCGTGCTGCATCACCTGTGCCGCGGCCAGCTGGGCGACGCGGTGGTCGCCGACGGCGTGGACAAGCGCGCCTTCTATGTGGCGCAGCAGACCCGCATCGCGGAGCTGGCCAACAAGGTGCACGCCGGCGAAATCACCAACGCGGCGGGCGAGAAGTTCACCACCGTGGTGCAGATCGGCATCGGCGGCAGTGACCTGGGCCCCCGCGCCATGTACCTGGCCCTGGAAAACTGGGCGAAGGTCAACGGCACCCATAAGATGAAGGCCGAATTCATCAGCAACGTGGATCCCGACGACGCCGCCGCCGTGCTCAGCAGGATCGACCTGGCCCATTCGCTGTTCGTGCTGGTGTCCAAGTCCGGCACCACGCTGGAAACGCTGACCAACGAGTCCTTCGTGAAGGACGCGCTGGCCAAGGCCGGTCTGGACGCCTCCAGGCACATGATCGCCGTCACCAGCGAAACCTCTCCTCTGGCCAAGAGCGATGATTACCTCGCCGCCTTCTTCATGGATGACTACATCGGCGGCCGCTACTCCTCCACCTCCGCCGTGGGCGGCGCGGTGCTGTCCCTGGCCTTCGGCCCGGAGGTCTTCGCCCAGTTCCTGGACGGCGCGGCTGAGGCGGACAAGCTGGCCCGGAACGAGGATCTGCTGGCCAACCCCGCCATGCTGGACGCGCTGATCGGCGTGTACGAGCGCAACGTGCTTGGCTATCCCAACACCGCCGTGCTTCCCTATTCCCAGGCGCTGAGCCGCTTCCCGGCGCACCTACAGCAGCTGGACATGGAGTCCAACGGCAAGTCTGTCAACCGCTACGGCGAGCCTGTGGATTACGTGACCGGCCCCGTCATTTTCGGCGAGCCCGGCACCAACGGCCAGCACTCCTTCTATCAGCTGCTGCACCAGGGCACGGACATTGTGCCGCTGCAGTTTGTGGGCTTCCGCAACAGCCAGATGGCCACCGACGTGGTGATCCAGGGCAGCACCAGCCAGCAGAAGCTGTGCGCCAACGTGGCCGCGCAGATTGTGGCCTTCGCCTGCGGCAAGGCCGACGACAACCGCAACAAGTACTTCGAGGGCGGGCGTCCCTCCAGCATCATCATCGGCGACAAGCTGACCCCCATGGCGCTGGGCGCGCTGCTGGCGCACTTTGAGAACAAGGTCATGTTCCAGGGCTTTGCGTGGAACGTGAACAGCTTTGACCAGGAGGGTGTGCAGCTGGGCAAGGTGCTGGCCAAGCGCGTGCTGGCCCACGAAACCGACGGCGCGCTGAAGGTCTACAGCGAGCTGCTGAACATCTAAGACAACCCCCCACGGGATCGCGCCAGCGGAAAAGGGTCATGGGGTGAACCCCCTTGCGCGGGTGCTGGGGCGGCGTTAGCCCCTGCGCAGGTCTGGGCGGCAGCCCAGCGTCCCCCAAAAGGCAAGGGAGTTTCCGGGCGGGATGCCCTGCATCCCGCGATGGAAACGGCAGATTCGCGCAACCCCCATGGGAAGAGGCCTCGCCCAACAGGCCATGCAGGGCGCACGGCTGCGACCTCATCCGACCTCGCTGCGCTCGGCCACCTTCCCCAGAGGGGAAGGCTTCGGGTGCATAGTCCGCCCGCGATGGAAACGGCAGGTTCGCGCAACCCCAGGGGAACACCCCATCCCGCAGGGCACGCGAAGTCCAGGGAGGGTACGACCTCATCCGACCTCGCTGCGCTCGGCCACCTTCCCCAAAGGGGAAGGCTCACCGGCGGGTGTTCCGCCCGACCCGCCCCGCGATTCCCACCAACTGAACAACCTCGGAAGCCCCCCTTCGCTGCGGCCAGGTGGGCTTCTTCCTTTGTCCCGAAGCAGCTTTTTCCTTTGCAATCCACCCAAAGCATGCTATACTGTTGCCAAAGGGAGGTCAGGAAACCATGCTGCACATCACCTTCATCACCGATTTTGTCTGCCCCTACTGCCTGGTGGCCCGGGAGGCGCTGCATCAGGCCATGGCGGAAACGGGCATCGCTGCCGAAATCACCACCCTGCCCTTTGAACTGACGAAGGAGCCCGCCCCCCGGGTGGATACCTGCCACGACGAAAAGCGCAAGGCCCGCTGGCATGTGCTGGACGAGCCCTGCCGGGAGCTTGGGCTGCCCATGAAGCTGCCGCCCATGGTCTGCCCCCGGCCCTACACCCGCCTGGCCTTTGAGGCGTGGCTGCACGCCGGCACGCTGGGCCTGGACGACGAATGGAGCGAGCGCATGTACCGGGCCTACTTCCTGGAGGAAAAGGACATCGGGGACATTGCCGTGCTGGCCGCGGAGGCCGAGGCCCTGGGCCTGGACGCCGCCGAGCTGACGCACAAGCTGCAGACGGGCTTCTACACCAAGACCATGCAGGAAATGGAGAATACCGTGCTGCGCGTCTTCCATCCGGAGCATGTGCCCACCATGTTCATCAACAGCGTGGAGACGCCCATCCGCCACTACACCCGGGAGGAAATGGCAACCCTGCTTCGTCGGGCGGCGGAGGAGTAAGCCTCAGGCCCTCGGAAACCGACACGATTTGTGCAAGGAGGACAACCATCATGCTTGACAAGCAGCTTCAGCAGGCGCTGATCGCCAAAGGACGGGCCTTTACCCGGGGCAGCCGGGCGGACGATCCCTACGAGGAAGCCTTTGAGTCCGACCAGCAGCTGCGCCTGCCCCAGCCGCCCCTGTGCAAGGCGGCGGTTACCCCGGCGGAGAGCCACATCCCCCTGACGCGGGACTTCTCCGCCCTGCCCATGCAGAATGATTTGGTCAGCCTCATCCGCGACCGGCGCAGTTCCCGGGTGTACACCCAGGAGCCCATGAGCCTTGACCAGCTGTCCTTCCTGCTGTGGCCACCCAGGGGGTCAAGGACATCCGCGGGAAGAAGTACGCCACCATCCGCACGGTGCCCTGCGGCGGCGCGCGGCATGAGTTTGAGACGTATCTGCTGGTGCGTCAGATCGACGGCCTCGTCCCCGGGGCCTACCACTACCTGCCCATGGAGCACGCCCTGGAGCTCCTGCACCCGGTGGAGAACGTGCCGGGTATGGCCAGGGAGTCCCTCTGCGGGCAGACCTGGGCCGGGAAGGCCAACGTGGTGTTCTACTGGGCCATGACCGCCTACCGGGCGGAATGGCGCTACGGCATCTACGCCCACCGGGTGGCGATGATCGACGCGGGGCATGTGGGACAGAACCTGTACCTGGCCTGCACGGGTCTGGGGCTGGGCACCTGCGGCGTGGCGGCGTTCTCCCATGAAAAGACCTGTGAGCTCTTCGGCCTGGACGGCGAAGAGGAGTACGTGGTATACACCGCGCCGGTGGGTACGGTGCGCGAGGAGGATCGGGCGGCAGAGAAGGCCTTCTACCAGTTTGTGGAGGATGAGGGGCTGTGATTCGCTGGGTGAGGGTGACGGAGGCGCTGCTCCCCGCCGCGCTGGATCTCCGGGAGGCCTGCATCGGCTGCGCCACGCTGTGCTTCCTGACGGTGCTGCCCACGGCGGATCATCCCACGGGGCTGCGGGCGCACCTGATGAACGTGTACACCGCGCCTGCCTTTCGCCGCCGGGGCATCGCCCGGATGCTGGTGACCGCGCTGATGGACGCTGCCCGACAGCGGGGCGCGACGGAAATTTCCCTGGACGCCACCGAGGCCGGACGGCCCCTGTACCGCGCCCTGGGCTTCCGGGAAAACAGCGAGGGCATGACGCTGAACCTGTGAAGGAGGATTGCCATGAACAGGAAAACCATCTATCTGGCGGGAGGCTGCTACTGGGGTGTGGAGAAGTACACGAGCAGCATCCGGGGCGTTGTGGAGACGGAGGTGGGCTTCGCCAACGGCAGCGTGAAGGATCCCAGCTACCAGCAGGTGAAGCACGGGGACACCGGCCATGCCGAGACCGTCCGCGTGGTGTACGACGGGGACGTGCTGCCCCTCGCGCGGCTTTTGTCGCTGTTCTTCCGCATCATCGACCCGGTGAGCGTCGATCAGCAGGGCGAGGACGTGGGGCATCAGTACCGCACGGGCATCTACTGGGCGGATGAGGCCGACGCGCCCGTGGTGGACGCGGCCCTTGCCGCCCTCGCGCAGCAGGTGGATCAGCCCCTGGCGGTGGAGCAGGGCCCGCTCCGGTGCTTCTATCCGGCGGAGGAATATCATCAGCGCTACCTGGACAAGAACCCCGGCGGCTACTGCCATGTGCCCTGGGACATGATCCGCTGGGTGAAGGAGCAGGGGTAAAAAGTTTCACGTTTGTCTACCCTGATCGCATGGAAAGGCCTTCCTGCGCCGTTGCATAGGCAGAGGATTTGCTGCAGGAGGACAGGGGTATGACATGGACTGACGCGGTATACAGCTTTCTTTCCAGCCACAGGGGCTTTCCCATCCGGGCAATGGCGGTATTCAACTACCTGCTGGAGGCGGCGCTGTTCGGCGGGGTGATGATCCTGCTGCTGCTGGTGGTGCGGCGGCTGTTGCGGGGAAAGCTGGGCAGCGGGGTGATCTACGCGGCGTGGCTGCTGGTGGCGGTACGGCTGCTTTTGCCCATCGCCCTGCCCAACCCCGCCATGAATGAATTGCGTCCCACCTACTCCCAGGACGCTGAGGCTCGGCCCGTGGCAGATCAGATCCGCGTGCGGTTCCAGGACGCGGCCATGTCCCTGGGCGGAGCCATGATGGAGCAATCTCACGCAGACAGCGCGCAGAAACCCGGCGCGGTGGCCTCGGCAGGGCGGATGGTGCAGAATCTGGGCCTGTACACCGCCTACGGGTGGACGGGCAAGTGGTTCCTGCTCATGTACCTGGCGGGGGCAGCCGGCGTGTGCGGGTGGATGCTCTGGCGGAATGCGGCCTTCCTGCGCCGCCTGAAGCGCGCCCGGGTGGGGGAGCTGCCGGAAGCCCAGCGTGCAGCGTATCTGGAGGTGTGCGCCCGGCTGGGGATGAAGCCCCTGCCGGTGTATCAGGTGGATCCCCTGCCCGGGGCGTGCCTGGCGGGGGTGATCCGCCCGTGGATCGCCCTGCCCCTGTCCATGCGGGCGGAGGATATCCCCCTTGCGCTGATGCATGAGCTGTGCCATCAGCAGGCCCGTGACAATCTCTGGGCGCTTTTGCGGAACCTGTGCTGCGCCGTGCAATGGTTCAACCCGCTGGTCTGGCTGGGAGCCCGTGCCTGCCGCACGGACTGCGAGCTGGCCTGCGACGACCGGGTTGCCCGCCACCTGGACGGGGAGGGCCGTCAGGCCTACGCCCGGCTGCTGGTGAACACGGCGGCCCGCCGCTGCACCCCGGGGCTGGTGGTGGCCTCCACGGGCATGACGGTCAGCGGGCGGCGGCTGAAGCAGCGCATTGCGGGGATTCTCCACAGCCCCCGGGTGCGCCGGTGGGCCTGCGGGGTCTTCGCCCTGGTGTGCGCCGCCGCGCTGCTGCTGGCCTTCGCCACGAGGGAAACCTCCGTCCCCGGGGTGGACGCGGCCCCGGTCTATCAGCAGCAGCTGCCGAACACCCTGGCCCTGGCGGAGGATCGCTACCCGGGCATGACGCTGGAGCGTCAGCCCATCGCCTCCCCGGAGGACGCGCTGGCCATGGCCTCCCGATACATGGGCTGCCTGCTCCTGTGGCACAGCCCGGACATGGGGCGGAGCGGGCTGCCTGCGGACGCCTTCGCCTATCATGCGCCGGAGGGCTGGTACGTCACCGGCGTGACGCCCAACGGCACGGCCCACTTCCTGCTCCTGGATGATGCTGGCTGCCTGATTTCCTACGGCACCGGCTACCTGGACTTCAAGCCGGAGCAGGCGTACACCGCTGATCTCCCCGGCAACCTGGAGGAGGCGCTGCTCAGCAGCCTGGGCATGGCGGCGGCGCTGTTCCTGCCTTCGCCCACGGCGGACGACGTGCGCATCACCGACACGCTGCTGATTGACGGCGGGCTGTACCTGTCCGGCACGGCGGAGCTGGGCGGCGCTGGATACAGCTGCACCGTGCGGGCGGCGGATCTGGCGATCATGGCCCTGGAGCCGCTTTCCCTGACCCGGGGTTCCTCCCTGTGGCCGGAGGAAGCCTGGTACGCCATGCAGGACTGGACAAACGCCAACGTCCCGGGGGCGGTGCTGCTCCGGGGGCTGACGGTGGATGACGCGGGCCAGCTGCAGGGTGTTGTGGCGCCATACCCGGAGGGGGACGGTCTGGCGAGGGAGCTGCGGCTGTCCTTCGACCCGCGCACGGGGCAGGTGGATCAGGCGGAAGCCGTGACCTCCGCTGTGCCGGAGGCTGCACCGGACGCGGCTGCCATCGCTCTGGGCGAAATGGACGAGCGGTATCAGCTGATCGGCGGGACGTGGATGGTGCGCGCCCAGGACGGCGGCCCGGCCATGGAGGTGCAGGCGATCCGCACCGTCACACTGTCCGGCGAGGGCTGGGCCTGGCGGGGGGCTGTACCGGATCAGCTGACGCAGGTCGTGGGCGAGATGGCCGGGGAGCCTGTGGTCTTCTACATTTCCGAGGAGGCCATGGCCCGGCGGGCCGCAGAGGCGGAATTCGAAGCGAGCCCCGTCCATGAGGAGCATTTGCTAACGGTGGCGGGGGAGGAAATCACCGTCCGCGCGCTACTGAAGCACACCCTGTACGCAAGCTTCACCGCGCCGCCGGAGGGGGCGAGGGAACGGTCTGAGATTCTGACCATCGCCCTGGAGACGATCTGCCGCCAGTACGGGCAGAAGCCGTCGGTGTTTGCGGGAGCGGAGATTGAGATCGGCTATCAGTCGGAATCCGACGCGCCCCGCTGGCAGGTGGACGCACCTGATCCGGCGAATCCCGGCTTTGGGTACGAGCTGATGATCGACGATGCCACCGGCGATGTTCTCCAGCTTTGGGGTCCCTCGGACGGAAACGGCTAAGGGGCTTCGCCCCGGTTTTCCGCCAACTCTGGTTGAACCTGTTGATCCGTCCACGCGACAGCGGCTTGGGGGCTTCGCCCCATTTTTCCGCCAACCCTGGTTGAACCTGTTGATCCGTCCACGCGGCAGCGGCTTGGGGGCTTCGCCCCATTTTTCCGCCAACCCTGGTTGAATCTGTTGATCCGTCCACGCGGCAGCGGCTCAGGGGCTTCGTTCAAGTGACTGACGCCGCTTGAACAAGTGTAAGGACTGTTTTCCGCAGCGCGGAAAACGACCCGCCCCGGCGGGCATCTCCGATGCTTTCCTTTGCCGCCGGATACAGTTCACATACGGAATGGCTGCGGCCCCTCCAAGCCTCCCCGGTGTGAGGGACTTCCCTCTGACAACCTTGACTGAACCTATCCATTCATCCATGTTGCCTTCCCATCGTGAAAGGAGTTGTTCCCATGAAACGCCTGCTTCCCCTGCTGCTGACGCTGCTCCTCACCCTGACCCCCATCGCCCACGCGGAAACCATGACCTTCTCCGACATGACGATCCCCGCCTTCCTTGTCTCCGTGGAGGTCACCGAGGACGGCTACGGTATGACCCTGCACCTGACCATGACCCCCACCGCCGCATCCGGCGACAGCGTTTCCCGGTGGAGCATTTACGGCAACGGCGATCACTGGGGCTCCCTGATGCCGGAGGGTTCATCCCTGCAGTTCACGGGCTGGGTTGAGGGCTTTGACCGCAGCGGCACGCTGATGCTGGTGCCCGTCTACGCCAGGGCAGGGGAAGCGGCGGATCAGACGCTGATTCTGAACTATCCCGCCGAGGATGACGGTCTGGAGCCCAATTATGGCCGTGTGGCCCAGGTTTTGTGCGAGAGCCTGACCCTGCGGATATCACCCAGCTTCAGCGCGAAGGCGGTGACCACCCTGGGCTGGAACACCACGCTGCTGCCCGAGGGCGATGCGGTGGACGGCTGGCAGCAGGTGACGGTGGTGGCGCAGGACGGCTCCCTGGGGTACACTGGCTATGTGCGCAGCGAGTACCTCCTGTACGACTGCCGCTGGTTCACGGCCGCCTCCTCCACGCCGGTTTACGCCTACCCCTCACCTGACGCGCCCCGGGTGGGTCTGCTGGACAAGAACAGCGCATACCCCATCATTGCGGAATACAACGGCTACATTGTGATCAGCCTTCGGGGCGCCAGCGGATTTGTGCTGCCCAGATGAAAGATCCCCCAAGTGAACTGCGGCCGATCGAGGCTGTAAGGATAGTTTCGCTACGCGATACAACCCGCCCCGGCTGCGGAGCCGCCGGATACGATGGACACGCGGAGGGGCTGCGGCCCCTTCACACCTCCCCGGAGAGACGGTTTCGCGCCACTTGCCTTGGCTGAATCTGTTACACTGGCTTCTGCCGGTATCCTGTCGATTCCGTTACACAGAAACCTCCATATGCAAAAACGGCGGAGAGCAGTTCAATGTGCTCTCCGCCGTTTTCTGTGCTTGTCAGGGGATCTTCAGGTAGCCCCAGCCGAACCGGTCGTCGTGTCCCGGGTCGCCCATGTCCTGCGCCATGGCAGCCAGGTGGCCGGGGATCAGCGACGGTTCCACGCCGCTGTCCAGCGCGGCGGCAATCAGGCCGGTCACGCGGGCGGCGGCATAGGAGGAGCCCTTCTCCCCGTCACAGTCGCTGCGGGCGCAGAAGTCAACGGCTTCCCCGTACAGGTACCACAGGCTGGTCTTCGGCTGACCATCCGCGTCCAGGTCAACGCCCGCCACGCCGATGACCTCATCCCATGCGGCGGGATAGGCCACCGTACCCAGCCCGGTCGTCAGGCTCAGGTTGCCCGTGCAGGCAACGAGGATCGCGCCCCCGGCCTGCGCATGGAGAATCGCCTCATGCAGGGCGTCGCTCTCCTCCGCCAGCGTCCAACTCATGTTGATGACGTCGGCGTGGTAGGTATCCACCGCTGCGTACAGTGCGGCAATGATGGCCTCCTCGTTCACGGTGTTCTGCGAATCAAAGCACTTGAGCATGACCACGCTGGCCTCCGGCGCGCCGCTGCGCACCAGCGCGCAGATGCGCGTGCCATGGCCGACGTCGTCCGTCAGCGTGTCCGCATCGCCCACAAGGCTCTCGCCCAGGGCATGATCCTCGCTGCAGCCGGAATCCAGGATGCACACGGTGACCGCCTCCGCGGCCCGGCAGGGGGCGAAGAGCAGCATGACCAGCAGAATCAGAATGGCAGGAAGAGCTAAGGCCCTTCCTGCACAATGGATCAGGTTGTGTTTCATTTTTCTTGCTGCTCCGGGCGGGCCCAGGCTGCTTACTCGGCAGCCTGAGCATCCGTCTCGGGTTCCGGATCGGGTTCAGATTCGGGTTCGGACTTCGGCTCAGCCGTGGGAGCCTCCGTAGGCACGACAGTGGGGGCTTCCGTGGGAGCCGCAGTAGGCTCGGTGGTGGGTTCCTCCGTGGGAGCCGCAGTAGGCTCAGCGGTGGGTTCCTCCGTGGGAGCCGCGGTGGGCTCGGCAGTGGGTTCCTCCGTAGGAGCCTCGGTGGGCTCAGCGGTGGGCGTCTCCGTGGGCTCCTCCGTGGGCTCAGCGGTGGGTTCCTCCGTCGGGGCCTCCGTGGGCTCGGTGGTGGGTTCCTCCGTGGGAGCCGCGGTGGGCTCGGTGGTGGGTTCCTCCGTAGGAGCCTCGGTGGGCTCGGCAGTGGGTTCCTCCGTGGGAGCCTCGGTGGGCTCGGCGGTGGGTTCCTCCGTCGGCGCAACATAGGCGATCAGCTCAAACTGTGCCTCACCCCAGGTGACGCTGCCGTCCTCCAGCATGGCGCCCACGTACAGCGAGTAGCGGCCGGGCATGTAATCCGCCACGTCCAGCTCCACGTCCTTGGTGGGCGTGCAGTCCACCAGCTCCAGCTCAGCTTCCTCGTCCTCATCCTCCAGATCCTGCCTGAGGGTGTACACCAGGTACTCGGAAGCGGGCTCGCTGGACTTCCAGTTGAACTTGACCTTGCTCTGGCCTTCCTCCAGCTGGATCTGCCACACATCGCCGGACTTCTCCGCGGCCTGCTCGGGCTCGATCTTCACCACGCTGCCGATGGCGCCGGGCACGGGGATGGTTTCCTCCGCGGGCTCGACGGTGGGTTCGGCCGTGGGCTCAGCGGTGGGCTCCACAGTGGGCTCCGTAGTAGGTTCGGCCGTGGGCTCAGTGGTGGGTTCCACAGTGGGTTCAGTGGTGGGTTCAACGGACTCGACAGCCGTCGGCCTGGCCAGCGACATGGTGCTGATCTCCGGCACATAGTTCGGGTAGGATCTGAAGTAGAACTTGAAGTACAGATCCGACCGGTTGAACTTGCTCGTGACATCGCCATTGGTGGTCAGCTTGTATTCGCCCATCCCGTTGCCAAGGGAGGCGTTGACCAGCTCCATGCTGAAGGTATTGCCGTTTTCGCTTTTGGTCGTGAAAGTGCCGTGCACATTTTCCCAGCTCAGGAAGATCAGCGTATCATATTTGCTGTCTTTGACGACGCCGTTGTTGTACGTCCTGCGATACGCCTCAATCTTGTCGATGTACCGTCGCTGCTGGTCTCCATCTCGCAGGGCCACCTTCAAGTCAAAGGACATGCCGGGATTGCTTACGCCGCCGGGTGTTTTGGTAATCGTGTACTCGGACTTTGTGTAGCCGGACGGGTTGTACAGCTGCTCGGAGCCGTCCGCCGTGCCGAAGGTGACGTTCACGTCATGCTTGACGGTCACATCGACCGGAACCAGGGTATCCGTGTAGTTGTAGTAGGACTCGAAGATAAGCTCGCCGGTGACAGGATCCTTGGTCACTGTGCTTCCGTCTCCCCAAGGCTTGAACACCACATTGTACTGCCCGGACGTCTGGGGATAGCGTTCGGGATCCTCCCAGTCGTGACTCCCTCTATAAATCTGTTCCCCGGTGATGACGTTGATGAATATGCCATCCAGAACGTAGTCGTACTCCTTCAGCTGGCTGACCTGCGTCTCGGTTTCCACCGGCTGGAAGATGTAGCCATTCACCAGGTAGCCCGGTATCGGTTTGCCCTCGTCATCAACTTTGTTGTAGTAGGGATGCGACCGGATGACCTGCACCGGGAAGGTATCCGTCAGCTCCTCGTAGTTGTCCGTGCTGGCGGAGGTGGGCACAAACTTCGCGGACACGGTGTAGCCGTCGCCGAAGTCCAGATCGTCGCCCACCGCGCTGGCGTTCAGGGCCTTGTTCATCTGGGATTCGTCGTTCCACTCCCAGTAGCCGACCACGGTGTTGCCCTTGGCGTCCGTCACGGTCACGCCGGAGATCATGTCGCTGGCCGCCATGTACTGCTTGGTGTCGCTGGCGCCCTCTTCATCACTCTTTGCCTTCGTGACCAGCTGCTGACCGTAGGCCAGCTTCGTCACGCCGAAGTTCGTGCCCCGGGTGGCGGTCAGCGTCGCCTTGTTGATGGTGAGGGTCAGCGTCCTGGTGGCGGTTTCCTCGCCGCCGTCGCCCCACATGCAGGTATCGGGATTCTTCAGCGTCAGGGTGACGGTGTAGACGCCCGCGTTGGTCTGGGGTTCGTTGCCCGTCACGGTGTAGTCAGCCGTTTCGGCAACGTTCAGACGATGGGCCTGGCCGTCGTAGGTCACGGTGGCGGAGGCGTTGGGCACCGCCACGGACTTCTTGCTCACGTTGACGGTCACTTCCCTGGTGGTGGGCACATAGTGCACGGTATCCTCCGGATAGAAGATCACCGTGTACTGGTGCTCGCCAACCTCGGTCAGCTCAGTGGTGGAGGCCTCCCATACGGTGGTGCCCTTCACTGAGGTTTTACCTACTTTATCCACGGGACTGAAGCTGGGCGTGATCTCGCTCAGCTTGCTTCCGAGCATAGCACTGTACTTGACTGTACCGCTCATGAGCACCTGAGCAGGGACGATCGTGGTCGTCGCTCCGGTTTCCTCGCCTTCCCTCACCTGCACGGAGTACAGATCCTTGTCGATGTTCAGCGGCTGGTCGTAGAAGGCGAGCTGATCGCAAGACTTGACCCAGATCTTCCTGTTCTCACCGGGTTCCCTGTTGTCCATGGCGAATGTACCGCCAAGGGAAACCGCCCCGATGACATCCTTCTCAAGCCGCACGCCGGTATCAATATCAGCCATGTAGAAGCTGGCCAATTTATTATCATTAGAGAATAGATACGCCATGTACCTACTGAGATCCTCTGTTGCCGAGTACTCAATCTTCTCAGCCAGCTCCAGCTTCAGCTGCATGCCGATCTGGGTATTCACGGCGATGAGCGTCTCGGCGGTGCTGTAGGTGGACGCGAAGGCCGCGTCCGGCGTGAACACCACCTTGTACATCTCGGTGCCGTTGTTCGCGCCCAGGGGCACGATGGTGCCGTCCGCCCAGGCGAAGGTGCCGGTCACCTCGTTGCCCTCGGCGTTGACGGCCTTGCCGGTCAGCGTCACCTGGGACAGCGCCGTGCCGTAGGGGATGTACTTGCCGCCCACCGCATCGGTGTAGTCCACCTCCGCCGTGAGGGTCACGGGGGTCTTCAGCACCGTCAGGGTGACGGTCTTGCTGTCGGAGGTTTCCACGCCGCTGTCATCGGTGTAGGTGACGGTCACCTTCACCGTATAGGTGTAGCTGGTGCCGTCCTCCACCGGCTCGCCGACCTGCTCCGCCGCCACGGACAGCTGAGAAGCGTAATCGGCGCAGTATGCATCCGCCGCCAGCATGTCCTCGGCCACGAGCGCAAAGTCCTCCACGCCGGTGAAGCCGCTCAGGTTCATCTCGTTCTGATTCGGGATGGCTTCCAGCGCCATGTAGACAATGGCTTCAACGGGATCGGTGGGCAGCCAGGTAGCCTTGTATTCCCTGTTGCCCACGGAGCCTGCGGGAATCGTCACGGTTTCGGTCTTGCCGTCCAGCTCCGTGCCCGTCCAGCCGGTGAAGTCATAGCCGTCGGCGGTGGGGTTGTTCAGCACAATATCCGCGTCCTCGATGGTGTAGGTATCGGGGTTGGGCTCGGCGGTTTCGCCGCGGATGAGCGTGTAGACGATGGTGTACACAGTGGGCGTCCACTGGGCGGTCAGGGTGATGTCGCCCACGCAGCCCGCGGGGATGTACACGCTGCCGTCGCCGTCCGTCTCCAGCGCGTCAATGCCGGAGACCACCCAGCCCGCGAAGTCATAGCCCGTGCGGGTGGGCGCGGACAGCAGGAGCCTGTCGCTCTCGATGCCGTGGGTGACGGGGTTGTTCGCAGCGTTCTCGCCGCCGCCCAGCTCGTAGCTGACGGCGTACGCCACAGGCTGCCAGCCCGCGTACAGGGTCATCGTGCCCTCGACAATGTAGGATTCATCCAGCTGCACACGGTTGACCGCGCCGCCCTCGGCGGTACGGTACCAGCCGGTGAATTCGTAGTGCTCGCGCTCCGGATTCTGCGGGATGACCTTCAGCGGCATACCCGCGTATTCCAGGTTGACGGCGTAGGGATCCATCTTCTCGCCGTAGTTCGGCTGATAGGTCAGGATGGCGATGCGGCCCCAGCGGGCGTAGAAGGTCACGCCGCCGGTGAGCACATACGCCGTGGGATCCACCGCCTCGCCGGTGAACTCGGCGTTGTCGTACCAGCCCAGGAACTGATAGCCGTCGTAGTTGGGCACGGTGTATTCCAGCGCGGTGTCGCCCACCCTGTGCGTGGTATAGGTGTAGCGGGCATATTCGGTTTCATCGCCGGGGAAGATGGACGCGGTTTCCGTGATGGTCACGATAGCGCCGTCGATTTCCTCCGTCCGCCGGTCGGAGACGTACTTCGCCAGCCCCTTCGGGCCAACGAAGTCCACCGTGACATTCACGCGCCAGTCGGCGTAGAGGATGATGTCGCTGTCCATCTCCTTCGTGAAGTCGAAGGGCTCGCCCTCGCAGGCAGCGTTGTCATACCAGCCGGCGAAGGTCATTCCCTCCACGTAGGGATCGGCAGGCTGACGGATCGTCTCGCCCTCGTCCACATAGTCGATGAGGTAGGTGCCCAGCGAGCCGTAGTTGTACAGGAAGTCCACCTGGTGGCTGCGTACGCCCTCCAGGTTGATCTTCACGTCGCAGTACGGCATGGTGAAGCTGACCCTGTTGCCCCTGGCGGTATACTTCAGCCCCCTGGGATTGGTGGTGACGGCAACGTTCCTGTAGCCGTCCTTCATTTCCGCATAGAGGGTGACCGTGTCGCCGGAGGTGATGGCGGACATCTCCGCCGCGGTGTGAGTGGCAATGGACCAGGAGTCAATGCCCTCGCCATAGGTGACGGTGAGCTTGTGGGTCATCTCGCCCAGGGTCAGCACAACCTCGGCCTCATCCTCGCGGCCGTTGATCACCAGGCCGCTGTCCACGGTGATGCCGTTCATCTGCATCATGATGGTGCGGTCGGTGCCGTCGAACAGGCCGCGGCCGGCGGTCAGGCTCCAGCGGTTCTCCTGGCCCTCCACGGGCTGGAAGGTCATGGTCTCACCGTCGTCGCTGCCGGTGACGGAGAACACCGTGCCCGCGGGCACCAGGGGCGCGTCGATGATGTAGGTGATCTCGCCGGTGTAGCCCTGGTAGCGGCTGGCGAACAGGTTGAAGGTCAGGTCGTATTCCATGGTGGTGCTGAACACGTCGTAGCGCACGGTCTCGCTCCCGGGCGTCATGTAGCACAGGTTGCTGACGCGGGGGATGCTGTACTGCACGGTGCGGCTGACGTCATTCAGCGTGGGATTGAACCAGGACAGCGCGGAGGCGTCGATGTCGGGATACTGCTCCCGCACCGCGGCCAGCACGGCGTCCAGGTTCACCTCGCCGGTGCCGGTGGGCTCCACGGGGCAGCCCAGCACATGGGCGTTCTCGAAGGTGGTTGTATACAGGGTGGCGTTGTCCCAATCCGCCGCCTCGATGCCCCAGGCATGGGCACACCAGTCGTACAGTGCGATGCGCACGTTCACGGTGGTGACGGCAATCTTGAATTCACGGTAGAAGGGGAAGACCTTGCGGTAATTCTTGATCAGCTCGGACTTGTTGCTGTTTTCATACGTCAGCACCACGTCGCACTGGTAGCTTTCCACCTTGTTGGCGGCAGCGGCGTATTCATCCGCATACACCACGCCAACGTGGCCCTTCTCGCCGTCGCCGACGTAGAGGGTGGCGATGCGGGGATCATCCGCTGCCACAGCCTCGCCGTTGATGACCACGTTCTCCAGCGACAGCTTCGCGGTGACGGTGCCCTCCTGCAGATCCTCGAAGAGCAGCTGGTTCTCCACGCCGCTGCCGTCGATCATGTTGTAGGTCTTCATGGGCAGGTAGAACAGGGGATAGCTGGTCTTGTGGTCGGCGCCCTGCATGGCGGCTTCCCACAGTTCATCCAGCTTGCTGCTCTGCACAACGCTCATGGTCATGCTGCGCCGCAAGGAGTACAGCGGCCAGCGGTGGCTCCACAGCGTCCAGGCCTTCTCCACCGTCACGATGGCGATTTCCACCTCAAGGCCCAGCTCGATCTCAATGTCGATGCCAACCTCCAGGTAGATGGAGCCGAAGTAGTTGCCTCCGCCTGCCGACAGGGCATAGGTGTACATGAACATGCCCGTCAGTTCCACATAGGCGAAGACCGAGCCTGTGATGGATACCGTCACCACCTGGCACATTGTGACGGACAGGGTAATGCCGATGCCCACCCGCACGCCGATCTTGCCGATCAGGTAGATCTCGGTGGTCACCTCGCTGGCCAGCTTCTGCTTGTAGGAGCCGCCCTCGAACTTCTCGAAGTCATAGTTGAAGCCGATCTTGTAGCCGTACTCCGTCATGACCTCCACGCCGAAGGTCGCCAGCACGCCGAACTGGCCCACCAGTTCCACATTGATGCCCAGGGTGATGATGCCGTAGAAGGTATGCTTATGCTTGAACAGGGTCACGGCGAACAGATCCTGATACTCCAGCTCCGTGTCGATCAGGTCCTGCATGGTGGTCATCAGCGATTCGGCCGCCGCTTCATAATCCACGTCGTCCGACTGGGAGCCGTCGGCCAGAACAACCATCTCCAGGGTGTTCTTGGCCTCCTCCAGGACGTTGGCATCGCCGCCGCCGGAGGTCGCCGTCAGCTCCAGGCGGATGGTGGTCTTGGTCTTGAACAGCACGGACATGTCCAGCCACAGCACGCCGCCGTTCACGTTGATGTCCAGGGTCAGCTGCTCCTCGAAGTACAGGTAGGGGGTCAGCTCCACCAGCGGACCCTGGGGCCCGTACAGCGTCACCGTGATGCCCACGCCGATGCCCGCGATGACGGTGTTGTCCCTGGCGTCCAGCTCAATGTGCAGCTTGGGATCGGACACATGGGGAATCAGCGCGGCCAGGGAATAGGTGCCCTCGCCGTACATGTCGTCCAGCATGCGCTGGGTATCCTCGCTGGTCATCACGGCCACCAGCATCTGGGCCTTCAGCTCGTCATTGGCGGCCAGCTGGCTGGCGATGGCCTTTTCGACCTGCCGCAGCTGCTCAGCGCTCAGCTGCTCCTCCACGTTCACTGCCTCGGTGGTATGCACGTCCAGCTGGGCGATGTACTCCGCGGGATCCGCGTAGCGGAAGGTCACCTCGGTGGTGCCGTCTGCCAGGGGCTCCACGCTCAGGATCTTCGCAAACAGCACATAGCCCGCCAGGTCGCCGCCCTCCCAGGCGTCGACGGGCGCTTCGTCACGGTTGATCTCGCCGTCGTAGAACACGACGACCTGATCCGGCTGGAAGGTCACCTCGCCGGTCACAATCAGCTTGCCGGGATCCACATCGCCCTGGGCGTCGTGATCCTCCAGCATGCTGTGGACAGTGCCGTCCTCGGCATATTCGGTGGTATACGTCTTGTTCGCGGCGCTCACGGGGGTGTAGCCGGTTACGCTGTCCCACAGCACGTAGGTCAGGCCCTCGGCAAACTCCACGACCTCCACCTGCTCGCGGTAGATGCTCACCGTCAGGGTGTCGATATAATCCGGATACCCGGCGAACTGCACGCCGTCCTGCACATACAGGGTGAAGGTGGTGCCGGGGGTGAAGCCCGCCTCGCAATACAGCTCAGCGCCGCCGGCGGTTTCGCGCACGGCGATTTCGGGAGCCTCCAGGCCGGTGCCGGCTTCCACGGTGATGCTGTTCTTCGCCTCATCGGCGGTCATGCCCTCGGGCAGCACCAGGCCGATGGTCGCGCTTCCGTCGGGCAGCTCCACGTCCGCCACGGTGCCGGGATCCTCCCGCACCTCCTGCTCATAGGAGGAGTACAGGGCGTAGAGGGTCATGCTCTGCTCAATGGGATCGGTATAGCCGAAGCCCGTGGTGCATTCCTCGTCCACGCACCAGCCGCCGAAGGAATAGCCCTCCTTGGAGGTGTACAGCTTCTCCACAGGCTTGGTCAGCAGATATTCGCCCTTGGCAAACACCATCGGCTCCAGCGCGCGGCCGCCGAAGGTTTCAAAGGTGACGGTCACCGCCTCGGACGCATCAACGAAGCGGGCGTACAGGGTCATCTGCCGGTCCACCGTGCTCAGCCGGGACACGGGCTGGGTATAGGCCTCGTCCTCATACCAGGATGTGAAGATCTTCCCCTCCAGGGTGGTGGTCGCCTGGGCATAATCCACCATGCCGCCGGGGGCGATTTCCTGGGTGGCAACGGGGGTGCCCTCGGTCACGAAGGACACCAGCCACTTGCTCAAAACAAAGTCAACCTGCTCGCCGGGCTGCAGGGTCACCGCCTGCGCGTCGGGGCCGGTCACCTCGATGGCGGCGTCCGTCTCGTTGACAACGGAGCCGGTGGCCCGCACGGTCAGGGAACCCACGGCCTCCTGCACGCGCACAATGCCCAGCGCGCCGCTGCCCTCGATGACCACCTCGTCAGCGCTCTTGACGATCACCTCGGGGAGCTGCGTGCCGGCATCCATATGGAGATAGATCAGGTCGGACCCGTCGTCCTGCTGCGCATGCTTCACCACAGCGTCATGAATGTGCACCCGGGCGATTTCACTTTCGCTCAGGTCAACGCTGCTCGCGGCGTTCAGGGAGAGCGCCTCCGTCTTGATGGCGGTCAGGGACAGGTTCTGCGCCTCCACAACGGCCAGACGCTCCGGCATCAGCGTGCTCATGGACAGATCGTCGCCCATGACGGCGATGTTGCCCGGATCGGCTTCGCCCATCAGGCTGTCGATGCCCGCCTGGGCATTCACCACCGTGGGGAACGCCTTGGTCATCAGCAGCACATAGTCCTCCGCCGTGATGGCCGCGGCCGGGTCAATCTGCGCGATCTCCCCGGGCAGATAGCCCTTTTCCGCCAGGATGGCCAGATAGACGCTGTCATCCTCCAGGCTGAGATTGGCGATCCGCTCCGAGTGGGCGGACAAGTCAATGTTCGCCGCATCCTCGACAATAAAGCCCAGCATGCCTGCCATCTGCTTGCCGGCCTCCGCCCAGGTGACTCCGCTGTTCAGGGTCAGCACATCACCGGCGGACGCCCGCCCGTCGCCAGTGCCCTCGGCAAAGGCGGTCAGGCAGCTGGTGGTGAAGATGGCCAGCACCAGCACCATCGCAAGGAACCGTTTCATCGATACTCTCATCATCCATATCCTCCCGCAGTCAATAGCCCGCTGGCTGTGGTATGTTGCTGAAAGGAGCCGCTTCCCCCGGCGAGGCCCGGCTTCGCAGCTTTTCATGGAAGCACACGCCGATAATGTCCCGTGGGTCTGCCTTGATCAGGTAGGGGCAGGAGCCGCAGTCGTCATTGCCGCCCGCGGCATAGGGACACCCGGTGCTGACGGCATTTTTCCATGGTCTGCCGTTGGGGGTGTACCGCGGCTCCTCCTCGAACTCCGGAAACTGTCCGATCAGAAGCCCGGTATCCTTGTCGCAATGGTACGGCACTGTGAGCATATCGTCGTCGATTCGGAAGGTTCTCAGGTTCTCCCGCTGCATCAGGCCGCCTCCTCCGCTATTTTATCGTTCTTATTATATGATTTGGAAATCAAGCTGCACAGAGTAGTTTCGGAACAGTTTTTACTTGAACAGGAAAAATTTATTCACAAATTGACAACAAATCTGTGCATATCCGGAAACAGACTGGTGAAGGCCGGCACGATCAGGCGAGCATGAACTGTCCCAGCTCCTTCTTGCCCGAGATGCCCAGCTTCTGGTAGATGACCTGGATGGCGTTGGTGATGGTGCGGGGGGACAGGCTCATGTACGCAGCGATTTCCTTGGCCGTCCAGCCCCGGTTGTACAGCATGGCGATGGTGAATTCGGTGGTGGTCAGGTTGTCGGCCACCTCCCGCCGGGAAACCATGCGGTGGATTTTGCGCCAGCCTGCGCTGAAGGTATAGGTGATGGCGATGATCCGCTCATAGGTATCGGGATCATCCTTCTGGAAGAAGCGCTCGATCATGCCCTGCAGCAGGCCGTGATGCTCGCCGAAGGGCTCGATGAGGCCGTCGGGCCTGGCCAGCGCCCAGGCCTGCGCCATGTGCTGCCGGGCCTCGTTCACGCGCCTCAGGCTCATCAGGTTCATGACGATCACCAGATGCAGGTAAATTGTCGCGATGGGATACACCTGGGCCGTCATGGCCAGCGCCAGCTCCGCCACAGCCAGGGAGCCGTGGTAGTTTCTCTCCAGGTACATGCTGTGCGCCAGCAGGTAGCACGCCCACAGCTTCAGCCCCTCCGGCAGGCAGGGCATGTACCGCCTCAGATCCACATCCACCCCCATAGGCAGGTGCAGCAGCACCGAGGACGCCGTGACCGCAAACGCGCCAATGGCAAGCTGCGCGGGCGGGGCTTCCTCCTTCAGGTCGCTTTGCAGATCCGCCTGCAGCTGCTCAAAGGCCTGCATGGCCTGCTGGATGCGCCCCCGGGTGAAGCTGGTAAAGAACAGCACCAGGCCCGCGGAATAGCGCAGCGCGGGATCGTCGCTGTTCTGATAGGGCTCCATGGTCTGCGCGGCCAGCTCCGCCTGACCGCGGAAGTAGAAATATTCGCCCCAGGCGATGGTCCGCAGGTCCTCGTCCGGGATGGTCTCGATCAATTCCCGGCAGCTGCCCACGGGATAGGCGCTGTTCATCAGGGGCATGGCGATGCGGGCGGGACGGTCGGAAGCCCGCTTCGACGGGGACTGACGAAGATCCGACGGCTTGAAGTCCGCCGGAATCATCCAGGACCGCCCGTTCCGCACCGCGCCGGGAATCCTGTCCTCCTTCGCCCACTTCCGGACGGTGTGAATGGATATGCCCAAACGGTCTGCCGTTTGCTGCGTCGTTTCATAATTCATTGCGCATCCATCTCCTGCTCTTCCGCAGCCGAGGCCCGGAGCGTATTGGTATCAAAGCCCGCCTGAGCCGCCTGAATGGTTTTTTCCACCATGCCGCGCGCCATGGCGGCCAGGTCTGTGGCCAGCACCCGGGCAATGACCGCCTCGCGCTCCGCCTCGGGCACGTCGTAGACCTTCATCGCGCACCGCAGGAACAGCGCGATCTTCCTGTCGATGGTGAAGTACATGTCGCACCCCCGGGCCATCAGGCCCCGCATCACCCCGGCGGAAACCAGCTCCAGCTCATAGAAATCGCTCAGTGCGGCGTCCGGCTGATATGGGCCGAAGATCCGCATCAGCTCCCTGGCGGCGTGGTTGTAGATGTAATCCGTGGTGGTGGGCAGGGTGTAGGCCGCGGTATACAGATCCCGCAGGGATTCGCTGATTTCGCAGATGTGCAGCTGCAGCGCCGTTTCCACGCCGTAGAGCAGCAGCGGATCCGCGCCCTCCCCCAGCATCGTCCGCGCGCCGGAAAACTGCACGGCAAACATATGGGTCACCAGCGCGTACAGGATGGCCTCCTTGTCCGGGTAGGCACGGAGCACCGCGCTCTTGGTGCGGCCAATCCTCCCGGCAATCTGGTCGATGGTCGTCTCCCGGTAGCCCTGCTCCAGAAACAGCACCACGGCGTCCCGCAGCACCTGCGCCCGTGTCTCCTCCATGCGCTGATAGCGCTTCCCTTGCTTCATCCCACGCCTCCGATAAAACAAACCATGGTTCGCTTTTTAGTCCGGTCTTTCCTATATTATAGGCCAAGGCGGACATCAAGTCAATCGGATTTGCGTTTTCTCCATAATAGATATGCTCCCACGGGGGGGCTTCGCCCCTTTTTTCCGCCGGCGTCGAGCGAACCTGCCTTTCCGTCCACGCGGGGGCTTCGCCCCTTTTTTCCGCCGATGTTGACTTAACCTGCTCCGCCGTCCACGCGACAGCGGCTTGCGCTTATGCCCTAAGGATAGTAGTTCTATACCCCTCCCCAAAAACGCAGCAGCGCCTCCCGGCACAATGCCGGGAGGCGCTTTTCCGGGCCGCAAGCCCGTTTAAGATCCTGCTTCTCGAAGTCCCGCTCCGCCCGGCGGCAGGCCGTCAGGGTGAGCAGCGCCCAGATGATCAGCCCCGCCAGCAGCGTCAGCAGCTTCTGGGGGAGGAACATGGGATCGGGGGTATCCAGCATATCCCGCACGAAGGGCACCACGTGGGCGCAGGTCTCCACCAGGCAGATGAACACAAACACCGCCCCGCTGGACCACAGGAACGCCGTGCCCACCTTCCGCACATCCCGGTAGTACACCCGGAAGAACACCAGGTTGAACAGCCCCAGCAGCATCATCGCAAATCCGAACAGGGCGATGTTCGCATCCATGCCCACGGGGTTGGGGTCGGCCATCAACCGCTGCCGCAGGATCGCGAAGGGCACCCCCAGCAGCAGCTGCGCCGCCTCCAGCAGAGAGACCGTCAGGAACCTGGCCCGCACAATGTCCCGCTTGGCCACCGGCAGCAGCATGGAATAGAATACATCCTGGTTCTCCCGCCCGTTCAGGCAGGTGAAGAACACCGCCAGCCCCGTGTAAAAGAACGCAACCAGGTACGGATAGCTGGGGATCAGCAGCATGGCCGACAGGGCCAGGAACATGGGCGCGGTGGGGTGGAGCGAAAGGCGCAGCTCCTTGCGCAGCATCAGCTTCATCCTTCTGCCTCCTTCTCCAGGTGAATCATCACCGTCTCCAGATCCGCCTCTGTCGCCCGGCCCGGCGTCTTCCCCGCGTCCGATGCGTGAATCAGGGCCGTCCAGCCTTCCTTGGCAGGCTTTGGGCCGATGAGCAGCCCCTTGTCTGCCCCGGCGTACTCCCCGTTGGTGAGGGACAGCGCCCGGTAAGCGCCGGTGAAGTCCCGCATCGGCGCGTGGGCTTTCAAGCGTCCCTGCTGGATGTAGAGGATATCGTCCGCCACCCGGTCCAGGTCGGAGGTAATGTGGGTGGAAAACAGGATCGTCGCGCCTTCCCGGTTCAGCGCCAGCAGCACGTCCAGCAGCTCGTCCCTTGAGACGGGATCCAGCCCGGAGGTGGGCTCGTCCAGCAGCAGCAGCCGGGCGTGATGGGACAGGGCCAGGGTCAGGGCGTACTTGACCTTCATGCCCTCGGACAGCTGGGATGGGTTTTTGCGCTCGTCCAGGCGGAAGCGGTCAAGGCACTGGCGGTAGACCCCATCATCCCAGGTGGGATAGAAGCTGCGGGTGACGTCCGTGATGACGCTCAACCGTTTGCCGGGGTAGAAGCTGATCCCCCCGGCCACATAGCCGATGTCCTGCCTGATTTTCTGCTGATTCATGGCAAAGTCCATGCCGAAGAAGCGCACCTGACCTCCGTCCGGGTGGACGAAGCCCAGCATGGCCTTGAGCGTGGTGGTTTTGCCCGCGCCGTTGCGGCCGATGAAGCCGGTGATCTTCCCTTCCTCCAGGGCGAAGGACACGTCCCTTAGGGTAAAGGCAGGGTAGGCCTTGCGCAGCCCCGCCACCTCCAGAATGCTCATGTTGTTTCTCCCTTCTGCATCCGGGTGATCAGATCCAGCAGCTCCTCCTGCTTGAGCAGTGCCAGCCCCCTGCCCTCGTCCCCCAGCACCACCAGGCTGTCCCCGGCCTTGATGCCGAAGAGCTTCCTTGCCTTCACGGGGATGACAATCTGCCCCTTTTCCCCCACGGTCACCGCGCCGAAGAAGTGCTTTCCCTTTGGCGGCAGGGGCAGAATGGCGTCGCTGGTGTAGTTCACCAGGTCGTCCAGGGTCACGTCGTAGAGCCGGGCCAGGGCCATGCTGTTGTTCAGGTCGGGGACGGTGTCGCCGCTCTCCCACTTGGCCACCGCCTGCCGGGAGACCCCCACCTGCTCCGCCACATACTCCTGGGAATAGCCACTGCGCTTGCGCAGGGTCAGAAGATTCTCACTGATCATACTTTTCACCCCGCATCCATTATAGGCCATGAGGCCCGTCCTGACCAGCATCCGCCGTCAACATCCCTGCGCAGGTTATGTTATCTTTGGTTGCGTCCCCGCTTGCTTGACGGGGGCGGCCAATTCTGCTACAATCAGCATGTATTAGGCGCACGCCTTGATCCACGTCTGTCAGGGAAAATCCTGGCAGGCGCTTCGTGTCAAAAAAGTGGCTGCGGCCACTTTTTTGAGTTAGGCACTCACTCACTGGTCGGAGGGCTATGCCCTCCTCCCGGCCGTTCATTCGTGTAAGGTAGCGATTTTGCAAGCAAAATCGCGCGAAGGCTGACGCGCATGTCGTCAGCCTTCGATTGGCAGTCTGCCGACGGCGAATGAGTGAAACGAAAGAAACAATCTTGATTGACAGTCCGCATCTGTCAGGGAAAATCCTGGCAGGCGTTTTTTCAGGCGCGGGGAGGTTATCGTCATGGCGCATCCCAGGAAGCATTTATTCTTCACCCTAATGCTGACGGTGCTGGGCAACATCTGCCTGGCCCTGTCGGCGCACCTGTTCCTGCTGCCCTCGGGGCTGCCCACCGGGGGCACCACGGGCATCGCCCTGGCGGTGCAGGCGTTTACGGGCATCCCCGTGTCCGCCTTTGTGCTGGCCTTCAACGTGGCGATGCTGCTGCTGGGCCTGATGGTGCTGGGCAGGCAGTTCGCGGCCACCACGGTGCTCAGCTCCTTCCTGTACCCCCTTGCGCTGGAGGCCTTCGACCGGCTGCTGGGCGACGTTGTCCTCACGCAGGATCTGATGCTGAACACGGTGTTCTACGGCGTGGGGGTGGGCGTTTCCCTGGGCATGGTGATTCGGGCGGGGGCCTCCACCGGCGGCATGGACATTCCGCCCCTGGTGCTCAACCGGCTGGTGAACATCCCCGTGTCGGTGAGCCTGTACGTGTTCGACTGCCTGATTCTGCTTCTGCAGGCGGTGTATCTCCCGGCGGAGAAGCTGCTCTACGGCATCCTGCTGGTGATGATCTACTCCCTGGTGCTGGACAAGGTGATGCTCCTGGGCACCTCCCGGACGGAGATCAAGGTGGTCAGCGCGAAGGCGGAGGAGATCCGCAGGGCGATCCTTCAGCAGATGGACCGGGGCGTGACCATGCTGGACGGGGAGGGCGGCTACGCCCGGCAGCCCCTGCAGATGATCATGTCCGTGGTATCCAACCGGGAGCTGCCGAAGCTGGAGCAGATCATCCACGGCATTGACCCGGAGAGCTTCATGGTGGTCAGCCGGGTCAGCGAGGTTCGCGGCCGGGGCTTCACGCTGAGCAAGCACTACCCCAACTGATCCGGGGAGGGCATTCGCATGAAGATGATCGACATGGCCACCTGGCCCCGCCGGGGGATATATGACTACTTTTCGGGGGTATCGAACCCCTTCTACAGCGTGACGGTGCAGCTGGACGTGACCAGCCTGGCCGCCTGGGCGAAGCGGGAGGGCCTCAGCTTCTACTACGCGCTGGTGTACCTGTGCACCCAGGCCGTCAACCAAACGGAGGCCTTCCGCTACGACATCCGGGATGGGCAGGTGGTGCTGCTTGACCGCCGGGAGCCCAGCTTCACCGACCTGAAGCCCGGGGCGGAGCTGTTCCACATCGTGACCATGCCGGCGGGGGAGGACATCCGCGCCTTCTGCCGGGAGGCCCGCCAAAAGAGCCGCGCCCAGGAGGTCTTCCTGGACATGGCGGCGGAGGCGGGGCCGCTGATCTACTTCTCCTGCCTGCCCTGGGTGGAGCTGACCGCCCTGACCAACGAGCGGGACTTCGACCGGGACGACACGGTGCCCCGCATCGCCTGGGGCCGCTATGTGGAGCAGAACGGCCGGCTGAAGCTGGGCCTGTCCCTGGAGGTGAACCACCGCTTCATCGACGGGCTGCACATCGGGCAGTTCGTCCACGTGCTGGAGGGGCTCATCGCCGCACTTACGGACAAGTGAATCGGGACAAAGCAAAGGGCGTTCCCCTGATGATGCAGGGGAACGCCCTTGTTGGTGATGGGATTGTGCGGAGGGGGCGTCATTGACAAGGCTCCCTCCGAAGCCGCAGCTTTGACGCACACAGCGTCACACCTCCGCCACCAGCTCCACCGGGCAGTGGTCGGAGCCCATGATCTCCGGGTGAATGCACGCGCTGACCAGCTTGTCCTCCAGCCTCCGGGAGGCCAGGAAGTAGTCGATGCGCCACCCCGCGTTCTTCTCCCGGGCGTGGTACATGTAGCTCCACCAGCTGTAGGCCCCCGTCTCCTCCGGGTGGAAGTGGCGGAAGGTGTCGATGTACCCGCTGTCCAGGAGCAGCGTCATCTTGTCCCGCTCCTGCTGGGTGAAGCCCGCGTTGTTCACATTGGTCTTGGGGTTCTTCAGGTCGATGGGCTTGTGGGCCACGTTCATGTCCCCGCAGAGGATCACGGGCTTGTCCTTCTCCAGCCCCAGCACATACGCCCGGAAGGCGTCCTCCCAGGCCATGCGGTAATCCAGGCGGGTCAGCTCCCGCTGGCTGTTGGGGGTGTACACCGTCAGCAGGTAGAAATTGCCCATGTCCAGCGTGATCACCCGGCCCTCCCCGTCATGCTCGGGGAGATCCATACCGTAGCGGACGCTGACAGGCTCCCGCCGGGTGAAAATGGCCGTGCCGGAGTAGCCCTTCTTCTCAGCGTAGTTCCAGTACTGGTGATACCCCGGCAGCGTCACCTCCGCCTGACCCGCCTGCACCTTTGTCTCCTGCAGGCAGATCACGTCCGCGTCCAGCGCGGCGATGGATTCGTCAAATCCCTTGCCCATCACGGCTCTGAGCCCGTTCACATTCCAGGAAATCAGCTTCATCATAGCCCTCCCTCGTCCAGCGCGTCCAGCAGCGCCGCGGTGTTATCATCCGAATACTCAATCTCCGACGCCCACAGGCGCACGGTTTCCGTCAGCGTGTCCAGGGTCTGATCCTGTTCCAGCAGGAACAGCGCGCATATCAGCTTCCACCCCAGCACCACGAAAGCCAGCCGCCCCGCTGCGTCCCCGTCCTCCAGCGCGCCGGTCAGGTGCCGGTACACAAGGCACACCAGCAGCTGCTCCAGGGGCGCGTCCCATTCGGGGGACAGCCCCTGCGCCGGGGGCGGCGCGTCCATCAAAGCCGTCAGCCGCTGCGTCCAGGCTTCGTCCAGCCGCTCCAGGGTGAGCAGCAGCTCCACCCACCGGGGCAGCGAATTCCAGGGCAGGGGAGTGCCGCTCATGGCTTCCAGCGCGTCCACCCGGGCCGCGATGGGCCTGCTTCTGTCCTGGGCTACAGCCGTCAGCCGCTCCCGCAGCTGAAGGAACGCCCGCTCCTCCGCCGTGGGGGCCTCGTCTCCGCCGTCATCCTCCAGGGTGATGAGGTCTACATTCTCCGGCCAGGTGAGAATCAGCCGCGCCGCCGCCTCACAGCACAGCCCCAGGCCGATCTCCGTCCTATCGGTGAGGAACCCCCGATACCGGGGATGATCCGCGCAGACCTGGCACAGGCTGTCCTCGCCCAGACGGAGAATCAGCTCGCACAGGCCGTCCCCCGTGAGGAAGGGACAGTTTTCCTGCTGATCCAGGCGGAAATGGGGCGCGTCCCCCGCCCGGTCGATGGCGCGGTGCAGCTTGTCCCCCAGGGAGCCACCGACCTGCTCGTAGCGGGTGAGGGCAGTTTCGTCCACGTCGATCTCCCAGCCCCGGCAGCAGGTGTGGCGGCAGTCCCCCGCCAGGCAGCGGAAGCGCGGGTAGTAGGCAGGCGCGATGAGCTTCATGGGTGCATCATCCTTCTGAATAAGATGGCCCGCATCCCCACCGGCGCACCGCAGGTGCCGCCGCCGGGGGAGGTGTCGGAGGGGGCCGCAGCCCCCTCTGACTCAGGGGTAGCATCGAAGGGGGTGAAGCCCCCTTCGATTGTAAATCGTATCCGGCGGCTCCGCCGCCGGGGCGGGTCGTTTTCCGCTCTGCGGAAAACTTTCCTTACACTCGCGAACGGCCGGGAGGCTGGCGCAGCCAGCCGACCAGTGAGCGAGTGCCAAAACTCAAAAAAGTGGCCCGCAGGCCACTTTTTTGACATCGCTATGCGATTAGTCCACCGTGAAGGGCAGCAGCGCGATGGCACGGGCGCGCTTGATGGCCTCGCTCAGCTGACGCTGATGCTTGGCGCAGTTGCCGCTCATCCGGCGGGGCAGAATCTTGCCGCGCTCGTTGGTGAAGCGGCGCAGACGATTCACGTCCTTGTAGTCAATGTATTCGATCTTATCCACGCAGAAGGCGCACACCTTCCGGCGGGGACGGCGGCCTCCGCGGGGACGGGGCCGACGCTCAGTACGTTCCTCAGACATGACTTTGACCTCCTTTACTTGAAGCGTTTGAGATTAAAACGGCAGTTCGTCGGTTTCCACAGCCGTGAAGCCGCTGCTCTGCGCGGTGACGGAGGGCGCGGCGGGGGCGGAATATCCGCCGGGCGCGGCCGCATCGTCATTACGGCTGGACAGGAACTCGACGTCGTCAGCAGTGACCTCCAGAGAGACGCGGGTCGTGCCGTCATTGGCCTGATAGGTCCTGGCGGTCAGCGGCCCCGACACGAACACCTTGCGGCCCTTGGCCAGATACTTCGCACAGATCTCACCCAGCTGCCTCCACACCGTAATGCGGAAGAACTGCGTGTTTTCCTGCTGCTGCTGGCCGCCCTGCTGCTGGTTGCGGCCACGGCGGTCATTCACGGCGATGTTGAATTCGCACACGGTGACGCCGGTGGGCGTGGTACGCAGCTCAGGGTCGCGGGTCAGGTTGCCGATCAGAATGATCTTGTTCATGCGTTAACCTCTTGGACTGTCTTACTCAGCGGGAGCGGCTTCCACAGCGGGAGCAGCCTCGGCAGGGGCCTCCACGGCGGGAGCGGCCTCAACGGGGGCCACGGGCGCGGCAGGACGGACAGCGCGGGGCTTCACGTTGCTGCGCTTCTCCACCAGCTTCACCACCAGGTAGCGGATGACGCTGTCGTAGATCTCCAGGTTACGCTCAAGCTCGCGGGGCAGCTCGGCGGGCGCCTTGAAGGTCACCAGCACGTACCAGCCCTCGGTCTTGTAGTCGATGGCATACGCCAGGCGGCGCTTGCCCCAGGTCTCGTCGACCTTTTCCACCTCACCACCGTTAGCAGCGATCAGATTGGACACCTTCTCGATCAGTTCCTTACGAGCGGTCTCCTCCAGCGCAGTATCGATGATGTAGGTCAGTTCATACCTATTCATCATTTTCACCTCCTCTTGGACTTATGGCGGTGCATCACTATGCAGCGCAAGGATGTGCCAATTACGAATTATATCAGACAAGTGCCGGAATTGCAAGGGGTTTCGCGGCTTTTTCCGCGCATTTTTCCGGGCAGGGAATACGCTGCGCGCATCAGGCGGAATAACAGGCGGATGGCCTTCCCCTTTGGGGAAGGTGGCCGAGCGGCAGCGAGGTCGGATGAGGTCGTTCCCCTCGCAGTACGCAGAACCTGCCGTTTTCCCCGATTTTCCTTTGCGGTTGGGTGAGCTGTTTCGTGAATCCGATGGATTCACGAAAGGCGCGTGGTGGGGCGCCTGCGGGCGCGGGGCCTCCGGCGGCCAGGGGCTATCGCCGCCCCTGGATCTGCGCAAGGGGTTTCACCCCTTGACCCGTTTTCGCTGGCGCGATTACTTGTAGCTGCGCGAACCTGCCGTTTTCCCCGATTTTCCTTTGCGGCTGGGCAGTGCAGGGATACCGCGTTTCCTTTGCGGTTGGGTGAGCTGTTTCGTGAATCCGGTGGATTCACGAAAGGCGCGTGGGAGGGGGCGCCTGCGGGCGCGGAGCCTCCGGCGGCCAGGGGCTAACGCCGCCCCTGGACCTGCGCAAGGGGTTTCACCCCTTGACCCGTTTTCGCTGGCGCGATCACTTGCAGTTGGTTGCGGGGGCGAGGCGCGCTTCGATTTGCCGCAGCAATCGCAGCAGCAGGATACTCCCGATCACCGCCATGCACACCTCCGCTGCCAGCTGCGCGCAGGACAGGCCGTACAACGGCCATACCGCGTTCAGGATATACAGCGCGGGAATCTCGAACACCGCCTTGCGCAGCAGCGCCATCAGCAGCGACAGCGACCCGCGCCCCACCGCCTGGAACACGCCCACCGACAGGAAGTCCATGCACAGGAACGGCACCGACAGCGACATCCCGTACAGGAACGCCGCGCCGTAGGCCACCGTCTGCGCGTCGTCGATGAACGCGCCGGTCAGCTGCCGGGCGAACAGGCAGCTCACCAGCGTCATGGTGCACAGCACAGCCTCGGCCAGGATAACCGTAAACTTCAGCGACTGCTTCATGCGGTCGAGCAGCTTCGCGGCATAGGTGTAGCCCACCAGGGGCATCACGCCCTGGGATATACCGTTGGACACATACCAGGGGATCATGGCGATCTTGGAGGCAATGCCCATGCCCGCCAGCGCCGCCGCGCCGTATGGGGACATGAGGTTATTCAGCAGGATATGGCTGAGGACGTTGAGCAAATTCTGGATGGACGCGGGCACGCCCACCGCGCACACGCCGCCCACGATGGGCTTGCGCAAGGTGAACTCCCTGGGGGAGATGCACACGCAGGTGGATTCCCGCTTGAAGAACAGGTACCCGAAGAAGTACAGCGTGGCGAAGCAGTTGGACAGCATGGTGGCCAGTGCTGCGCCCTCAGCGCCCATGTTCAGACCGCCGGGCAGGATGAACAGCGGATCCAGCACGATATTGAGCAGGCACCCGCTCATGGTGCCGATGCTGGCATGGAGCGTTGCGCCCTCGGAGCGGATCAGGTAGGCCATCACCACGTTCATGATGGAGGGCGTTGCGCCCAGCACCACCGTCCACATCAGATAGGCGGAGGTTGCGCCGGAGGTGGTTGCGTCCGCGCCCAGGCAGCTCAGCAGGGGATTCATCAGCAGCGCGCAGGCCAGGGAATACAATACGCCGCACACCAGCGCGCCATAGAAGCCGAAGGCGGAGCTTTGCCGCAGGGTTTTTATATCGCCCCGGCCCAGGGCGCGGCTCATCATGCTGGAGCTGCCCACGCCGAAGAGGTTGTTCACGGCATTGAAGGCCAGCAGCACGGGTGCGGCCAGGGTGACGGCCGCCGTCTGCACGGGGTCGTTGATCATGCCGACGAAGTAGGTATCCGCCAGGCTGTACAATAGAGCCACCAGGCTGGAGATCACCGTGGGCAGGGAGAGGGTCATCACAGCCTTTGGGATGGGCGTCTGTTCAAATAATTGGGTTTTCCTGTTGTCCGCCATAAATTGCTCCTTGATCCGGGTTCGGTCTGTGCTGCTTTCTGTGGACAGGCTTCCTGCGTGCTTTTTCTGCAGGCCTGTTCAAAAAGTATACCACAACGTAGTTCAAATTCCAACACTTTTGCCAGAGGAAAGGGGAAGGCTTTTCTTATCCATATGCAGCAAAAAAGCGACCGGAAGGGCCGCTTGCGGTATATCTGCTGCACATTCTCAGCCTTCCCCTCTGGGGAATGTGGCTGAGCGCAGCGAGGTCGGATGAGGTTGTTCCCTCTGTCTGCCGGATGAGTCCGACGGATCAGTCCGCTTTCCTTGCGTTGCTCGGAACCTGCCGTTTTCAACGCGGGCGAAGCTTGCTCAGCCTTCCCCTTTGGGGAAGGTGGCCGAGCGCAGCGAGGTCGGATGAGGTTCGTCCCCTTGCACTATGCGGAGCCTGCCGTTTTCTCCGCTTTCCTTTGCGGCTGGGCGGTGCAGGGATACCGCTTTCCTTTGCGGCTGGGCGGTGCAGGGATACCGCTTTCCTTTGCGCATGGGCGGTGCAGGGATGCCGCTTTCCTTTGCGGCTGGGCGGTGCAGGGATACCGCTTTCCTTTGCGGCTGGGCGAGCTGTTTCGTGAATCCGGGGGATTCACGAAAGGCGCGTGGGGGTTTGCGCCTGCGGGCGCGGGGCCTCCGGCGGCCAGGGGCTAACGCCGCCCCTGGACCTGCGCAAGGGGCATCGCCCCTTGACCCTTTTTCGCTGCGCGCTCCATGGGGTTGAGTTTAGCGTGAATAGATACCTGTGGTGATTTCCCGGATATAGGCGTCCCGGAAGGGCAATGCGTCGTCGGCCCGGGCCGCAGCCACGGCGGCCTGGGTATCGTAGGGCACGGAGAGGATGCTCATCATCAGCGGCGCGGGGGCGGCGGAATCCTTCTCCCCCTCCAGGATCAGCGCATGGGCCTTGGGCACGCCGATGCTGTTGCCCACGCTGCCCGTGTTGACGATGTAGCCCTCCTTCAGCGTGCGGATGAAGGGCCGGTGGCTGTCCGCAAAGATCACCCCGCCGAACACGCCCCGCTCTGTGGTGAAGGTCGCGCCCAGCTTGTCCTTGTCGTCCTGGGCGACCAGCAGCTCCGTCACCGGGCGGCCGTGGAACAGCCGGAACCGCACGCCGCTGACGGTGGCCTCCGCCTCGCTGGGGAGATTGTTCAGCCAGGCCATGCGCTCCGGGCCCAGCTGCTGCCAGTAGTAATCATCCGCCGGGAACTGCTTCCCGCCGATGCCGTAGTCCCAGTTGCCGCCGATGCACAGCGTGCAGTTGGCCCGCACCCAGTCGCAGGTTTCGCGGCTGCCGGGGCCTTTGCCCACCGCGTCCCCCAGGAACCAGATGTCGTCCACCCCGATGCGCTCCAGCGTCCGGGCCATGTCGAGGGTCGCGGGGTAATTGCCGTGCAGGTCGGCCACCAGGGCGATTTTCATGCGTGTTCCTCCTCAGTCGGGGTAGGTGAGGGTGTCGGGGGTGCAATGGGCCAGCACGTCCAGGTAGGCGGCGGCCTCCGCTCGTGCGGCGGGCAGGTCGTGCTCCAGGTAGTTGCCGCACTCGATCTTCTTCGCGCCGGGGATATCCCCCTCGAAGGCGGCGGAGAAGGCAAAGGCCTCCTTCACCAGGGCGATGGCCTGCTCATGGCTGACGGAATCCCGCAGGATCAGGTAGAACCCCGTCCTGCAGCCCATGGGGCCAAAGTACACCACGCTGTCCGACCAGGGGGAGGAGCGCACGTAGGTGGCCACCAGGTGCTCCAGGGTATGCAGGGGCTTCTGGGCCAGGTAGTCCCCCCGGTTGGGATACTTCAGCCGCAGGTCGTAGGTAACGCAGTCCCCGTCCACCCGGCTGACGTACATGCCGGGGACGAGGGTATCGTGGTTGATGGTGAAGGACGCGATCTTGCGCAGCATGGGCCATTCCCCCTTGAATCAGATGTTGTCGCCCGCGGGCTGCAGGCGGTGCTCCAGCTTTTTGGTGATGCGCAGGTAGCAGGGAATCAGGAAAATATCGGCGAACAGCCACGCCGCCGGGTTGGAGGCGCAGGCGCCGTTGAAGCCGAAGATGGGCACCAGGATCATGGCCACCGCCGTGCGGGCGATCATCTCCATCACCCCGGCCAGCATGGCGATCCGCGTGAAGCCCATGCCCTGGATGGTCAGCCGGTAGATGTTCACCCCCAGCAGCAGCAGGAAGAAGGCGGTGTTCACGCACATGTAGCGGTAGGCCAGGTCGATGACCTCCACGTCGGTCTGCTTGACGAACAGCCCCAGCAGCTGCCGCCCGAACAGCACCATGACCGCAAACACCACCACGCTGTATACGCTGCCCATGATGCCCGCGGCCTTCAGGCCCTGATGCACCCGCTTCAGCTTGCGCGCGCCGATGTTCTGCCCGGCGAAGGTAGCCATGGTGGTGGCCAGCGCGTCAAAGATGCAGGAGAAGAAGCTGTACAGCTTGCCGCCGGCGGAAATGGCCGCCACGGCGATGGTGCCCAGACCGTTCACCGCCGTCTGCATAATCACCGAACCGATGGCCGTGATGGAGAACTGCAAGCCCATGGGCACGCCCATGCCCATCAGCCGCCGGGCGAAGATCGGGCGGAAGCGGAGGTCCTCCTTCTGCATGCGCAGGATGGTGAAGCGCTTCACCAGCATGATGACGCACCCCACGCCCGAGGCCAGCTGGCTGATGATGGTGGCCAGCGCCGCTCCCGCCACGCCCATCTGGAACACCAGGATGAACAGAAGATCCAGCGCGATATTCACCAGGGAGGCCATGGCCAGGAAGTACACGGGGGTCTTGCTGTCCCCCAGGGAGCGCATGATGCCGCTGGCCATGTTGTACAGCATGATCACCGGGATGGCGGCGAACACGGGCCGGATATAGGCCTGAGCCCGGCCGATGATCTCCTCGGGGGTGTTGGTGGCCCGGAGCATCTGCGGGCAGAAGATCGTGGTCAGCCCGCCCATCACCAGGGAGATCACCGCCCCCAGGTACACGCAGTGCACCACGTACCTGCGCAGCTCCTCCTCATCCTTCGCGCCGAAGGCCTGGGCCACGGGAATGGAAAAGCCCGAGCAGATGCCCATGCAGAAGCCCAGAATCAGGAAGTTCAGCGAGCCGGTGGAGCCCACCGCCGCCAGCGCCTCCGACCCCAGATAACGCCCCACCAGCGCCGTATCCACAAAGCTGTACAGCTGCTGGAACACAAAGCCGAACAGCAGCGGTACCGTGAAGGATACCACCAGCTTCAGCGGCGAACCCACCGTCAGATCCCTGACCGTACTGCGTGCCATGATCCATACCTCATCCTGTGGCCAGCCCTGCCGGCCTGTATTTGTCTGGATGGTTATACCATAACGGCACGGCTTTCGCAAGAGGCAAATATGGGGCGAAAGGCTGGCTTTTTCTGCATTTTTCTTTGGATGCAAAGGCCCCGCCGGAGCTGCATCCGGCAGGGCCATGGGGCTTGCGCAACTGGGTCGGAGATATCCCGCCGCCCTTTACCTGCGGGAATTCCTGCGCTGGCTGCGGCGCTGCCGCTGGACGGGCTCATTGTCCGTTTCCGGCGCGGCCTCGCCGTCATCCGGCGCCTGGTTCATATACACGTCCTGCACCGGCTCCTCCACAGGGGCTTCCGGCTGCTCCAGGGGAGCATACTCCTCCACAGGATAGGCCTGCTGCACGGGCGCATCCTCCTGCGCTTCGGGCTGATCCTCCTGGGGCATGTCCTCCTCGCCCTCCACGGTCACGGTGGGGTCAAGCTGCATGCGGGCCGCCGTGCGGGGGTACAGCTGACGGATGGTCTCCTCGGCGTTGACGCCGTTGCCCTCGGCCTCCACCAGCTCCTCTTCCTCCTCGGGGCGGACTTCCACCTCGGGGGTTTCGGCCTGCTCGGCCTTCCTCGCGGCCTTCTCAGCCTTACGTTCCTCCTTGCCGGGCTTGCGGGCGGGCTGGGTGTAATCCCGGTAGCTGCCCCGCTCCAGGTGATCCTGGGCCTTGCTGGAGGCCACGCCCGCCTGGATTCGGCGGATCACGCCCACGGCCAGCAGGATCAGGCTCACCGCCGCCAGGCACATGAACACCCAGTACAGCACGTTCAGGGTCTTCTGCACGCTGCCCACATAGGAGGGCAGGCCGTCGGAGGTGGGCATATCCTCATACACGGGCATGGGCGGGGTGACGATGGGCGCCTCGGTGGGCGCGGCGGTGGGCTGGGCGTAGGCGATCTGAATGATGTTGCTCTGGAAGGTTTCCGTCTCGGACAGCTGGTTCTTCACCGACGCGTCGAAGCGGTACTGGCCGCCCATGGACACACTCACGTCCCGGGTGAAGTCACGGGTTTCCCCCGCCAGGATGGAGGGGAAGGAATACAGCTGCACCCCGGAGGCGGACACGGTCACGTCCTTGACCTCCACGGTGCTGTTGTTGGTCACCTTCACCACAAACTTCACCGTGCCGGGCAGGGTGTACACCGTGGTGCGGTCGGCGGAAGCCTCCACGGTGAGGGTGATCTTCTGGGCGGGATCCAGCGCCTGGACGGACAGGCGGTCCGTGGCGGTCTCCACGGTGGCGCCGGAGGCGTCCTCGCCGGTGACGGTGAACTGGTAGTCCGCCGTCTCGTCAATGATGATTTCCTTCTCCTGGGTGACGGTCTGCCCGGCGGGCACGGTCAGGCCGGTGAACACCTGGCCCAGCACCGCGTCGGTGACGGCGACGTTCGTGTAGTCCACATTGCCGGAGTTCTTCAGCGTCAGCGTCAGCTTGACGGACTCGCCGGGGGTGCCGCCCTTCTTGTCTGCGGACAGGGAGGCGGTGAGCTTCACCTCGCCGTACTTGATGGAGGCCTGTTCCTTCTTCTCGGTGAAGGTCTTGCCCCCCGCCTTGTAGGTGATGGTGGCGGAGCTGGTGAGATCCTTCTTCTTCATGGTGGTGGTGAAGGTATAGCTGGCCTTCTCACCCGCGGGGACGGTGGCGATGGTGCCCTTGGCGGAGGAGATGCTGCTGTTCTCCTTGATGGACACGTCGGTCACGTCCACGTTGCCGGTGTTCACCACGTCATAGGTGATGGACACCTCCTGACCCTCCCGGGCGGTGGTGGGGGTGATGGTGCGGTTGATCTCCACCGAGGCCACCGCGCCGGTGTAGTTCAGCTCCCGGTAGAAGTTGACGGTCTTGTTGACCATCTCGCCCGCATCGTTGACCAGGGAGTACTTCAGCTTGAAGGTCAGCTTCCCGGCCTCCAGCTGGCTCTGGGTCACCGCCCAGGTGCCGCTCCAGGTCTTGGAGGTACCCACGGCCAGGGTGGGGGAGCCGAACTCCTCCACCTGCTTGCCGTTGGGGTAATACAGCGTCACCGGGCCGGGCATATCCGTTTCACCGCTGTTGGTCACCTGAATGGTGACGGTGACCTCCTTGGGCTCGGTAAAGGTGGTCTCGCTCAGCTCCATGGAGACCTTCAGGTTATCCTCCGTGGCCCGGGCGGATACAAACAGGCCCAGGGTCAGCGCCAGCATCACCGCCAGGCAAAGGATCAGCCGTTTTTTCATCATGATCGTGTTCAGGCAGCCAAAACGCCGCCCATCCTCCTTCCGCGCCTGCACAGGCATGGCACCGGTTGACCCGCATCCGCCCTGTGGATGGATACAGGCCGTCTATCCTATTGTACTCGCGAACCGCCTTGCCTGTCAAGCAGACCGGGCTTTCCACATGTAAAAATGTCGCGGAAGGAACCTGCGCGCCGCCGCCCATCCGCCCCCCGGATAGAATGTCTCCCCCCGCCATATACTATCCCGGCCCCGCCCTGCTTGGCAGACGGACAAAAATGTGCTATCATGCGTATGAAAACGATACCAAACGAAGGAGGCCCTCCATGAACAACGGCGTGATGCTCCAGTGCTTCCAGTGGGAGACGCCTGCGGACGGCAGGCTGTGGCGTTATCTGGCCCGGCATGCCTTTGCGCTGCACCGGCAGGGCTTCACCGCCGCGTGGCTGCCCCCGGCCTTCAAGGGCAGCGGCGGCGGAAGCGACGTGGGCTACGGCGTATACGACCTGTACGACCTGGGCGAGTTCGACCAGAAGGGCAGCGTCCGCACCAAGTACGGCACGAAGGACGAATACCTGGCCGCCATCCGCGCCCTGCAGGCGGCCCGGGTGCAAACCCTGGCGGATCTGGTGCTGAACCACCGCATGGGCGCCGACGGCGCGGATGAGACCGAGGCCGTCTGCATGGACTGGAACGACCGGCTGAAGTCCGTGAGCGAGTGCCGGAAGGTGCGGCTGTTCACCCGGTTCACCTTCCCCGGGCGGCGGGGGAAGTACAGCGGCTTCCGGTGGGACGCGGCGTGCTTCACCGGCGCGGACTGGGACGATCTGAACAGGCAGCACGGCATATTCCTCATCAAAGGCAAGCGCTGGTCCGACGATGTTGATCGGGAGAAGAACAACTACGACTACCTGATGGGGGCGGATGTGGACTTCCAGTCCCCGAAGGTTTTGCAGGAGATGCAGGCCTGGGGCCGCTGGTACGCCGACCTGACCGAGGTGGACGGCTTCCGCCTGGACGCGGTGAAGCACATTTCCGCCGCCTTCTACCGGGACTGGCTGCCCGCCATGCGCTCCTACACCGGCCGTGAGCTGTACGCCGTGGGGGAGTACTGGAACCATGACGTGGGGACGCTCCACCGCTACCTGGATCAGGTGAACGGGGCCATGAATCTGTTCGACGTGCCCCTCCACGCCCACCTGCGGGACGCCAGCGCCTCCGGCGGCAGCTACGATATGGCGCACCTGTTCGACGGCACGCTGGTGGGCACGCGGCCCCATCAGGCCGTCACCTTTGTGGACAATCACGACACCCAGCCCGGCCAGTCCCTGGAGAGCTGGGTCAACGGCTGGTTCAAAGCCACGGCCTACGGGCTGATTCTGCTGCGCTCCTTCGGGTACCCCTGCGTGTTCTGGGGCGACCTGTACGGCATCCCCTCCCGGGGGATCGGCGCGGTGACGGAGCTGCCCCTGCTGCTGCGGCTCCGCCGCCTCAATGCCCACGGCCCCGAGCATGACTATTTCGACCACCACAACGTCATCGGCTTCACCCGGGAGGGCCTGCCCGGGGAGCCCGGCAGCGGCCTGGCCTTCCTCTGCACGGACAGCGCGGAGGGCTTCAAGCACATGTACGTGGGCAAGGGCTTCGCCGGGCGGGTGTTCCGCTGCGTGCTGGGAGGCCAGCCGGAGGTGCGCATCGACCAGGAGGGCTGCGCCACCTTCCGGGTGAAGGAGGGCCGCTGCAGCGTGTACGTGCCGCGCATGACCCCCGCGGAGCACCTGCGCCGCGCCCGGATGGAGGCCGCCCGGCTCCTGGCCGACGCCCGGCGGGAGGCGCTGTGGCTTGCCTCCCTGGCCAGGCCGGGGAAGGGGAGCAACGGGTGATTTCCGCTTTACATGATGCTTCTTCTGTGCTATGCTTTTCCCATCATCACGGAAAGGTGCGTGGCTTCCATGTACAAGCAGTATACCCTCACCCGGAAAAGAAATATGCTGTCGCTGTACCGCTGCTCAGGCTGCGGCAGGGGCGTTTTGCAGATGATTCCCCTTCAGGTCGCATCCGGCTACAATGACAGGGGAACCTTCACAAAGCGCGGCGTAGCAGCCCGTCAGGCCCATGCCGATGAAATGAATCAGGCGGCCATGGACAATCTGACGGACGGGCTGATCCGCGGGGGCAGCAGCCGCGCCCTGGCCCGGGCGAAGCTCAGCTGCGCCTGTCCCCACTGCTCCGGCAGGGAGCCCTGGGCCAGGATGAACTTCACCCTGCTGACCAATGTACTCGTGATCGCGGTGATCGCCATGCCGTTCATCTTCTACTTCTCCGAGATGACCGTCACCCTGCCGCTGATGGCTGCCGCCCTGATTGCCGCAGCCGCGCTGATCGCAAGGGTTTCGCTGTACCTCCTGCGAATGAAGCAGATCACCCGCCTGATGCAGACAACGCCCCCGCTCTTTGACATGACCCTGGAGGGGCTTGCGGAACAGGCGTCCCGGCACAGCTGCTATGCCGGCCTTGACCTGACCGCCATGGCTTCCGGCCCGGTTATGAACAAGTGATATCATGCATGACAAAACCTCCCCGGCATATTCGGCGCATCGGGGAGGTTTTTCTGCGGGGCAGGGAAGGCGCAGGTTATCCACAGCCCATCCCCTGCAAAGGAAAAGCCTCCCCATGCCCGGGGAGGCTTTCTTCCTTATACGTTGGCGGCGCTGGCGGCGGCTTCGTCCACCTTTTCCTTCAGGCGGGCGTAGTGGACGGCCTCCTCCCGGGCGATGGACAGGAAGGCTTCCCGCACGTCCTGGCTCTCGCACTTGTCAGCATAATCGGCGAACTTGATCATCGCGTCATACTCGCTTTCCGCGGCGAAGCGGTACAGGCCCTCCAGCGTGTCCAGCCCCGTGGCACGTTCCAGCTCCATCACGCCGCCGGGAAAGAGAATCTCCGCGCTGATGGCCTGAATCAGCAGCCTGTCCTCCTGCTCGGAGAGGGCAGGGCAGGCCGCCTTCATTTCATAAAAGCGCTGCAAATGCTCATTTTCTTCCTGAATGATATCGCGGATGCCTTGCTTCACCTGCAGATCATCCGCAATCATCAGGGCCCGCTCATAGATGCGGATGACGCGCTTTTCCATCTCCACAGCCACCGTCAGGGCCTGCTGTTCATTCCGCACGACCATAGGATGCCTCCTTCGGCTGCCATTGCACAGCCTGTTCACAACTTATCCCCATTTCATCCACAGAAAATGCCGACTTATGCACAGCATAGGCAGTTCATGTGGATTGCATAGTGACTGCACATGCAGTTTATCCACATAATTCACAAGTTTTCCACAGGGGCTGGTGATTGTTCCGCAGGGGGGTATACAGGCAGCAAAGCCTTACAACGCAAGGGTTTGCGGACTTTTCCGGCATTGCCTGTCCCCGGTGCAAAAAGGACTCCTCCCGGCTTGGAAGGAGTCCCACCCTGTGGATAACTCAGGCCTTCTCGGCAAAGTAGGCGTTCAGCCGGTTGACCAGCTCCGTCACGTCGGAGCCATGGGCGGCGCAGGCGTCCTCCAGGGACTCGGCAGTGGCGTGGGGGCAGCCCAGGCAGTGCATGCCAAACTCCATCATGATCCGGGCGGTACCCATATCCAGGCGAAGCACCTCGCCAATGGACATCGTCTTATCAATCGTCATGTTGATCGATCCTTTCTGTTTCAGGGGTTGTTCCATCCTTGATCATACGATATCCTTGCCGGGTTGTCAAGGGATGATGCCCTGCCGGGGAAAAAAATACTGTTTTCCTTCCGTTTTTCCGCTGAAAAGGCCGCCCGACAGCACGTCAGGCGGCCTGTAGGACTTATTCGTCCATTTTCACAGGCAGGTCGGTCTCCGCGAAGGGATCGGAACCGTCGTAGCTGTTCAGGGCAACCTCCGTCTGCCTGGAAGCGTCCTCCGCCGTGCGCAGGGAGGGCGCAGGCTCCGGAATGCTCAGCAGATGCACAGTCATGTAGCCCTGGTCGTCCGTTTCCACGCGGATCTGCTCGCCGGGGCGGGTCATGGCCAGCACCTCGGTCTGGCGGCAGCGGCTGCGCCGGGCAAACTCCACGGCGATCTCCGCCCGGCCCCAGAAGTGCATGGGGATCAGCAGCCTTGGCTTCACCGACATGATGAAGTAGTTCGCCCCCGCGTCGAACAGCCGCCCCTGCCGGGGATCCACCGGGAAGAAGGCCACGTCGATGTCCTCCTTCATGATGGGATCCACCGCCTGCCGGAAGGCCTCCTCGGCCTCCTCGATCTCCTTCACGGTGGATTCCTCCCGCCAGTGCCAGAAGTTCAGGTCTCCCGCGTGGAACAGGCGAATCCCGCACACATCCACCAGGAAGGACACCCCCAGATCCGTGGAGCCGAAGGCCTTCACCTTCACCCGCTGGGAGAGGGTCAGCTCGTCTCCGGGGGCCATGCGCTTGCCCCGGGTGCCGATGGGCATGTCCATGGACACCACGTAGGTCACCGGCACGATTTTCCGCCACTCGAACACCTCGGGATCCATGTGATCCGGATGCTCATGGCTGATGAACACGTATACCTCCCGGAAGCGGCGGAGCATATCCTCATTGATCCGCCTGTCTGCCGGCAGCTCACGATGCTCCCCCAGCCAGTAGTCGAACACCAGCAGGATGTCGTCCACGGCTGCGGAAAAGCCGCTGTGGTGGTAATACGTCAGATTCATGAACGTTGTCAAGGAAATGAGCACCTCCAAAAAAGGCATGCACACGCCTAATCATGATATACCGGCAGAATACGGCCCTTCTGCGGCATGGGAGCCGGGGGCGCCGGCTCATCTATATCAAAATCGCCCGAGTGGCAGGCGATGGATTACAAGGCAGCTCATCTCCGTCATTATGCCACGGAAAACCCTTTTTGTCAAATTTTTTGGGCTTGTTTCACACTCTAAAACCATTTTTCGTCCAAAATTCCCGAAATTCTATGCTTTTACACCCACTTTTCCACCATGATTGTCACAAAAGCACCATACCGCTGCGATCCCTGCCCTGTGCCTGGGGGAGGCTGACGCCCATCAGCCCCGCCAGCGTGGGCGCCACGTCCCGCATGGGCATGCTGTCCAGCAGGCATGGCCTGATCCCACGGCCCCGGACGGCCAGCAGGCAGTTTTCCGCCGGATGTCCCGGGCCGAAGCCATGGGTAGCCTTTTCCCGCTTGGCCTGGGGCAGCCCGTCGGAAAACACCACGTCCTGCGCGGCCTCCACGGCGAAGGCCGGACCGTCAATGCAGCCCAGCGCGTCCAGCTCCGCCCGGCTGTACACGTGGGACACGCCCAGCCGCTCACCCTGCGCCCGCAGGAACGCCTCCGCCTTTCCGGCCCCCGGCTGCTCCCCGAACAAGTAGGCGCTCATGCCATTGGACTGCACCCGGGCCGTGCCCGCCAGACCCGCTTTCTCCAACGCGTCCCCCAGGCACACGGTCTTCGACACATCCGCCTGGCCGTGGTCGCTGACCAGCACCAGCAGCGCGTCCTCCATGCCGGGGGTTTCCTGCATGGCCCGCCAGACCCGCTCCACCCGGGCTTCGTTCCGGGCCATGGCCTGATGAGCCTCCGGGCTGTCCACCCCGTGATGATGGCGCATCTCGTCCAGATCCACCAGATGTACCAGCGTCAGCTCCGGCTGCTGATGGCGGATCAGATCCTCCGCCAGGATCACCGCGTAGTCCGACAGATCCGGCTCATGAATGCTCTTCCGCTCCCGGCCGTGCTTCAGCTCCATTTTCAGCACCCACCCCGGCGTGCCGTAGGAGAGCATTTTCAGCACCTGGTTTTCCCCCGGCAGGGCCAGCACCTCCGGGAAGCCCCACCGCACCGCGGGATGCTTCCCCGTCACCGGCCACAGGATGGAC
This sequence comes from Eubacteriales bacterium, assembly GCA_034104265.1. GTDB lineage: Bacteria > Bacillota > Clostridia > Christensenellales > Aristaeellaceae > UBA11524. The sequence continues at coordinate 11,775 of JAXEEE010000118.1, read as the reverse complement.
GCGCACCGGCCGCCCTCCCGCTTCACCGCGCCCAGCAGGCTCTCCCGGCGGACGTCCCTGGCGTCCCAGTACCAGGCCCTCATGGGCGCTTCCGTATCCGGCTGAAAGGGCTGATTCTGCCCGATGCCGTGATCCGCCGGGTCACAGCCGGTGATCAGCGTGGTGTGGGCCGGGTAGGTCAGGGCAGGGAAGACCGTCTTCACCCGCGTGCAGACCGCAGCCTGCTCCAGCCACCGGGCAAGGAAGGAATCCCCGGCATAGCACGCCAGATCCCTGTCAAACATCGCGTCCAGCGAAAGCACAACCATCCTGCGCATTCCATTTTCCTCCGGAAAAAGAATAGAGAAGCCCGTCTCCTGCACCGTCGCAGGGGCTGTGCCGGCCTGCAACGGCGGGTTTGACATTGCTTCTCTATCGTAAACATGGATGGGTTTCATCCATGACCTCGCTATTTTATACCATTCTGCATAGTTTGTCAAATGTTCTGAATGAATTTTTTTCGTTTTCTGTATCCTGCCTGGTATTTTCCGCCCAGGGCGCGCACCTGTGCCTTCGCCCGCTCGATATCCGCGTAATTTCGGGCGGTGCTGTGGCTGTCCGAGCCGAAGGTGAAGCATTCGCCCCCCAGGTCGATGTACCGCTGAACAATGCTTGGGTGGGGGATGATGTCCCCCGTGGCGCCATAGCCGGAGGTGTTGATCTCCAGACACTTGTCCAGGCGGATGATATGCCGCAGGATGGCGTCGAAGGCATCCGGCGCGTCCGCGTAGCGCAGGGGCCGATCCTCCCCGGTGTAGGCGGAATACTTGGCCACATAGCCGATATGAGCCACGCTGTCGAATTCCTCCCAGGCCAGGATGGATTCCGCCTTGGCCTCCGCATAGGCCCGATAGGCCTGGGCGCGGGTTTTTCCGGCGAAAAACCTGTCCACGTCGTAGCAGTCCACGCCGTCCACCAGGTGCAGGCTCAGCAGGCGGAAGTCCAGGGGCAGTCGATCCAGATCAGCCTTGATCTGATCCCGCAGGGGGGCGTTGTCGCCGATTTCCACCCCGGCCCGGATGGTCAGCGTGGGGTACTTGCGCCGCATGGCGTCGATTTCCATGAACCACACATCCCAGATGGGCGGCACGTCCACCCCCTCGCCCGGATGCCCCGGCTCGATGTGCTCCGTCAGGCAGATTTCCTGTACGCCCTTGCTGACCATATCGGCGCACAGCTCGTCCATGGACTGCTCCCCGTCAAAGGAATGCACTGTGTGCAGATGATAGTCCATTCGCCTTTGTTCCACGTGAAACATCTCCTACCTTCTTCGTTCGACAGGATAAGCCCTGCCCTTCGTCAGCGCATACAGCCACATTTCGCTGACCCTCCGCCCCGTGATGGCCTCCAGCGCCCGGGCGTACCAGTTCAGCTGCATGGTGTACCGCTCCACGAAGGCAGACTCATCCAGAATCCTGTCCGTCTTGTAATCCGCCAGCACCCAGCAGCCGTTCTCCTCGAAGGCGCAGTCGATGACGCCCTGAAGCAGGGTGCCCTCTTCGTCCATAAGGTAGTTGAAGCTCCACTCGCTGCGAACGTCATGGCTGGCAAGCATCCGCTGCCCCAGGTCGCTGCGGAGGAAGCGCACCATGCTCCCCGCGTCCAGCAGGAAGCCCTCCTCGATGGTGAAGCACCCCCGACGGATCATACCGTCGATCTGCTCCCGGACGGCCCCGTCCAGGTCGGTGGAAGCCCGCAGCCCATCCAAATCCAGCAGCGACAGCGCCCGGTGGATCAGCGTGCCACGCTCCGCACCGGTGATCTGCTTTTCCTGCATGAAGGCGGGCTTCTGCGGCAACTCGCTCAGGCGCAGGGGCATGACGATGGTTTCCGGCTGACGCTTGCTCTCGCTGTCCTCGTCCGCGTCGGTAAGGGGCAGCGGATCCTTCAGCACGTCCTTGCGGGCCAGGCTGGTAACGGAGGTTTTCAGCGGCGCGGCGGCATGCGCCTCGTACATGCCCTGCCAAAGAATCCCCAACTTATCCCCAGCATCGCCGGAAAGCGTGGTATTCAGCCATTCTTCCAGACTGTGGATAACTTTGTTTTTATCCACAGCCTGTGGATGAAGATCCCCCCAAACCTTGATTTTACAAGGGTTTGCGGCCTGTGGAAAGCCTGTGGACAAATGTGGATTGTCCTTTGTTGAAACCGCCTGCAGCACCCAGTCCAGCATGCTGTCCGCAGCGAGAATGCGGTAGTCGCTCTCCGGCATCTGCCACAGCAGCTTGCCGTCCTCCGGCACACAGCCGATCATGATCAGCTGCTCCCGGGCGCGGGTCATGGCCACGTACAGCAGCCGGGCCTTCTCCGCCTTTTCATCCAGCAGCCGCTGAATCTCGAAGGCCGCGTCCGCCATGGTGTCCCGGCGGATGTTCAGGCTCCGGTTCACATAGGGCAGGCAGACCCCCAGACGGCTGTGCATCAGCAGACCTCCCCGGCGGGGCAGATGCAGCTTGCCGCTCATTCGCGCGCAGAACACCACCGGGAATTCCAGACCCTTGCTTTTGTGGATGGTCATGATGCGCACCAGGTTCTCATTCTCGCCCAGCATCTTGGCGGAACGCTCGTCCCCGCTGGATTTCTGCTCCGCCAGCTGCTGCAGGAACCCGGACAGGGTATACCCGCCGTTCTGCTCGAACTCCGCGCCCCGTTGGCAGAGCATCCGCAGGTTCGCCTGGCGAAGCTCACCCTCCGGCAGTGCGCCGCAGGCGGCGTACAAGCCCGTCTCCCGCACCAGGTACCACAGGAAGTCCGGCAGACGCATGACCTCCGACATGAATCGCCATTTTGCCAATGTTTCACGTGAAACACGGCACTTTTCCGACAAGGATGTATCTCCCTCGCAGCAGGCCTCATAGGCCTCATGGAAGGGCACATCCCGGCCTGTCCTGCACAGACGGATGTCCGCCAGGTCGCTGTCGGTCAGGTGGAAGGGCGTCTGCTTCAGCACGGCCATCAGCGGCACATCCTGCCGGGGGTTGTCCAGCACCTGCAGCAGGGCCGTCATGGCGGTGATTTCCGCCAGGTTGAAGTAGCTTTCCGTCCCGTCGAAGAACACCGGCACGCCCTGCTCCTCCAGCAGCTGCGCCATGGCCGAGCCCACCCCCGCCACCTTCGGCAGGAGAATCACCATGTCCCGGTACTGGTAGGGCCGCAGGGTACCGCCGTCGTCGAAGCGGGTTGTGAGCAGCTCCCTGATCCGGCTGACGATCACCTGTACCTCCGCCGCGATCTCCCCGGAAACGCCGCCCTCCGGCTGCTGCACCAGGTGGATCTCCACCGGCGGGTCGTTCTCCGTGCAGCGGCCGGGAATCAGAGCTTCCCCGTCGGTGTAGTCCAGCTCGGTGACGCTGCGGCGCATCAGCTGGCGGAAGACCAGGTTCGTGCCCTCCAGCACGGCGGTGCGGCTGCGGAAGTTCTTCTGCAGGAAGATGCGCCGCTCGGGTGCAGTGGGATCATCGGAGTAGGTCAGCATGCGTTTGAGGAACAGCGTTGGCTCCGCCCGGCGGAAGCGGTAGATGCTCTGCTTCACGTCGCCCACCATGAACATGCAGCTGTTTTCCCCGTGGATGGATTGAAGGATGGCATCCTGCACGGCGGATACGTCCTGGCACTCGTCCACGAAGATGTGGTCGTACTCCTCCTGCAGGGATTGCCGGTATGCCGGCTGGGACAGCACGGTCATGGTCATCTGCTCCAGGTCGGAGAAGTCCAGATAGCTCATGGCCTGCTTGCTCTCGCTGAAGCGCAGATGCACCCGCTTCACCAGCGAGGCCAGCCCCTTCAAATGCTGCTGGATCACGCCAAACTCCCGGTTCAGCTTGTCCTCGTCCAGCCGGAGGGAGGCGGCGCATTCCTTCACCATGTCTTTGATTTCATCCCGCAGGGCCTTGTACTGCTTCTGCCACTGCTTCTGCCCGTCAGTCAGGCCCCGGCAAGCCGCTGCCCGTACCATGCTGAAGGTGGCCAGGGCTTCCCGAAGGGCGTAGGGCTCCCCCTGGGCGGATGCCATCAGCGCACGGCAGGCCTTCGCGTCCTGCTCCCAGGTGACGTGCAGCTGATCCACCGCATCAGGCAGATCGAACATGCGGGCCTGGCTGTCCAGCAGCACCTGCATGCCCTGCAGCTGCCGCCGGGCCTGCTGCACCAGCACCTGATACCATGGGTGCTGCGCCCAGTCCTCCGCCTGCACCTGGCTGACCTTCTGATCCAGCCAGTCGAAGGGCTGTGGCAGGGACATGAGGAACTCATACAGCTGGTCGGTCATGTCATGGATGTCACGCTGGCTGAAGGCTGCGGCGAAGGCCTGGAAGTCCGCGTTATCTTCCTCCTCCAGCAGCTCGTTCATGGCGTCCCGGAAGGCCTGCTCGAACAGCGACTCGGTCTGCTTGGTTTCCGCCACCCGGCTGAGGGGGTCGATGCCCACGGCCTCGAAGTTGTTCCGCAGCACCTTCTGACAGAAGGCGTGGATGGTGGAGATTTCCGTGCACTCCAGATCGTCCAGGGCCTGACCCATCACGTCGGGGTCGCTGTGTAGCTCCTTGAGCAGCCGCTGATTCAGCCGCTGGCGCATTTCCGCCGCTGCCGCCCGGGTGAAGGTAACGATGAGCATCCGGTTCAGCCGGAAGCCCTCCTTCAGCAGGGTGACGATGCGCTCCACCAGCACGGCGGTCTTGCCGGAGCCCGCGGCGGCGCTGACCAGAATCGTATGATTCCTGGCCTGGATGGCCTGCTGCTGCTCCTGCATCCACCTGGTTGCCACGGCGATCCCTCCTTCCATGGTCATTGTATCACAGATTGTCCCCCGGGGAAAGTGTTTCACGTGAAACATCCGGGTGCATCGTGTGTTTCTGTGCTATGATTATGTTGTTATTATATTATGCAATCTGTATATCCTTGCTGTGCAAGGACTGTGCGCCATCTGTGCCGTTGAAAACGGATATTTTCCGCTTTTTTGACTGGATCCCCGTCCGCCGGAACGAGTTGCCCCTGTTTTTCAGCAGCAAAAAACGGCGCATGTCCGTTCGCGTTTCGGAGCATTGCGCCGTCAGGTGAAGTCGGGATCCTCCGGCTCGGGGCGGGGCGGCACCGGCTGACCGCTGCTGGTCTCGGCGATGGCAGCAAGGCCGTTTTCCCCCGCGCTGACCCGGTAGCTGCGGCGGTCGTGGCAGCCGTCCAGGTCGCTCTCGTCCGTGCAGGTGACGAAGGTCTGCACGCCGCTGATCTCCTGCAGCAGCCGGGTGCGGCGGGTCATGTCCAGCTCGCTCATCACGTCGTCCAGCAGGAGAACAGGTGTTTCCCCTGTGGCGGCGCGGAATACCTCCAGCTGGGCCAGCTTCATGGAAAGGGCCGCCGTGCGGATCTGCCCCTGGGAGGCGAACAGCTTCATCTCCCGGCCGGAGAGGGTCAGGCCGATGTCCTCCCGGTGGATGCCGAAGCCCGTGCCGCCCCGGAAGGCGTCCTCCCTGCGGCTCTGCTGGAGGGAGCGGCGCACGGTACCGGGGATGTCCGCCTGTTCCTGGGTGCAGCACTGGTACTGCATACCGAATGGCTCCCCGGGGCGTCCGCTGATGGAGGCGTACTTTTCCGCCGCCGATGCCGCCACCTGGGCGAGGATTTTCCGCCTCAGGGGGATGATGACCTGGCAGGGCGCGGCCATGGCGTCCTCGAAGGCGTCCAGCATGGCCACCTCACACTTGCCGCCCTTCTTCATGTCCCGCAGGATGGCGTTGCGCTGGTCGAGGGCCTTGTTGTACTGCTGCAGGGCGACGAAGTAGGCCGTGGACAGCTGGCTGAGCATCATGTCCAGGTAGCGGCGGCGGAGGGCGGGGCCTTCCTTGACGAGCATCAGGTCCTCCGGAGAGAAGATGACGCACTGGAGCCTTCCCATCATGTCCGACAGCCGGGAGGCCCGCTTGCGGTCCAGGAAGACCTGCTTCTTGCGGCTCTCCCCGGGGGTGAGCTTCACGGCGATGTCGCAGCGGCCGGTGGCCTTGCGCACGGTGACCCCCGCCGCGCCCATGGCCGCGCCCTTGCGCACCACCTCCCGATCCTGGCTGGTGCGGTGGCTGCGGCCCAGGGCGCAATAATGAACGGCTTCCAGCAGATTGGTCTTGCCGGAGCCGTTCTGGCCGAAGAGCAGGTTCACCCCCGGGTGGGGGTGAAGGGTCAGCTCCCCGTAATTGCGGAAATCCCGCAGCTTGATTTCTTCAATCAGCATAAGCTCTTGTCAGGTCGGTCAGGAGAACACGCGCACCGGCAGGATCAGGTACAGGTAGCCCTCCCCCTCCATGGGGCAGACCACGCAGGGGCTGACATTGCTGTTGAACTTCATGCACAGCTCCTCGTCGCTGATGTTGCGGATCACGTCGGTGATGTACTTGGCGTTGAAGGCGATCTCGATGGGGTCGCCGGAGAGGGTGGCATCCATCTCCTCCAGCACGTCGCCCAATTCAGCATTGGAGGTGATGGTCAGGCTGCCCTCGGTGAAGCGCATGCGGATCAGGTTGTTCTTGCCCTCCCTGGCCATGAGGCTGGCGCGGTCGATGGCGTTCTGCACCTGGATGCGGTCGGCACGGGCCTGGGTCTTGAAGGCGGGGGGCAGAATCTTCCGATAATCAATGTACTCCCCGGCCAGCAGCACCGTGGACAGGCGGGTGTTGCCGAAGCTGGCCTGCATGCGGGTCTTGCCGATGTAGAGGGTGCAGAAGTCCTCATCCTCCAGGAGGATCTTGCTCAGTTCGCCCAGGACGCGCCCGGGAATGACAGCCTTGAGCACCTCCTGTCCGGCAGGCAGCTCAAAGGGCTGGAAGACCTTCTGCATGGCTAGGCGGAAGCCGTCCAGGGCCACCAGACGGGCCTCGTCCTGCTTGACCTCCAGCAGGCAGCCGGTGAGGATCTGCCGGCTCTCGTCCGTGGCGATGGCAAACACCACCCGGGCGATCATTTCCTTCAATTTATTCTGCGGAATCTTGATGGTGACGCCGCTCTCCACCTCGGCCATCTCCGGGTACTCCATGGGGTTCATGCCCGCCAGGTTGCTCTTGGAGGACATGCAGCGGATGGAGGCGGAGTGGTTCTCGTTGACCTTGACGGTCACGCTGCCGCCGGGGAGCTTGCGCACCAGCTCCGTCAGGAGCTTGCCGGGAAGAACCACCCGTCCGGGCTCCTTTACCTCGGCGGTGAGGACGCTCTCAATGGTCAGGCTGCCGTCGGAGCAGGTCAGGTTGATCCCCTCGTCGGAGGCCTCCACCAGCACGCCCTCCAGAATCTGCTTGGCAGGCCGGGCAGCCAGCGCCCGCGTGACGGTATTCAGCCCGTCCAGAAGGTCCTGGGCGTTCATCGTAAATTGCATGGGATCATCCTCTCTGTCAGTCAGGTAGGTATAGTATATAGTAAACCGTAGTCGTAGTAGGGGGTGTGAATATTGTGGAAAAGTGTCGTCTGCCCAGGCGCGGCAAGGGTTTTGGGGCCCTGCCAAAAGTGGACGGAGGGTGAAGTGCGCGGGATAAACGGTGGATAATTCCCGCTTCTCACATTATATTCCATGCCATGCGGGAACATTCCTGCCTGCAGGGGGTGAATCCCATGCATATTTCCTGCCCGTATACGCTTTCATCTTCGGGATTGCATAGGCAGTGCACAGGGGGTGTACAGGCTTGTCCACACGCTCCACAGGCTGTGGACAACCTTCTGTGGATAACCGGAAACCCGCGTTTCTTTTGGCATTGCAGGGAATTCCGGGAAGGGGCTGTCCACCGGCAATCCACATTCCCGCCCCCGGCGGATGCTTATCCTTTGATGATGAATAAGCCTGCATATTCCGCCCAAAACCGTGTTTATTCCTTGTAATCCTGCAGGCTGACGGAGACCATCCGGCTCACGCCCTGCTCCTCCATGGCTACGCCGAAGAGGGAGTTGCAGCGCTCCATGGTGCCCTTGCGGTGGGTGATGACGATGAACTGGGTGCTTCTACTGTACTCCTTCAGGTAGTCGGCGTAGTAACCGATGTTGGCGTCGTCCAGGGCGGCCTCGATCTCGTCCAGGATGCAGAAGGGCGTGGGCTTCAGCTTCAGCATGGCGAAGAGGATGGCGATGGCCGTCAGCGCACGCTCGCCGCCGGAGAGCAGCGACAGCAGCTGCAGCTTCTTGCCCGGGGGCTGGGCGTTGACCTCGATGCCGCAGTTCAGCGGATCCTCCGGGTCCATCAGCTTCAATTCCGCATGTCCGCCGCCGAACAGCCGCGTGAAGGTCTCCGAGAAGTACCCCTGCATCTTCGTGAAGTTCTCCACGAAGGTCACCCGCATCTGCTCCAGCAGCCGCTCGATCAGCTCCCGCAGATCCTTCTCCGCCTGCCGCAGATCCTCCTGCTGCCTCGTCAGATCGTCGAAGCGCTCCTTGGTGGCGGCGTATTCCTCCACGGCGTTCACGTTCACGCTGCCAAGAGCCCGGATCTGGCTCATCAGCTGCGCGGCCCGCCGGTCGGCTTCCACCGCGTCGAAGCCCTCCGTCTGCCGGAACTCCTCCGCCCCGGCGTAGGTCACCTCGTAGGTGTCCCAGATGCGGTTTTGCAGCGTCCGCAGGTCGCCGTCTACCTTGGCCCGCACCATCTCCGTCCGGTGCACGCGATCCGTGTCCCGGCTCAGGGACTGATGCAGGTTCTCCATGTCGGTCAGCACGTCCTTGAGCCGCGCCTGGGCATCGGTGCGGCGGCTTTCCAGGGAGGCCGTCACCTGCTCCTGACGCTTCTGCTCCAGAAGGCGGGTTTCCTTCAGCGCTGTCACACGGGCGATTTCCGCTGCGTCCTGCTGATCCTGACCGTCCATATCGGCCAGCTGACCGGCCCGGCGCTCCGTCTCCCGCATCAGCTGGTTGCGATCCTGCTGATACCGGTCATGGTCGCGGTACATCACGTCCAGCTGATGCCGCAAATCGGACAGCTGCAGCGTGCGGGTCATCACCCGGTCGGCGGCCTCGGCGGCCCGGCTCCGGGCCTGCTGCAAGGCCTCCTGCAGGGCGGCGGTCTTTTCCTCCATGGCGGACTGATCCAGCTGCGCGTCGCCGCTCTGCTGGCTAATTTCCGTCAGCTGCGCGTCCAGCTGGGCCATGGCTTCCTCCAGCTGCACCCGGGCCTGGGCGGTCTGCTCCATGCGCTCCCGGTGGGCGGCGAGATCCGCCTGGGCGCTTTCATGCCGGGCGGTCTCCCGGGCCACGGCAATCTCCTGCTGATGCAATTCGTTCAGCGCATCGCCGCACTGCTGCTTCAGGCTGTTCTTCTTCGCCTGACCCTCCGCCAGCTTCTGCCGGAAGGCGTCCAGGCGTATTTTCCCTGTCCGCAGCGACTCGGTCAGCTCCTTCAGCTCCCGCTCCCGGCCCAGCAGGCCCACCGCCCTCGACGCGGAGGAGCCGCCGGTCATGGAGCCGCCGGAGTGCATCACGTCGCCCTCCAGCGTCACCAGGCGGAAGGCATGATTGCCTGCCCTCATGATGGGAATGCCCACGTCCAGGTTCTCCGCGATGACCGTGCGGCCCAGCAGGTTCTCCACGATGCCCCGGTACTCCGGCGCGCAGTCGATCAGATCCGACGCCACGCCGATGCACCCGGGCAGCTTCAGGGCCTGCCGCTCCCGGTCGTTCAGCAGCTTGCTGCGCACGGTGGTCATGGGCAGGAAGGTGGCCCGGCCCAGACGATTGTTGCGCAGGTACTGGATCAGCTCCTTGGCGGTATGCTCGTCGTCGGTGACGATGTTCTGCTGCGCCGCGCCCAGGGCCATGTCGATGGCGGTTTCATACGCCCTGGGCACGGAAATCAGCCGGGCCAGCACGCCCCGCACGGACTTCATGCCCCGGTCACGGGCGAACTGCACCGCCTTGCGGACGGCGTTGTTGTAGCCCTCCATGTCCCGGGTCATTTCAATGAGCAGCTTCTGCCGGCTCTGGGCGGACTGCAGCTCGGCGGAGAGGGCTTCGGCCTCGGTGCGGATGCCCATCAGCGCCGCGTCCTGCTGATTCAGTTCCTCCGTCTTGTCCCGGTACTTCTCGGACAGCTCGGCCTGACGCTGCTGCTCCTCTGCCAGCTTGGCGGCGGCCTCCCGGACAGCCCCGTCCAGCCGCTCCTCCGTCTCCTTCATTTTCTCCCCGGACACGGACAGATCCGCCAGCCGTTCCTCCATCTGCCCGCGCATGGTTTTCAGACGGGTCTGATCGTTGCGCACGGCGGAGAGGCGGTTCATGGCGGTCATGATGGCGGCCTTGTGGGCTTCGAGAGCCTCGTCGGTCTCGGTCTCCCGGGCGGAGGCTTCCTCCGCGTCCCGGCGGGCCTGATTCAGGGCCTGCTGGGCAGCGTCCAGCAATTCCTCCTGGGAATCCCGCTCGCTCTGCGCCCGCTCGAACAGCGCGTCCAGCTCCTCCAGGCGGCGGGCGGCGTCCTGCTGCTCCTCCTGGATGCGGGCGCGGTTCTCCTGCCGGGCGTCCCGGCGGCTTTGCAGGGCGGAGAGGGTGTTGGCGGCCTCATGGACGGCTTCGGCGCAGGCCATCAGGCCGTTGCGCGCGCCGGTGATCTTCTCCTCCAGCTGGGCGATGTCCGCCTGCTGGTCGTCCCGCTGCCGGGTTTTGTCCTGCAGGGCGGCCTGGGTGGCGTCCAGCACAGCGCGGAGGTTCATCAGCTCCGTGTCCAATTCGGCCAGGCGTTCCTTGGCCTTGTCGGAGCGGACGAGGAACAGGTTCAGATCCAGCACCTTCAGCTCTGCGGACAGCTCAATATACACCCGGGCGTTCTTCGCCTGTTCCTCCAGGGGGCGCAGCTGCCGGGTGAGTTCCTCCAGAATATCGTCAATGCGGGCGGCGTTTTCCAGCGTCCGCTCCAGCTTCTTGTCGGCTTCTTCCTTTCGGGCCTTGAACTTGACAATGCCTGCGGCTTCCTCAAAGACCTGGCGGCGATCCTCGCTGCGGCGGGAGAGAATCTCGTCGATGCGGCCCTGGCCGATGATGGAGTAGCCTTCCTTGCCGATGCCGGTGTCGCGGAAGAGGTCGATGATGTCCTTCAGGCGGCAGGCGGCGCGGTTGAGGTAGTACTCGCTCTCGCCGTTGCGGTAGACCCGGCGGGTGACCATGATCTCGGCGAAATCCATGGGCAGGGAGCGATCCTCGTTGTCGAACACGAGGCTGACCTCGCAGTAGGAGAGGGGTTTGCGCTTCTGGGTGCCGTTGAAGATCACGTCGGACATGCTGGAGCCGCGCAGGGTTTTTGCGGACTGCTCGCCCAGCACCCAGCGCACCGCATCGCCGATGTTGCTCTTGCCCGAGCCGTTGGGCCCGACAATGCCCGTGATTCCCTCGCCGAAGACGATCTCCGTCCGCTGCGCGAAGGACTTGAAGCCGTACAGTTCCAGTTTCTTGAGCCGCATGGGGTTCCCCCTTCAGTATGGGCCGCGCTCCACGCAGCCGTACTGCTCATTATATCATAGGAAGCGCGTTTATGTCCAGCATGCAGGGGGCGCTGCCCCCTGCACCCCTGCCAGAGGGCTGCATAGCCCTCTGGACTCCCATTCTCGCGAATGGGTTAAGGGCCTTCGGTCACGGTTGCGCGCGCGTGGGGGTGTCGTGCAGGTTGTGCGAAGGCACGGCGCGCGGAGGGCGCGCCGCGCTTGCAGGGGTCACGGTGCGCAACAGGCGCACCGCGACGCAGTCGTGCAGGGCCAGGGGGCGTTGCCCCCTCGTACCCCTCTTGCTGTTTTG
>JAXEEE010000117.1:0-19081 GCA_034104265.1 Eubacteriales bacterium | reverse complement strand
AGCCGTTCCGCTTCAGGCCAACGGTACATAACTGTCCAGCCGCGATGGCTACGATGTCCGTCCAGCCGCTCACATTGCAGCGACCATCATCATTATAGCCCACGGCGACCACCGAGCCATTCCGCTTCAGGCCGACTGTATAACCAAGCCCTGCCGTTACCGCCACGATGTCCGTCCAGTCGCTCACATCGCACTGGCCATAATCATTTTTGCCCACCGCGACCACCGAGCCGTCCCGCTTCAGGCCGACCGTATGATGGGATCCAGCCGCGACGGCCACGATGTCCGTCCAGCCGTTCACATCGCACTGGCCATACTTACTGTTGCCCACCGTGACCACAGTACCGTCCCGCTTCAGGCCGACCGTATGGACCCATCCAGCCGCGACGGCCACGATGTCCGTCCAGCCGCTCACATTGCACTGGCCATACTCGTGATCGCCCACCGCGATCACCGAGCCGTCCCGCTTCAGGCCGACTGTATGCCAGGATCCGGCCGCGACGGCCACGATGTCCGTCCAGCCGCTCACATCGCACTGGTCAACAAGATTATTATTCACGTCTTTATTGCTGCCCACCGCAACCACCGAGCCGTCCCGCTTCAGGCCGACCGTATGAGACCACCCTGCCGCAATGCACCCCCTGAACGGCGCGATTCTTGCCAAGCAGAGCTTCATATCTGCATCCTTGTACCCGGGAATCTGCGCGTACAGTGCCTGTGCACTTTCCCATGCCATAGCCTGATACTGCGCTTCCGCCGCCCGGTAGGTCAGCTCCAGCTGAATCGCCGCAGCCTTGTCATCCGCGTCCTTGTACCCGGGAATCTGCTGATAGAGGGGCAGCGCGTCCTCCAGCTGATCGGCCAGGTACAGCTTTTCCGCTGCCCGGTACGTCACTTCCTGCGGAATCATAGCGGCCTTGTCATCCGCATCCTTGTACCCGGGAATCTGCTGGTAGAGGGGCAGCGCGTCCTCCAGCTGATCGGCCTCGTACTGCGCTTCCGCCGCCCGGTAGGTCAGCTCCAGCTGAATCGCCGCAGCCTTGTCATCCGCGTCCTTGTACCCGGGAATCTGCTGGTAGAGGGGCAGCGCGTCCTCCAGCTGACCGGCCTGGTACAGCTTTTCCGCCGCCCGGTAGTCCAGCTCCTGCTGAATCGCCGTGGCTTTGTCGGCGGCATCGGCATAATCCCCGGCCTCGCGGTAGGCCTGCACGGCCCGTTCCATGCTGCCATCCAGTTCGTAGTATTGTCCCAGCTCGTACAGCCGCTGGGCCGCGCTGCCGGCCTCCGGCACCCGCGCGAACACGGCTTCCGCCTGGTCGTACTGCTGCGTGGTGTAGTAGTATTCGCCAATGGCGAGGATTTGCGCCTGCGTGTCGCCGTACGTCCCGACCTGCCAGAGCCAGTCCAGCGCACCGGCGTAGTCGGTGGCGGTCAGCTTCGCCATGCCCGCCTGATAGGCCATTTCCTGCTGCCTGTCCGTTTCGCCGGCCAGGCCGTACTGGGCGAAGGCCCGCTCATAGTCGCCCTGCGCCTCGCAGGCCTGCCCGGCGGCCAGGGCGATCTGCCTGCGGCACGCGTCGGCCTGGGCCGCGCTGTCGAGGTAGGAACCCGCGGCTTCATACCAGGCAAGGGCGTCCTTGTAGTCGCCCTGCGCCGCCGCAGCCTGACCCAGCTGATAGCGGCAGTCGTTCATGATGGTATCGCTGTCGCTGTACCCGGAGAGTCCCGCCGCTGTGAAGGCCTCCAGCGCGGAGGCATACTGGCCCGCCTCATGCAGGGCCCTTGCAGAGAGATAATCGCACTCCTGCGCCTTGGCCCGGCTGTCGCTGTAATCGCCCAGGGCGGCGAAGCGCTGTGCGGCATCGGCGTATTCGCCCGCAAGCATGGCGGCGTCGGCTGCGGCGTAGCGGGCGGTGTCGGCCCGCTCCGGCGCGTCGGAGAAATTGCCCATGGAGGCGTAGACTTCCGCGGCCCTGTCATACTCGCCCCGGCTGTGGAGCTGCCCGCCCAGGGCGTAGGTGTCCATGGTCAGCTTCATGGAGGCGTCCCTGTACGCACCCACCTGGGTGAAGGCCGCCACGGAGGTTTCGTAGTCCTGCGCGGCGGAGGCGCTCACGCCGGTCTGGTAGACGGCCTCCGTGAGGTCGGGATGATCCGGATCGCCGTTCAGGATGGCCAGCGCATCGGCATACAGCCCATGCTCCCGCGCCGTCGCCGCCAGCTGGAAGTGCTGCTCCCGGCTGTCCGCGTAGTCCATGATGCCCTCGTACTGCTGCGCGGCCAGCAGGTACTCGCCCTGCGCCGTCAGCTGCGCGGCATACCGGTAGGTGGCTTCGCTGGCCTTGTCCGTGTTGCCCAGCAGCGCGTAGGCCTCGGCGGCCTCGGCGTAGCTTTCCCCGGCAAACAGTGCGTCGGCGTTGTCCACCAGGCACTGCCCGGCCTTGGCCTGGGCATCGGCATAGCCGCCCAGGGCCAGGAACTGCGCATACGCGCCGCCATAGTCCCCGGCGGTGCGGGCGGCCTCCGCGGCGTTGTAGGCGGCGGCATAATCAGCCGCATGGGACTGGTATGCCTCGTCAAGGGTTACGTAGATGTCGTAGGCCCCGGCAAGGTCGCCGCCGTCGTACAGCTGATCGGCCCCGGTCTGCACGGCAAGAGCCTGGCTGTCCCGGTAACTGCCCAGGGCGTTGTACAGGGCGATGGCCTCGTCGTAGCTGCCGGATCCGGCCAGCGCGCCGGCCTTGCGGTAGCTGCACTCGCTGACCTGTGTCGCGCTGTCAGCATACTCGCCCAGCGCGGCGAAGGCAGCGGAGGCCTCATCGTAAGCGCCGTCCTCCAGCAGGGCGGCGGCGGTATCGTACATGGCGGCGTAGTCGCTGCTGTGCGTCCGGTAGCCCTCAGGCAGCGTGTCGTAGATCAGCCATGCTTCAGCATAGCTGCCTGCGGCGTACAGCGCATCGGCGTTCAGCTGCGCCGCGAGGATCGCGCTGTCCCGGTACTCGCCCAGGTTCTCGTACAGCGCAATGGCGCCGTCAGCATCACCTGATGCGGCCAGGGACGCAGCCTTGCGGTAGGCGGCCTCGCTGACCTGTGTCGCGCTGTCGCTGTAGCTGCCAAGAAGCGTGAAGGCAGACATGGCCTCGTCGTAGCTGCCGGCGTCCATCAGTGCAGCGGCCTCGCTGTACATGGCGGCGAAATCCTCCGCGTGATCCTGATAGGCCTCCGGCAGATCCGCATACAGGGCCAGGACGTAAGACAGATCGTCCGCCTCATAGGCCTGATGCGCCTGTGCCTGCAGGATGCGGGATTCGCTGTCAGCATAGCCGTCCAGTGCCAGGAAGCCCTGGATAGCGGCGTCATACTGTCCCTCCTGCATGGCGCGCATGGCCTGATTGTACTGCTGCCTGGGCAGCACGACCTTCGTCACCACCAGGAACGCGGCGATGCACACCGCCGCCACGGCTGTCAGCAGGATGGCGATTTTGCGGGTTTTCGCAGCCCGGGCTTCTGCTTCACGGCGGGCGATTTCGTCCTTGCGCCGCTGCAGCTCCGCTTCGACGCGTTCTCGCTCCCTACGCTCGGCTTCCTCCCGGGCGCGGCGTTCGGCGTTTTCCCGGGCCTGCAGGGCGTTGGCCTCCGCGATTTCCGCCTGATGCTGGGCTTCCAGCTGGTCGCACTGCACGGCGGCAGCCTGGCTGTCCCGGTAGCCGCCCAGGGCGCGGAAGGCTGCTGCGGCCTGCCCATACTTCTGCTGCGCCATGAGGGCGTTGGCCCGGTCATAGGCGGCGGCGCGGAGGGCTTCCAGCTTTTCGTCGCACCGGCGGAGGCCCTGGGCAGCCTTCTCATCGTCGCCCAGCGCGGCGATGCGGGCCTTCACCCCTTCGACGGCTTCCACCGTGCCGGCCTGCTCCAGCTGCGCCATGGCGGCGGAATACTCGGCGGCCTGCTGCTTCTGCCGGTTGCGCTGGATGATGGCCTCGTTCCAGCCCGTCAGCTCCGCCTTCAGCGCCTCGTCGGCGAAGCGCAGGGCCTTCTGGTAATGGCCGTTGGACGCAAGAGGCCTGGACTGCCCGGACAGGTCAGCCTCGCGGCGCACATGCAGCTCGGCCATCAGCTTGCCCAGATAGGCGCGGGCGTTCTGGAAGTCCAGGTTCAGTGCCTGCTCGCAAAATTCGTCCGCCTTGCTCCACTCGCCGTCCTCCAGAGCCATGAACGCCCGCCCCAGCAGGGACTGCACGTTGGCCGCTGTGCCATCGCTCTGCACTACCACGGTGGGCGCGGCCTGCGGGGCCTCCGGCCTGGCCAGCTTGCGGATGCCGCGGATCAGATCCTGCATGAAGCCCAGCTTGCTCATGTCCTGGGCCTGCAGGTGACTGAATTCCTCCGGCAGGTCGTAGGGATCCATGTCCCTGTAGGCAGGGACGAGGGTCTTGTCCGCCCCGGCACGGATCAGCGCAAGGAACCGGCTCCACTCGTTCTTCACCCACACGGCGTTGAAGTACTCCGGCTTGGTGCCCAGCACCACCATGACCTTTGCGCTGTTCAGCGCGGCGAAGATGTACGGCTCGTACTGCTGGCCCAGCTTGTCCTCCAGGGTGATGCGGCTGAAGAATACCTTGAAGCCCTCCCGGGTCAGCTGGTGGTACAGGTCGTTGGCCAGCACGCTGTCGGGGGTGCGCTTACCCTCGGCGTCTGTCTCCTTGTAGCAGATGAACACATCGAAGGGCTTTTCCTTCCTGGAGATGGCCAGGATGCCCTTCTGGATGCCGTCGATCACCCTGGCCTCTTCCTCATAGATGGCCCGCTGCACGCTGTCGGCGTATTGCAGGGCGGACTTGTAGTCATCATCGGCGAGGATGGAGGTATACTGCGCCCGGTTGACGGTGGGCACGCGCCTGCCCGTAGCCGGATCCTCCACGTACTCGATGCCGTAGCGGCACAGCACCAGCGACCAGTAGGCCTCCGCATCGGTGCGGTCATCCTGCAGAATCTGCTCAAAGATGCCCATGGCCTTGTCGTACTCGTTGTTGCGGCGGAAGTGGTTGGCGCGGTCGTAGAGGTTCAGCCGGCGATCGCTGTCCAGCCTGGGGAGGGTCTGCATGGTGCCGCAGAACTCGCACGCGCAGGTGGTGGCGTTCTCCGCAGGGTGCAGGTCGCCGCCGCACATTTTGCACTTGATGATCATGAGGTGTATCCTCCTGCCTTTCAATGGGGCCCGGCCTTATTTGCTGCCCTTCGCCAGCGCCTTGCGCTGCTCCATCAGGGCGAAGGCCTTGCGGATGTTTTCCGCGTCCGCATAGCTGCTCAGAATTTCCAGCATCTGGGCAATGTCCCCGTCGATGGGGGTGGGCGTGGGATCGGCATAGCGGATGTCCTCGGCCAGCTTGCGCAGGTCAGGGTTGCCCGTTGCCGCGGCAATGCCCGCCGCACGGGCGCGGATGGCCTTCCACGGGCCGGTGGCGTCGGGGATACTGGCCTCCAGCTGCGTCACGGCTTCCCGGGCGGCGTCCCTGACCGTCAGGCACACGGCGGTCACGGCGAATACAGCCGCCTCCGCCAGCACAGCCGCCCACACAGGGCAGAACGCGGCCAGGCTCATCAGCGCAAAGCCCACTGCAAGCTGTACCGCCAGCGCCACGCCGCCCACCTTGAAGATGGGCCAGCCCAGCAGCTTGCTTTCAAGCCTGCCGTCCCTGCGGAAGGCACGGACGAAAGTCCATGCACACAGGGCAAACATGCCCAGCATACCCAGCAGGGCGATAGCATAAACCATATTCCTGACAAACGGAAGGACAAGGGCCAGCGCCAGCACAGCGGCAAGGGCGATGCCCCAGAGTATCCATGCATGCTTCGTCAGCTTCATCTTCTGTATCCTCCTTACACGGGGCGTTTGGCGCCGCATTCCGGGCAGAACTTCCCGGTGATGCCCTTCTGCCCGCAGGCGCAGTCCCAGGTATCGGGGACGGCGGGCTCAGGCCGCTTCGCGCCGCATTCCGGGCAGAAGCGGCTGCGGATGCCCTTCTGCCCGCAGGGGCAGTCCCAGCCGGTCACGCCGGCAGCCTGCTGCATGGTTCCGGCAGCCTGCGCCGTCACGGGGCTGATGGCCTCCCGCGTCATGCCGATCACGCTGCCCATGGCGCCAAGGCCAACGCCCAGCTGCATCATTTCGCCGGTCATGCCTGCAACGCCGCCTGCCGCACCGCCGTTGCGCATGGCTTCCAGGCCCACCTGACGGCTGGTTTCCTGCTGGTAGGTGTAGCCCTTCATCTTCATTTCCATGGCCTCCGCCTCGGCCTGCATGCGGTAGGCCTCCGCCGAGGCCTGCGCACGGATGCGCTCCACATCCGCGTCGCCCTGGGCGCCGATGACCTTCATCCGGGCGGCGGTCTGCGCTTCAACCGCCTTGCGCTCAAAGGCGGCTTCCGCTTCAGCCTTGCGGATTTCCTCCTCCCGCACCTTCAGGTAGCGGTCGGCATATTGCTGCTTCATCCGGCGGAAGCTGGGGTCGTCGTCGGGGGTGAGAATGTTGCTGACATAAAATTCCGGCATGGTCAGGCCGTACTCCGCCAGATCGGGGTTGATGGCCTCCCGCAGCCCCGCGCTGATCATGTCGATGTGCTCGTCCAGCTCCAGCACGTTGATGTGGTTGGCCTTGATGATCTTCGCCAGGTGCGCCTTGACCTTGTTCATGACCATCGTGCGGAAGTAGCCCCCGGCGGACTTCATGGTGATTTCCACATTGCCCGCGCCGATGGTTACTTCGCCCTCATGGAACAGGTCGCCCTGGGTCAGACTGCCGGTGGCGCCCACCAGCTTGATGAGCAGCCGCCTTGCATCATTCACCCGCAGGTTGAAGCTGCCGCTGGCGCCCAGCTCCACATGCAGCCCGCTGGCAGGGTCGAAAAGGCCAACCTTGCTGTTGGTGCCCCATTTGATGCCCATCTGTGTGGTGAGGTTGACGAAATAGACCTCTGCATGGAAGGGCTGGCCCTGCACGGGCAGCGGATAGAGGCTGTTCATCTTCGGGAGGATGCCGGTTTCCAGGGTATAGCGGCCGGGGCCGAAGGAGTCAAGGGCCTCGCCGTTGCGCAGGAAAATGGCCTCCTGGCTCTCGTGGACGATGAGCTGACTGCCGGTTACAAAGTCGGTGACGGGGTGCTTCCACACGAAGGTCTGGTTGTCGCCCTCATAGCGGATGACCGCCGGAATGCCCGCGTCACGGATCCCGGCCTTCTTGATCTCCGCCTGAACGTCCGCCACGGTGTCGCACACGGGGCAGGTGATGTGCCCGGCGGCCTTGTCGGCCTGCAGCTGACAGCCGCAGGTGCCGCAGGCAAAGTGCACCAGGTTGTTGAAATCCGCGCCGGAGACAAGCTGGGCGTGGCAGACGGGGCATTTGGCGCTGCTGCCATCGGCCTGATCGTAGACCACGCTGTTGCCGCAGGAGGGGCAGCTCTTCGAGGCCATGCGGTCGGTTTTGACGTCGATAACGTTGCCGCAGCTGCAGCGTATATGCCTGCTGGCAAAAAAACCGGTGGAGGCTTCAACATAGTTCCTGCATACGGGGCAGGCAATCACGAACTTGCTCATGGGCATTGTCTCCTTTTGCAGATTGGGGGCCGGGCATTGGGACGGGGTAGAACTGTCCAGTTTATAGAAGCTATTATAGCATTGATATCCATGATTTTCAATATTCGGCAGCAGGCCGGGCATGGGCCCTTTCGCGGCGCGGACCCTGTTTTTTTGGGGGAACAGAAAAAGGCCGCGTGCAAGCAGAATGGCTGCACGCGGCCCTGTGCGGTGCGCCGCGCCGTCCGGGATGGCTTCAGCAGGAGGGGACGGGGCGCTCCGGGGCGGGCGAAGCCGCCTGCGCCATCCGCCTGCGGATGTCCTCGGTGATGGCGTCGTAGATCGCGTGGAAGCTGCGGCCCTCCTGGGGCATCACGCAGACCTCCGCACCCATGGCGCGCAGCATTTCCATCTGCGCGTACTGGCCGCGGTCATCCGGAAAATAGGCCACATGCCTGCCGACGTCAGCCTTCTCCCGGCTCTTGCGCTCGCTGGCCCACCACAGATCCACCTCGCAGGGGTTCCAGCCGAAGCCCACGGAATACACATCCCCGCAGAGAAACCAGTCAAACCAGGACTGCGGCGCAATCGGCCGGGCCTCCTGCTGGCTCTCCCAATAGAGATTCTTCCGGTTCCTGCTGTAGTCGAACAGGTGCGACGCCGCCCGGACATAGCTGTGATAGCTCAGCACAAGCGAGGCGCTGCGGCAGGCGTCGCCATGCACATGCCAGACGGGAATCTGCCTGCCGCCGGGCCCGCTGACCAGGTAGCAGCACTGGAGGTTGTGCTGCTTGGGATGCCCCTCGCCGCAGTAGGCAAAGCTGCCGCGCCGCCCGGACTTCACCCACCGCGCGCCGGCGAGGGTCTGCTCGATTTCATAGGTGTAGTTGGTGGTCAGGATGCAGTCGAAATCCAGGGCGAGCAGACGCTCCAGCTGCGGGCTGACGCAGGGCTCCGCCTGGAGGAGCGCGTCGGAAATATGCCGGCTGATGTGCTCGAAGCGCGTGCCGTACATGGTTTCCGGCTTCATGCTCATGGGCAGCTGATCGAGCACCGGCTCAGGTACCCGGCGGGTGTTCAGCGGGGCGATGAGCGTATTCCAGTCCACGCCCTGGGCCAGCCGGAGAATCCCGTTGCCCAGCAGGAGCACCTGCGGCTTTCGCCCGCCGTTCAGATGAATGTCCATGGTGTTTTCCTCCTTTGTGTCCGGTGGATGGGGTGCCCTGCGGCGCTTACTCCAGGGTCAGGGTGCCGCCGATGTCGGACCAGCCGCTCACATCGCACTCGCCATTCCAATTTGTTCCCACGGCGACCACCGAGCCGTTCCGCTTCAGGCCAACGGTACATAACTGTCCAGCCGCGATGGCTACGATGTCCGTCCAGCCGCTCACATTGCACTGGCCATAATTATTGTCGCCCACGGCGACCACCGAGCCGTCCCGCATCAGGCCGACGGTATGATAGCCTCCAGCCGCGACGGCCACGATGTCCGTCCATACGCTCACATTGCACTGGCCATACTCGTTGTAGCCCATGGCGACCACCGAGCCGTCCCGCTTCAGGCCGACCGTATGCTGGTCTCCAGCCGCGACGGCCACGATGTCCGTCCAGCCGCTCACATCGCACTGGCCATCATTATTTCTGCCCACGGAGACCACCGAGCCGTCCCGCTTCAGGCCTACCGTATGATACCATCTAGCCGCGACGGCCACGATGTCCGTCCAGCCGCTCACATCGCACTGGCCAGACCTATTGTCGCCCACGGCGACCACCGTGCCGTCCCGCTTCAGGCCGACCGTATGAGAGGATCCAGCCGCGACGGCTCCTTCTCCCTGCGCATATTTCATGTTGTAGTATTGGTTCAGCGCATCCTGATAGCCGGCGGCCCTGGCAAATGCTTCTGCCGCCCCGGCCTGGTCGCCGTCTGCCAGCAGGGACTCTGCCTGCGCATAGAATAATTCCTTACTGCGCACTGCAGCATCCTGATAGTCACCTGCGCGCATAAACGCGTCTGCTGAGCCGATTTGATCGCCCGCCGCCAGCAGGGCTTCCGCCTGCACATAGTACGGCTCATTCACGCGCGACGCAGCATCCTTGTAATCCTCAAGCGCGGCAAACGCATCCGACGCCTGCTGGTACTGCCCCGCCGCCAGCAGGGCTTCCGCATGCTTGTAGCGGTTGCCGGGGATGATGACCTTCGTCATCAGCAAAGCCAGCGCAACCATCAGCACAAACGCAATACTTACGATGGCAATCAGCAGCTTCTTCCTCTTCCGGGCTGATGCCGCGGAAAGCTGCAAGGCTGCCTTATCTTCCGCGAAAATTTGCTCGACTGCTTCCAGACAGGCGGTTCGTTTCTGCTCGCTGTCCGCATAGCTGCCCAGCTCCTCAAAGGCTGCTGCCGCCTCCCTGAAGGTGCTTAGGCTGCGGAGACGGGCGGCTTCCTCCATCTGCTTGCAGGCCTGCTCGTAGACACTCGCCTGATGCTGCGCAAGGCGCTCCGTGGCCTCCGCATGCAGCCGTTCGGCTTCCGCGTCCGCCCGGGCAAAGACCGCCGCAGCTTCCTCGCGGATACGGCGGACGCTTTCCTCGTCGGCGCGCCTGGCCGCCGCAAGCTGCGCCTCCAGCTGTCCGGTCAGGCCGTTGACGGCCGCTTCATACCGGGCCTTCAGCGCACCCGTGGCAAACTGCAGCGCACGGACAAGGTTGCGTTCCTTCAGCTGCTGGAGCATGCCGCCATGAGCGGTCTGCCATGCCGCCATGGTGGAGGTGTACGTCCGATCCACCTGGTACAGCGCGCGGACAGCATCCTGCGTCAGATAGCCTTCGACCGCGCATTGCTTCGCCATCTGCTCAACGTGCGCCTTCTCCGTGTCCGTGATTTCCACCGTCAGGGTGTCGGGACGGATGCCCTTTGCGGCTGCGCTGTAGTACCCCTGGGCCCAGGCCTCGATGGTCGGCTGCTGTTTGCCGGCCAGGAACTTGCCCATGTAGGCCTCGGGCACCTCCGCGTCCAGGTTCAGCGCCTTCTCGAAGAACTCAGCCGCCTGCTTGACCTCGCCGTCCGCCAGGGCCATCTCGCCCCGCTTGAGCAGCGCCGTCAGGTTCGCATCCGCCGCCGGTGCGGCGACAGGCGCGGCCTGCTGCACGATCACCTGCGGCTGCTCCGGCTTCTTCTCCGCGTCCAGCACCTTGCTGATGCCCCGCAGCAGATCCTGCATGAAGCCGATCTTACCCATGTCCTGGCTCTGCAGGGCGGAAAGCTCCTCCGGCAGGTCGTAGGGATCCATGCCGCGGTAGCACGGGATGAGCAGGCGCTTCCTGTCTTTCGCCATCAGCGCGAGGTAGCGGCTCCACTCGTTCTTCACCCACACGGCGCTGAAGTACTCCGGCCTGCTGCCGATGACCACCATCACCCGCGCGCTGTTCAGCGCCGCGAAGATGTAGGGCTCGTACTGCTGGCCCAGCTTGTCCTCCAGCGTGATGCGCGAGAAGAACACCTTGTACCCCTGCTCGGTCAGGCCGTAGTAGACCTCCTGCGCCCACTGGGAATCCCGCGTGCGCTGGCCGTTCTCGTCCGTCTCCTTGTAGCAGATGAACACGTCGTAGGGCTTCTCGTTTGCGGAAATGGCGAGGATGCCCTTCTGAATCTCCGCGATCTCCGCGGCCTGTGCCTCGTACAGGCGGCGGCTCTCCGCGTCCGGCGCGTTCTCCACCGCCGCGAGGTAGTCCGCATCCGCGAGGATCGACGCCACCTGCACCCGGTGGCACGTCGGCACGCGCCTGCCCGTGGCGGGATCCTCCACGTACTCGATGCCGTAGCGGCTGATCACCGCGCCCCAGTGGGCCTCGGCGTCGGTATCGTCCTGCTCCAGCAGCTTTTCGTAGGCGGCAAGGGCCTTGTCAAACTCGCACTGGCGGCGGAAATGGTTCGCCCGGTTGTAGCGGTTCAGCTTCGCCTCGTCCTCCGCCTGGGGGATGGTCGAGGTACTGCCGCAATACTCGCATGTGCCATACGTCTCGCCCGGCGTGAACTCGATGTCCCCGCCGCACATTTTGCATTTGATAATCATGTACTGTCCTCCATCAGATGTAGTGGGGCTGCCATTTTCCTTTCCGTCAGCGCAGAAAGAGAGGACTTCTGCGGCAGATCGGACGGCGGAAAAGGCCGGAAGCCGCAGAATTTTGTTCCAGTATATCATTACCATTCCGGCGTTTCAAGCCTGTAGCGGGGAAATGTGGTCAGCATTCTCCGCCTGTCCCGTGGGGCATGAGGGCGGTTACCCTGAGGTAACCAGGGTACAAAAAGGTGCTTGCTTGACAAATGGGCGCGGGGGTGGGATCATCATCCCGGGGAGGGAAGCCCTTCCTGAAAAATCGCCCGCCTGACGGGACAAGGAGGAACGCCGCCATGCAGCAGGAGGAACGGAGACGGTACCTGATCGGCGTGCTGCTGCGGGAGCGGGGCGAAGATGCACCGGACGCCATCCCCCCGGAGCCGGACGATCAGCGCAGGCTCCTGCGCGGGCTGATGAATGTGCGCCCGCCCGCGCCCGTCAGCCGGGAGTTCCTGCAGGTGCAGGACGCGTATCTGCAGGAGCAGCTGGCGGAAAGGGGCGTCACCTGCGCCAATGACCTGCAGCCGGTGATGGAGGGCATCTGCCTGTGGCGGGGGGACATCACCACGCTCCGGTGCGGGGCCATCGTCAACGCGGCCAACAGCGGCATGACCGGCTGCTACCAGCCCTGCCATGGCTGCATTGACAATGCCATCCACACCTATGCCGGGGTGCAGCTGCGGCTGAAATGCGCCGGGCTCATGGCCCGCCAGGGCTGCGGGGAGCCCGTGGGCCGGGCGAAAATCACCCCGGCCTACAACCTCCCCTGCGACTATGTAATCCACACCGTGGGCCCCATGGTGCAGGGCAGGCTGACAGGGCGGCACTGCCAGCAGCTGGAGGCCTGCTACCGGGCCTGCCTGCAGGCCGCGGAGGAAAAGAATGTGGACAGCATCGCCTTCTGCTGCATCTCCACGGGGGTGTTCATGTTCCCCGGGGACAGGGCGGCGGAGATTGCGGTGCGGACGGTGCGGCGTTACCTGGATGAAACGGGAAGCGGAATGAAGGTGATCTTCAATGTGTTCAGGGAAGAGGACGAGCGGATTTACCGCAGGCTGCTTGGCGGAGACTGAGCGGCTGCGGCAGGCGCTGGCGGGGGCGGAGGCGATCCTGATCGGCGCGGGGGCGGGGCTGTCCGCAAGCGCCGGGCTGACCTACACAGGGGCGCGGTTCGAGCGGTATTTTGCGGACTTTCGGGAGCGGTACGGCATCACGGATATCTACGCCGGAGGGTTCTATCCCTTCGCCACCCGGGAGGAATACTGGGCCTGGTGGAGCCGTCATGTGCTGTACAACCGCTATGTGGACGCGCCGCTGCCGGTCTACCGGGATCTGTTGGGGCTGGTGGGGGGCAGGGAGTACTTCGTCCTGACCACCAATGTGGATCACCAGTTCCAGCGGGCGGGGTTTGATAAGCAGCAGCTGTTCTATACCCAGGGGGATTATGGATTGTGGCAGTGCGCCAGGCCCTGCCATGACAGGACCTACGACAACGAGGCCGCCGTCCGCCGGATGGTGGCGGAGCAGCGGGACATGCGCATCCCCACCGCGCTGATTCCCCGCTGCCCGGTGTGCGGCGGGCCCATGACCATGAACCTGCGCAGCGACGATACCTTCGTGCAGGACGAGGGCTGGTACGCGGCCCACCGGCGGTACGGGGACTTTGTGCACCGGCACCGGCGGGATCGGGTGGTGTACCTGGAGCTGGGGGTGGGGAGCAACACTCCGGGCATCATCAAGTACCCCTTCTGGGCATACACCCTGCACAATCCCCGGGCCATCTACGTCTGCGTGAACCTGGGCCAGGCCTGGGCGCCCCGGGACATCGCAGACAGGGCCATCTGCCTGGACGCGGACATCGGAGATGTCCTGTCGGCCCTGGCCCAACAGACGGATGCATAGGAAAAAACGGGCAGCACTGCCATCATACGGGATGGTGCGCTGTCCGTTGTTTGCTTTTCGGGCAGGGGGAAGGCGCCGGGTTGTGTCAAAGACCGCGCTGCTTCCAGTGATCGGCGATGATGCCGTTCACCACGGATACGTCAATTTCCGTGGATGTGAACTTGCTGTTATCCGAGAAGAAGGAAGCGAAGTTTTCCTCATCCAGAACAAAGCCCTCGCCGTCGGTGCCGATGAAGAACACATACCGGCTTGTCGTATCCGTACCCCAGCCGTTCTTGGCCGACACCCGGGCATACAGGAACCCGCCGATGGATCCGTCGTCATTGCGGTAGAGCGAACCGCTCCCGCTGACCATGCGAAGCGATTGCGGTGATTTGAAGCTCGACGAGCAGGTAATCAGCACCTCCGCTGCCATATTCTCCCTGCTATTCTTGTTGATGGACGAACATCCGGCAAGGCTCAGCGCAGCGATGATCATCGCAAGCAGAAGTGCAAGCCGTCTTCTCATCCCAAATTCCTCCCTGACCGTGATGATCATCCTTACCCTGACAGCATTCGCGCTTACAGAAAAGAAGCCTGCTGCACTGGGCGGTTTTCAGCATGAACAGCCGTGGTGTATCTTCGCCCAGGCGCTGCCCCGGCTGAGGGAGGCGGTGAAGCCCTGGTTCATCCTGTGGAGCAGGCCCCGTCCGTAGGCCGATACGCCCAACGCGCCGCAGGCCACGATGCTGCCCAGGATTTCCTCCGGGGTCAGGAAGCGGTACACGTCGCTGTACAGGAAGCGGCCCAGCAGATGCCCCCAGGAAGGGCCGGCCCGGGTTCAGGCTGCGGATGTGGGCGTGCTGGCAGGACACCACATAGGCGTCCGGGTCGCCGTCGATGGTCACAGGCACGGTGTAGTAGTGGGCCATGTCCACATGGGGGGGCGATGGCCCGCATGTCAATGCCCCGCATGGCCGTGTCCCACCATTCGCACAATCC
Source organism: Eubacteriales bacterium (assembly GCA_034104265.1). Taxonomy (GTDB): domain Bacteria; phylum Bacillota; class Clostridia; order Christensenellales; family Aristaeellaceae; genus UBA11524. Next base: position 4,511 of record JAXEEE010000117.1, on the reverse strand, counting down.
GATGTCCGACTTGCGGGAGGTGTCGATGTTCAGCATATGGCTCCACTGGGCCAGGTTGGGCATCAGGTACAGGGCGGGATCCACGCCGTGGAGCCGCTTCCCCATGGCGGCGAAGTAGCCCGTCAGCTCCTGGGCGAGCCAGGCCATGTTGTCCGCCCACATCACGAAGGCCGGGGTGTTCTCCCGCAGGTCGCGCAGGGTGTAGCAGCTGCCCTCCCCGTAGCGCAGGGTGAACCAGTACGCCTCCGGGGAAATTTCGTCAAAATCGGCAAAGTCCGTGCCGTAGGCCCCGTTGAAGGCCGCAATGGCCCCGCAGCGGCGATCAAGCCAGGCCCGGTAGCGGCTTTTCCCCTCCGCATCGAAGCTGGGGGCCACGATGGGATCCCACATGCTGCACATGGGCAGGCGGGCTTCACCCTTCAGGGTGATCTCCGCATGGCCTGCCCGGTACAGCTTCATCAGCCCCGCCACATGGGCCGTTTGCGCGTCCCGGGCCCTGACCGACCAGTACTTGTACCAGCGGCCGTCGGAGCCGTCGGGGCGGGTGACGGACTCGCCGTACACCGGCGGGCTGAAGCGGATGTTGGGGTAGAGGTTGTCGCCGTTGAGGTACAGGGACAGGAACAGGTGGCACAGCCCCGCCCGGGCGGCGGCGTCCATCATGTCCTCCTGCTGGGCCACGCAGGGGCTGGCCTCCTCCCCGGCATAGCGGGCCTGGAAGTCCGCCCAGGCCTTGCTGTCCAGCAGCACGGCGTTGAAGCCCATGCGGCGGATGCTGTCCATGGCCTGGTCCACAAAGGCCCGGTCGTCGTAGGTGGGACGGTAGAAATTGCCGAACCACAGGGTCATCAGCGGCTCGGAGAGAGAATGGGTCATGGGCGCGTCACCTCCGCTTGCCAGAACAGGAACGCATCGCCCCGAAGCTTCAGGATGGCCTCGATGAAGTAGAAATCCGCGTAGTTCATGGCGATGTGGTGGTTGTGGCCCGTGCCGTGGTAGGAGCCGGTGCACTTGTTGAGGATGGCGGGGAAGCCGTTGCTCCGGTCGGAGGCGCTTTCGTCCAGCGCACGCAGGCGTCCTTCAGCGGATCGCCCTCGGGCTGGCGGAAGTCGCAGCGGGGCACCCAGTCCTTCTGTACCTGGCTGATGAAGTAGTCCGCCACCTTCCGGGCGGTGTTCAGGTATTCCGCCTTGCCCGTGTGCAGGTGGCTCAGGGTGAAGCCGTACAGCGCCCAGCCCTGGCCCGCGGGAATGTCCTCCACGGTCAGGGTGTTGGGGTTGAAGTCCACAATGTGGTTGCAGATCATGCCGAAGTCGCCGTTGAAGATCTTGCCCACGTCCATGATCATCAGCAGCATGGCGGTGGTGCGAAGAACCGGCAGGGTGATGTCCCAGATGCACTGGGCGCGGCTGGCGCCGTCGATGCGGGCGGCCTCGCAGATGCTCTGATCAATGCCGGTGATGGAGGCCAGGTACACGATGGAGCCATAGCCCGCGCCCTGCCACACGTGCAGGATGGTCAGCAGCCAGAGCCACACGTCCGGCCGCTGGCAGAAGTTGATCTTCGTGCCCCCTGCGGCGACGATCAGGTTGTTGACAAAGCCGTTGCTGGTCTTGAGCAGGGACTCGCACAGAAACGCGATGACCGTCCAGAAAATGAAGTGAGGCAGAATCACGAAGGACTGCACGGTCTTTTTGCAGTAGCGGTTGTTGATCCCGGAAATGGCGATGGCGATGAGCACGGACACCAGCATGGTGGAACAGATGAACATCACGTTCAGCACCACGGTGTTGCAGGTGACGTTGAGGTTGGCGAGAAAACCGGGCTTGCGGACGGGTTCGGCGGTGCGGACAGACATGAGTAACCCTGCCTCCTTGTTCGTGGCGTTCATCCTGATTCCATGATTCATGAAATAACCGGTTTGGTTAAGTCCCCAAAAAATGATCAATATCCTGCGACCATGACGATTCGTACAACATCCGGCGGGAAATCTTTACTTTTTGTGGCAGGATTCATCAAGCTTCAAAGTGGAGCGGCCCGGGCAGAAGTGGTATAATGGTGGGGAATGCGGGCGCATGCCTGCGGAAAGGAAGCAGGCCAATGATGAAAATCAAGGAAAGCATCGTTCCCGGATGGAGCGAGGAACCGGAGGGGTACGTCTATCCCCCCGCGCTGGAGGGCACGGCCTTTAAGCCCTGGGGCTTTGACCCGATGTGCGGCAGCGCCCTGGACATACTGGACTGGGCGGGCTTCGACTGCCTGGTGGAGACGGACGCCCCCGGCGAAGTGCAGGTGCGGGCGGCCTTCGCCTCCGCCGGGCACAGCCACACCAACAAAGTCGCCGACGCGCCGCTGACAGCCTTTGAGCAGCCGGAGAGCATGGCCAACGCCTGGCGGTTTGTCCGCAGCGTGCGAGGGATGGGGGCGAGGGTCATCGCCATGGTGGAGCCCTGCGAGGCGGAAGCCATGGTGGCGGCGGTGGAGGCTCCGGATGGCGACACCATCCGCGTGACCCTGCGGGACGGCCGGGTGCAGACCCTGTGGGCGGAGGGCCTTGACGGCGGCGCGCCCGTGCTGCATTTCACCGAAGGGGACGGGGAGGAAAGCCTCTCCGGCCGTGCATAAAGGAGGATTGGTCATGACGTTTGATTTGCCTGATCTGCATTTGCAGCCCTGGCCCCGGTGGGCGGAGCAGCGGCGGGCCTGGGTGGCCCTGGCGGAGGACTGCCTCTACGGCCACGCCCCGGAGGGCGGCGAGGTTCGGGGTGAGGTGATCGCCAGCGGGAGTCTGTGGGATGGCCGGGGGCGGCGGGAGACCGTGCGCATCCACTACGGGCCGGACATGTCCCTGTCCTTCCTGGCGGAGGTGTACGCGCCTACCGCGCCGGGGCGGCATCCGGCCATCACCTGGAACAAGTTCGGCGGTATTGCCTACGACTGCTGCCCCTATGAGCAGGCCGTGGCGGAGCGGGGGTACCTGATCGCCCGCTTTGACCGGGAGCAGGTGGCCCATGACGAGAAGCCCGGCACCCGGGCTGTCTACGAGGCATATCCCGATTACGACTGGGGCGCGATCCGGGCCTGGGCCTGGGCGCAGTCCCGCCTGGCGGATTATTTGCTCACAAGGGAGGATGTGGATCCTGCCCGGCTGTGCTGCACGGGCTTCTCCCGGGGCGGCAAGACCGCCCTGGCCGCGGGCATCTTCGACGAGCGGTTCAGCATCTGCGCGCCCATCTGCTCCGGGGCGGGGGGCTGCGGCTGCTTCCGTTACCTGGGGGACAGGGAGGGCTTCTGCCAGGATGTGACGAAGGTGGAATCCCTGGGGCGCATCGGCTCGGTCTTCCCCCACTGGTGGACGAAGAGCTTCGCCCGCTGGCAGCCCCGGCCCGATCCCACGCAGATGGGCCTGGAGCAGGACTTCCCCTTCGACAGCCACACCCTCAAGGCCCTCATCGCCCCCCGGAACCTGTTCACCTCGGACGGCATTGATGACGCCTGGTCGAACCCCCGGGGTACCGCGCTGACCTGGCGGGCCGCGCAGCCGGCCTTCGACCTGCTGGGGGGCCGCAGCACCGCGCATTTCCGCCCCGGCGGGCACGCCTTTGGGGAGGAGGACTGGCTGGCGCTGCTGGACTTCTGCGACGAGGTGTGGTTCGGGCGGAATACCGGGCGGGACTGGGACACCTGCCCCTTCTGAGGGAAAACTGCATCATGGGCGCGCCTTCCGCTTTTGACGGCGGAGGGCGCGTTTTTCACTGTCATGCTTCCATTGATAAAACAGCAATTTTAAGATAAAATTCCGCAACCATACGGATGGAAGCGGCGGGGCATGCATGGTATAATGCAGTCAGGCGGTATGAGATGAAGGGGAGGGATGCCCGTTGAGATCCCTGGAGCCGTATGTGAGCCCAACCTCGGTGTACTACAATTTTTCGCCCAGCCTGCTGGCCCGGGAGCATCTGCTCTACGTGGTGTGCGCGGGGGATTTCACCTACGTCCCGGGGTATGAGCTGACCCGCTCCTCCTTCGACAGCTACCTGATGGAGATCATCCTGGAGGGCAGGGTGAATATCGAGACAGAGGGCGAGCGGCTCACCGCCCGGGCGGGGCAAGCCGTGCTCATCGACTGCAACAAGCCCCACCGGTATCATTCCGACACGGGCTGGCATGCCCTGTGGGTGCACTTCGACGGCGCACCGGCGAAGGGGTACTTCAGCCTGATCCTCCGGCAGAACGGGCGGGTCTTCGCCACCCACCGCCTGCAGGAGGCCCACGAGGCCCTGCAGGGCATCTTCGACATGTTCCACCAGGGGCAGCCCCTGAGTGAAACCCGCATGGCCCTGTACCTGACCCAGGCCCTCACCGCCCTTTCGGAGCCTGCTGAGCCCGCCATGGCCAGCGGCGGAGCCGGGCTCATCGACCGGGCGGTGGAGCTGATCAACCGCCGGGTGGGCGAGGAGCCCTCCGTCACGGAGCTGGCGCGGATGGTGGGGCTCAGCGAGTACCACTTC
>JAXEEE010000116.1:0-10364 GCA_034104265.1 Eubacteriales bacterium | reverse complement strand
TGGGGGCGCCGCATAGCGCCGGTTGGTGGTTCCATTCTGCGTCCGCAGGCGGTAATCCTCGTGGGGGAACAATGTTGTCACCCGGACATTAAAAACGCTGCGGACGGAGCATGCTCTCCGCCCGCAGCGCAAGGCTGTATCAGGGCTGAAGGACGATCACATGGTGGAAGGGCGTGTAGTCCGTCAGGTACACCGTGGCCGCGCCGGGGGTCTTGGCCTCGCTGTCCTCCTTGCCCTCAGTGAAGTGGTGCGCGCCGAAGGCCGGGCCGATGCGCATGGAGGATGCTGGGTTCGTTACCTCAAAGAAGGAGTCCCGCAGCACCAGCACCTCATCCCCGTGGACGGGCATGGTCATGTGCTCGTTGCCGATGCGGGTGATGCCCTCAAAGGCCAGCTCCACCCGCCAGGGCGCGCCGGATACGCCGGAGGTCTGCACCTCCACCTCCAGGCCCTCCGCCGTCTCCCGGATGGTCACGTCAATGTCCATGTCCGGGCCCAGCTTCTTGTCCCTTTTGGTATTGTCCATCTGCCACCAGTCGCTGGTCCCGGGCTTTTCCGCAAAGGGCAGGTAGTACCAGCCCCGCATCCGCTGATGCAGGTGGAAGCCGTTCTCGTCCTCGGTCATGGTTTCCGCCTTGAAGGCCCGGTGCTCGCAGAAGCTGCCGCCGATCTTCACCGCCAGCTTGATGGAGCCGTTGTGCACGTACAGGAAGTTGGACTTGTCCCGCATGACGGTGTAGGTGTACTTGCCCCGCCGTACCCGGGCGATGCCGGAATCCCGGTAGAAGGCGTGGTAGGTATCCGGCGTGCCGGACAGCTCCGACTCCACATCGATGAAGTCCGGGTGGTTCATCAGCTCGATGAGCACGTCCGGCGCAGGAATCCGCGTCTCCCGGATCACCTCGAAAATGTGGTTCGCCATGGCCAGGAATTCCGGAATGTTGTACCGGATGCCCAGGGACAGGTACTCCCAGTAGTAGCCGTCGGGATAGACCTTCAAATCCTTGTCGAAGCGGGTGGAGTTGGCGGTGAACACGCTGTCGTCCGGCTCCCAGTAGGTGAGCATCATCCGCAGGTTGCGGATGACGTGCTGCTCGTAGGAAGGATCCTCCAGGGCCTCGGACAGGAGCATCATGGCGTCGTTGTTCACGGCGTTGTAGTTGCCGGCGGATTTCTCGGAATACTCGCCATCGGCATTGCAGTCAATGCCCTCCTTCAGGTACTGGAAGGCTGCCCGGGTCAGATCGTCCTCCTGGAAGAGCCTGCCGCACATGGCCAGCACCGACGCGATGGCCCAGCGGTGGTTGGGGGTGTGGAAGCCGCCCTCCAGGAGGCCCCGGCCGCCCGCATGGACAATCCTCTCCACCCGGGCCAGGATCAGGGCCTCGTCGGGGGTCAGGCTGTCCCGGGAACGCAGATACTGCAGGTGGGGGATCAGCTTTACGATGCAGAAGGCCGTGTCCGGGGCGGAGAAAAAGTTGCAGGTCACATAGTCGAACAGGCCGTTGTCATGCTGGGCCCGGTCAATGTAGTCCAGGCCCTTCATGATCCTGTCCAGAATCAGCCCGTCGTGGTAGCAGCGGCTGCCCTGGTTGCAGTAGGCGGCGATCATCCCCGCCACCCGGTAAATGGCGTACTTCGCCTGATACACCCCGTCCGGCTGGCTGAAGGCCCCGTACCAGGGGCTGCCCTCCGTCAGGTTCTGCATACGCAGCGATTGCGCCACAGCCTTGTCCGTGTCCCGGAGAATCAGTTCATAATGCGCTCTCATGGGGGTTCCACTCCTTATGGGTTTCCTGCGGTGTGCAGCAGGATGGTCTTGATTTCAAAGGCGCCGAAGTGCAGCCGCAGCCCGCCAACCATGGGCAGGGGCTGGCCGTTTTCCTCCAGCATGTCGGTTTCCGTCGCCCCGGCGATGGCCGGGTGCAGCGTGACGGCGGTGTCGGTGGCCATGCCCATGGCCTCGTAGACCCGTACCAGCACCGCGCCGGGGCAGGTGTCGGAGGGCTTCACCGTGTCCACGATGATGTTGGCCTTCTCCGGCAGGAACACCGGCAGTCCGTCCGCTGCGCCGTCGCTGCCCGGGATGACCGGCTCGTTCAGCTCTGTCGCCTGACGCAGCACCCGGCTCTGCTCAAAGGGCCCGGCAAAGGGCATAAACGCGTAGGTGAAGTCCTGCTCCCCCTGGTCGGCGGTCATGTCTGGCATCAGCGGCGCGCGCAAAAGGGACAGGCGGATGTCGCTGCCCTCCACGCTCACGCCGTACTTGCCGTCGTTGAGCACCGCCGCGCCGCCGTTGCCGTCGCAAAGCACGGTGTAGCGCTGGTTGCAGACCTCGTAGCGATCCCGGTCGTGCCGGTTGGAGCGGTGGGTGGGCCGCTTCACATAGCCGAACTGGATCTCCTGCAGGGCCTCCCGGGCCAGCACGTTCACCGGGAAGGACACCTTCAGCAGCTTGTGCCGCTCCCGCCAGGTGACGTGGGTGATGAAGTCCAGCCGCTCCGCATCGTCCCCCAGGAAAATCTCCTGGCGCAGCGTGGAGTGATGCAATGCGCGCTCCAGCAGCAGCGATACGCCCCCCTCACGGTCAAGCATGGACAGGCGCACCGGCTCCTCCAGCGCCACGGGGGCCTGGCTCGTCATGCTGGCCAGCTCCCAGGCGTCGTAGCAGGTGTTCACGTCCCGGAACATCAGGAAGCGGTTGCCCGGGCCGGACAGGTACTCCCGTTCATCCCCCGGCCTGCGGACGCTGACCACCTCGCCCCGGCTGCTGATGCGGCAGATCATGCGTGCGTTGCGCAGCTCATAGCCGTCCTCCGCGGGGATGCAGACGGCCGTTTCGCTGGGCGGGGGATTGCCCATGGCTGCGAAGCCCTGGGCGGGAATCACCTGACCCTGCCACAGGCGGGGCCAGCTGAGGTGATTGTACATCACGGGGGGTTCGCCGGGCTCGCCCAGCATGGCGCGGATCAGCCCTTCGCCTTCGCGGATGGCCTGGCTCAGCTCCGCCTCCGCCCGATGATGCACCCGGGCGATGGACGCGCCCGCCGCCACGTCGTGGAACTGGTTGAACAGGAGCAGCTGCCAGCAGTGGTCGAGGGTGGCCTGCCAGGCAGGGTCGATGGGCTTCCCCGCCAGCAGCCGACGGGCCATGATGTATTCCGTCTGCTTCAGCGTGACCTCCGCCCGGCGGATGCCCCGCTTGGTTTTCGCCTGGGCCGTCAGCGTACCCCGGTGCCAGGCAAGGTACAGCTCCCCGCAGTAGACGTTGTCCACCTGCCCCTGCCGCTCAAAGAAGCGCAGGGGGCTTTCCATCCTCAAGCGGGGCGCACCCTCAAGATCAGCGCAGCGGCGGGCGATTTCAAGCATTTCCCGGGTGGGGCCGCCGCCACCGTCCCCGTAGCCGAAGGGGTACATCAGCCCGTCGATGCCCTCCTGCTGGATGCGGTCGTCCTCCCAGCGGGCAATGAGATCTCCGGCGTTCAGGGCGGCGTTGTTCTTCTTGAAAATGTGGGACAGCACCCGGCTGCCGTCCAGCCCCTCCCACCAGAACACGTTGTAGGGGAAGGGCTCGGCCTCAGGATCCTGCCGCAGCAGCTTCTGCGTGGCGAAGTATGGTACCTGGCACTTGCGCAGGATCTGCGGCAGCGCGGCGCTGAAGCCGAAGGTGTCTGGCATCCAGGCCATGCGGCTGTCCGCGCCCAGGTTCTCCTGGAACCAACGTTTCCCCCGGACGATTTGCCGGATCAGGCTCTCGCCGGAGGGAATGTTGGTGTCCGACTCGATCCACATGGCGCCCTCGGGCAGGAACGCGCCTTCCCGGGCTTTGTCTATCACCCGCCGGAACACCTGAGGGTACAGTGAGCGCAGATACTCGATGATGGGCGGCTCGCACATGAGGAAGCGGTACTCCGGGTATTCCTCCATCAGTGCCAGCTGGTTACAGTAGGTGCGGGCCGACTTGCGCATGGTTTCCTCCACCGGCCACAGCCAGGCCATGTCCAGGTGGGACTGGCCGAAGACGGTGTACTCCGGCGCGGTGGAGCCGTTGCGGCACTGGAGCAGGGGCTGCAAATGCCGCCGTGCCGCCTCGGACACGCTGCGGGTCATGTCGATCAGGGGCAGCTCGAAGTCCGCCTCCAGGGCGAAGCGCTTCAGCCCCTGGGTGATCTTCATGGCCCGCAGGCTCTTCTCCGGTAGGCGCCTGACCAGGCTGTACAGCGTCTGATAATCCATGGACGCCTGGAACACCGGCTCGTTCCACACGCACAGGCAGGAGGCCCGGATGGTCTGCTGATGCTCCGGCGGCTCGGGCACAGTGATCTCGTCGGGGGCCGCGGGGCCTGCGCCCTCCATGCGGGGGCCGTGGCCCGCGTAGCACTCCGCGAAAATGTCAAAGACCTCTCCGGCCCGGGCGCAGCGGGTCAGGGTGATGTGCCGGTGCTTCTTGTCAATGGCCCCGGCCTCCCGGCCGTTGACCCACACCAGCATTTCCTCGCCCACGCCCAGGGACAGCGTCAGCCGCAGCCCGGCAAGCTCCGCGGGCACCTCCGCCCTGGTGCGGAACCAGCCGTACTCCCATTTCCGGCCCCAGCGCGTGCCCTCGGGCGCAGGCTGAAAAGGCCCCTGCGCAGCCTGCGCCAGGGGCAAATGATCCATGGTGGTGAAAAAACTGACCTGCAGGGGGAAACGGCGCGCGACGTAGCGCTTCTCCAGCTCCTCGCCCCAGATGCGCAGCCGGTCCTCCCATTGCCTGCCGATGTTCATGGGCATGTGCCTCGCTCCGTGATATTTTGCCTTACGCCAGACACTCGATCAGGAACAGCATGGCCAGCGCCTGACCGTAGGGCATGGGCCTGAGTTCGATGTTCTTGTAGAAATCCCTGCTTTCACGGCCCATGGGCGTGCCGTAGGACACCTGCTGCACCACGCCGTCCGCTCCGATGCAGTCCAGCACAGGCGCAAGGGCCTTCATGGCCACCGCCTCAAAGGAGGGATCCAGCAGCCCCATGTGCACGCCCCTGAGCAGCCCGTAGCCGAAGCCGCAGGTGGCGCTGGCCTCCACGTAGGAGGTGGGGTCGTCCACCAGGGTGTGCCACATGCCGCCTTCGTCCTGATAGTTGCGCAGGCTTTTCGCCTGACGGGCAAGGGCCCTGGTCAGGTCGGCGCGGACGGCCTCGTCGCAGGGGATCATGGACAAAAGCTCCGGGATGGCGATGGTGATCCAGCAGTTGCCCCGGCCCCAGAAGGCCCCGGCGAAGTTGTGCCGGCCATTGAACGTCCAGCCGTGGTACCACAATCCGTTGTCCGGGCAGGCCAGATACTTCTCATGGAGCAGGAACTGCCGCTGGGCCTCGTCCATGTACGCCTGGTTGCCCTCAATGCGGCCCATGGTGGCCAGGAACAGCACCGTCATGAACAGGGTGTCGTCCCACAGCTCCTGCTCGTTCAGGGTATCGGAGGTCATGTGCTGGAAGCCGCCCTCCTCCGTGCGGGGGAAGCGCTCCATGATCCACCGGGCGCTGTCCCGGCAGGGGGCAAGGTACTTCTCCTCCTGCAGCCTTTCGCCCACCAGCGCCATGGTCAGGAAGGGCGCGGCGGTGTTCACGTTCAGCGCGGGGAAGCCGATCTCCAGCTGCTGGTCGAAGAAGCGGGTGAGGATGTCCATGTACCGCTGATCCTGTGTGGCGGCATAGAGCTTCCACAGCCCGTACAGGCCCACGCCCTGGGTCCACTCCCAGTGCTGGTAGCGGCGGATGTCGTCCCCGGCCAGGTTGCGGTCCTTCATGTTTTCCAGGAAGATTTCGTCATCCTCGTACAGGATGGGGCAGAAGGCCTCCACCAGGCAGGCCAGCTTGCTGCGGAGCAGTTCGGCGGACAGATTCATATGCATGTGTACCTCCGTCAGGCTTGTTGTTCCAGTCGGTCGTTGAGGGTGTGCAGGAGCTCCAGCAGTTCCATGGGCGTGTGGACGGTGTAGTCCGGCTGCCAGTCCGGCTCCTCCACCGTGTGGAAGTACCGGGGCGACCAGTCCAGCCAGATGCTTGTCAGCCCCTGGCGGTTGGCCCCGGCAATGTCCTTTTTCAGGTTGTTGCCGATCATCACGATCCGCGGCCTGTCCGCGTCGGTCAGGTGCAGCTGGCGGAAGGCCGTCTCGAACATGATGGGCTCGGGCTTCTGCCGCCCCACCACCTCCGACACCACCCAGGTGTCGAAGCAGCCGCCCAGGCCGTTCTCCCGGTATACGTTGCGGAAGGATTCCCATTCCCCGTCCGCCACCAGCGCGATGGTGAAGCCCTCCTCATGCAGCTGGCGCAGCACCTTGTCCGCACCGGGAATACACTGGGCGCGCAGGACAATGCCCCGCTCGTCGTACACCTGGGTGGACTCGTCGATGATCGTGTCGCCGCTGTCGGTGAAGATAATCAGGGGTTTACTCATCATAATCAAATCCTCTCAGCTGAAGCTCCCTGGCCCGGTGGCAGGCCACATAATGCCCGGGCTCCAGCTCCACATAGTCGGGAGAAGTCTCCTCACAGTCATGGATGCAGTAGCGGCAGCGGGTATGGAAATAGCAGCCGCTGGGGGGATTGGCGGGGTTGGGAATCTCGCCCTCCAGGGGGATGCGCTCGCTCTGTACGGTGGGGTCGGCAATGGGCACGGCGGACAGAAGGCTCTCGGTGTAGGGATGCATGGGGTGGGAGAACAGCGCCTTGGTGGGGGCGAACTCCACCATCTTGCCCAGATACATCACGCCCACCTTGTCGGAGATGTACTCCACCACGGACAGGTCATGGCTGATGAAAAGGTACGTCAGCCCGAACTCCTGCTGCAGATCGTGCAGGAGGTTGATGACCTGGGCCTGGATGGACACGTCCAGGGCGGACACGGCCTCGTCGCAGACGATGATGCGGGGGTTGAGCACCAGCGCCCGGGCGATGCCGATGCGCTGCCGCTGGCCGCCGGAGAAGGCGTGGGGGTAGCGCTTGAGGTAGGAGGTGTTCAGCCCCACCTTCGCCGCGATGTCCATGACCCGGCGCTCCACCTCGGCCTTGGGCATTTTGGGGTAGTTGGCCAGGATGGGCTCCTTGATGATGTCCAGCACTGTCATGCGGGGATCCAGGGAGGAGTAGGGATCCTGGAAGATCATCTGGATCTCCTTGCGGTAGCGGCGCATAGTCTGCTTGTCAATCTGCAGGAAGTCGAAGGTCTCCCCGTCGGCGGCGGTATACATGACCTTGCCCTCGCTGGGCTCGTAGGCCCGGACGATGCACCGGCCCAGGGTGGTCTTGCCGCAGCCGGATTCGCCCACGATGCCGATGGTCTCGCCCTCCATGACGGGGAAGCTCACGTCCGTCACCGCCCGCACGCACAGCCCCTTGGAGTGAAAGCGCATGGAGATGTGCTGCACGTCCAGGATGCGATCGCCTTTACTCATGGGTCTTTCCCTCCTGTTCCTTCCGGGCCTGATGGGGGCATCCCGTGCAGGCGAAGCAGGCAATCTGGTGATCGCCGCCCACGTCCAAAAGCTCCGGATCGTAGACGTTGCACACGCCCTCAATGCGCCTGTGGCACCGATCGTAGAAGCCGCAGCCTGCCGGCAGGTTCAGTGCCAGGGGCACCGTGCCCTCGATGGAGAAAAGCCGCTCCTGGGCCTTGGTGCCGATCTTGTGCACGGAGCCCAGCAGCCCTTGCGTGTAGGGATGCCGGGGGTTCTTGTAGATTTCCACCGCCGGGGCGGATTCCACGATTCTGCCCAGGTACATCACCGCCACCCGGTCGCACATGCGGGCCACGGTGCCCAGGTCGTGGGTGATGAAGAGGATGGACATGCCGAAGTCCTTCTGCAGCTGTTTCATCAGCTCCAGAATCTGCGCCTGAATGGTCACGTCCAGGGCGGTGGTGGGCTCGTCGGCAATCAGCAGCCGGGGGCTGCACACCAGCGCCATGGCGATCAGCGCCCGCTGCAGCATGCCGCCGGAAAACTCGTGGGGATACTGGTCGTAGCGTTTTTCGGCGTTGGCGATGCCCACCTTGCGCATCACCTCCAGGGAAATCTCCTTGGCCTTCTTCTTGTCCTTGGTGATGTGCAGGAGAGTGGCCTCGTTGATCTGGTTGCCGATGGTGTACATGGGGGAGAAGGCTACCATGGGTTCCTGGAAGATCATGGAGATCTGCTTGCCACGGATGGAGCGGATTTCCTTCCCCCGGGGATTGAGGGAGAGCAGGTTGATCCTGCCCAGGTTTTCCGCGTCGAAGATGACCTCGCCCTCAGCCTTGCACTTCTTGTCGTTGATGCCCAGAATGGCCTTGCTGGTCAGGCTCTTGCCGCAGCCGCTCTCGCCCACCAGGCCCAGGGTCTCGCCCTTGCGGATGACGAAATTCACGCCCCGCACGGCGGTCAGCGTGCCCTCGTCAATCTTGATGCTCACCCTGAGGTCGCGCACCTCAATGATGGTTTCGTTCATGCTTTCGCTCATCGTCCGCACTCCTCCGTTCTCACTTGTAGGGGTCGGCGGCGTCGCGCAGGCCGTCGCCCAGGAAGTTGAAGGCCAGCACGGTGATCACCACGAAAATCAGCGGGATCATCTTCCACGGGCACTGGGCCACGGAGACCAGATCCTCCGTCTCCTTCAGCAGCACACCCCAGCTGGTGGCGGGAGCCTTCATACCCAGACCCAGATAGCTCATGGACGTCTCGCCCAGGATGGAGCCGGGGATGCCCAGCGTCAGGTTGACGATCAGGTAGCTCAGAAAGCCCGGCACCAGGTGCTTGACGATGATCTTGAAGTCGCTGACGCCTGCCAGCTTCGCCGCCATGACGAAGTCCTCCTTGCGCAGGGCGATGAATTTGCCGCGCACGATGCGCGCCAGACCCGTCCACCCGATGAAGGACAGGATGATGGTGATGTACAGGTACATGGCGGAGACGGAGATGCCCGGGGGAATGGCGGCGGACAGGGCCATCCACAAAGGAATGCTGGGGATGGCGGACAATACCTCGATCACACGCTGGATCACATTGTCCACCCAGCCGCCGAAGTAGCCCGACAATCCGCCCAGCAATATGCCCAGCACAAAGCTGATGGCCGCCGACACGAAGGGAATGGTCAGCGACACCCGGCTGCCGAAGAGAATGCGGGAGAAGATGTCCGCGCCGGTGCTGTCCGCGCCGAAGATGTTGATGCGGGCGGAGCGATCAGGGACGCCCTGCTCGTTGACCAGGCCGTAGAGGTGGGTCTTGCAGGGGATGAAGCCCAGGAGCTTGTACTCAATGCCCTCGGTGAAGAAGCTGAGGTAGTACTTCTCGCTGGTGTCCTCCGTCACGATGACGCTCCAGGTCTTCTTGTCGTTGACCTTCTGCAGCTTGTAGACGTAGGGGCGGGAGAGGTTGCCCTCCTCGTCCTGCCAGTAGACGCGGGTGGGGGCGGTGTTCTTGTACAGGGAGGAGAACTCCTCCAGGCCGTAGGGGGCGACGAAATCCGCAAACAGCGCGCCCAGGTACAGGATCGCCAGGATCGCCAGGCTGAAGCGGGCCAGCTTGTGCTTCTTGAGCTTGCGCCACATCAGCGTCCACTGGGAGGCCAGGTAGTAGGACTCGTCGCTCGCCGTCTTCTTGTGAAACAGTGCCATCGCTTTAGCTCCTTTCTGAGAAACGGATTCTCGGATCCAGCCAGGCCAGCGCAATGTCGGACAGCAGCGTGCCCACCACGACCAGCACGGCCTGGATCAGCACGATGGTACCGGCCAGGTACATATCCTGGCTCTTGAGCGCGGTGAGCAGCACAGGCCCCTGGATGGCCAGGTTCATGACGATGGCGGAAACCGTGGAGCCGGAGAAAATCGTCCTCAGCGAGCCGGACATGCCCGATACCACCGGGTTCAGCGCGGCGCGCAGGCAATACTTGTAGGTGATGGTGGCCTCGGAGCAGCCCTTGGCCCGGGCAGTGAGGGTATACTGGCGGGCCTGCTCGTCCAGCATCTGGGCGCGGACGGTGCGGATGATGCCGCAGGTGCCCGATGTGCCGATGACGATCAGCGGGATCAGGCACCGGCCCAGGAACTCCGGCACATATGCCCAGCGCATGCCGTCCTGCAGCATTTCCGTGCTGAACAGCCCCAGATATACCTCGCCCGTACTGACGTATACCCAGTACATGATGATAATGGCTAAAAGGAAGTTTGGCGTTGCCGTGCCAATGAAGCCGATAAAGGACAGCACATAGTCCCCTGCGGAATACTGGTGATTGGCGCAGTAAATGCCGATGGGCAGCGATACGCCGTACTGGAACACCAGAATCACGAAGGACACCGCCAGGGTCAGATACAGACGATCCATGATGACGCTCCACACCGAGCGGCCG
>JAXEEE010000115.1:0-5730 GCA_034104265.1 Eubacteriales bacterium | reverse complement strand
GCAGCAGTTCCACTTCCATACGTAAGCTCGCCAGTTCTTTTCTTAAAGCCTGATTTGTCTTGGATGCATCATTCTTGCGACTGCGAGGGTACCCTCGCAGTCGTTGTTCTTTGCGCTCTCTGCTGAAGTATCTTTTCACTTTCTCGTACTTCAACCCTACATCTGCTGCGATCTCCCGATATGTGTTGCCTTCTCGCTTTAGTTCTTCCATTCTGGGTCCATACTGTTTGATCTTCATGCAAAAGCACCTCCAGTCGTAGTTATCCTACAACTAGAGGTGCTTTTCTTCAATGTCCGTTTTCAACGGAATACTTCAAGATCGGCTCGTCCCTTTTGCTGTGCATTGGTTTGATGTGGGGCAAGGCGTATGTCACAGCCCCTTGTCGTCCAGGCGGATGCAGGAGATCAGCGCCTGGGGCGTAACGCAGCCTTCGCCGTGGATGCGCCCGGCGCGGACCCCCGCCAGCCCGTGGATCAGCGCGGCCAGCTGGATGGTTTCCAGCGTGGTTACCGGCAGTCGCTGGGCCAGCAGCCCGGTCAGGATGCCGGTGAGCACGTCGCCGCTGCCGCCCTTGGCCATGGCGGGGCTGCCAAAGCGGTTGACGGCGGTGTGCGCGCCGTCGGTCATCAGGGTGCGCGCACCCTTGAGCAGCACGCAGGGCGAGAGCTGCTGCAGCTTTGCCAGCGCAGCCAGCGGATCGGCGGTAATTTCCGCCACAGCGCAGCCCAGCAGCCGGGCGGCCTCCCCGGGATGGGGCGTCATCACGGCAGCCCTGCCGGGGCGTAGGCCACGCTTTCCTGCCAGCAGGTTCAGCGCATCTGCGTCCCACACCACCGGGCATTCCGCCCGGGCGAACCGCTCCAGCAGAGGCAGCAGATCGTCGCTCTGGCCCAGGCCGCAGCCCAGGGCAGCCGCATCCGCCGTGGCAAGCGTATCGGCGGTCAGCGCAGCCGCGTCAGCGGTCAGGCGGCCCCGGCGCTCCGGCAGGGGAATGCACACCGCAGCGGGAGCCAGCGCCTGCACCAGGGGCAGGATGCTCTCCCGGCACAGCACGGTGGTCAGCCCGGCCCCGGCCTTCACGCAGGCGTTGGCTGCAAAGGCCGCCGCTCCCGCCATGCCCGGAGAGCCTGCCATCAGCACCGCCCGGCCGAAGGTGCCCTTGTGTCCGTCCACGGGGCGGGGCGGAATCAGGCGTAGATCGTCAGGGGTCATGCAGCGCAGGCCATCCTGGTCGCCATAATCAGCGGGAATCAGGATGGGCTGCAGGGTGATTTCCCCGGCGTACACGGGGCCCTTGCCCAGCAGCAGCCCCTGCTTGATGCGGTGGAAGGTCACGGTCTCCACGGCGGGCAGGGCCTCGCCCAGCACCTCGCCGGTCAGGCCGCTGAGGCCGGAGGGAATATCCACGGCAATGACGGGTCTGCCCGACGCACGGGCCAGGCGGATCAGCGTCAGCGCGACGCCCTCCACGGGCCGCGTCAGCCCCGTGCCGAACAGCGCGTCCACGATCACGTCCCCCTCGGGGAGAACGGTCTCCGGCCCGGCCAGGCGGATATCCACCCCGGCCTGCAGGGCCAGGGTGCGGTTCATCAGCGCATCGCCCCGGGGTTGGTCGGTCATTTCCAGAATGTCGGCCTGGCCGCCCCCGGCCTGCCACAACCGCGCCGCAGCGTAGCCGTCGCCGCCGTTGTTGCCCGTGCCGCACAGGAACAGCGCCCGTCCGCCGGGGCAGCGCCGCCTGAGGGCCGCGCACACGCCCTGGGCTGCGTGCTCCATCAGTAGCGCGGAGGATACGCCGAAGCGGGTCATGTAGTCCTTCTCCAGGGCCTGCATGCCGGATGGGGTGATGGTAACGTCCATGGCAGCCTCCGTAGGTTATGTAATCTCTGTCCCCAGTATAGCAGATGCGGCGGAAAATGCAAGGGCAATCAGCGCCCGGACTGCTCCACCCGGTAGCGGCGGCGGGTGGCCTCGCCGCCCCGCAGGTGGCGTACGGCCTTGTTGTAGCGCATCAGCTCCGCCACCTGCCGCCCCAGCACGGGATCCACCAGAGGCAGGCGCTCGCCCATGTCCTTGTGCACGGAGGATTTGGAGATGCCGAAAACCCCGGCGGCCTGGCGAACGGTGGCCCGGTGGCGCACCATATAGGCGGCGATGGCCTGAACCCTGCGGCGGATCGTCTCGTCCACGCCCGATCAGCTCCCTTCCATGGCGGTGTCTTCTCCACCATATGCCGGGGAGGAGAGCGGGAGAACTGCCGCGAATCCCTTGAAAATCCAGCAAAAATCCCCGCTGCGGCCTTGACAGGGGCGGATGCGTGTGCTACAATTTATCGGTAAGCCGCTCGGGAGAGGTCTGCCCAATGTGCGTAAGCACAACCTCGGATCCCGGCGAGTATTTTGAGGAGGTGCTTTTGCATGTACGCTATCATCAGCGCCGGCAACAAGCAGTACCGCGTGTCTCAGGGTGAGACCATCTACATCGACAAGGTGAATCTGGAAGACGGCGCCGCCATCAGCTTCGACGCTCTGCTGGTGGAGAACGAGGGCGAAGTCAAGGTCGGCAACCCCGTGGTCGAGGGCGCCAAGGTCGAGGGCAAGGTTGTTGCTCAGGTCAAGGGCGAGAAGATCCGGATCTACAAGTACAAGTCCAAGAAGAACTACCATCGCCGGGCCGGCCATCGTCAGCCCTACACCAAGGTGGAAATCACCGCCATCAACGCCTGATGACGCGCGCTGTGCTCCTGTGTGACAGCCTCGGCCGCTTTACCGGCTTCCATGTAAAGGGACACGCCGGGTACGCCGAGGAGGGCAGCGACATCGTCTGCAGCGCGATTTCCGCACTGACCACCACCTGCGTCAACGCTCTGGAGAGCGTGGCGGGGGTGCAGGCGGAGGTTCGCGGCGGGGAGGACGGCTTCCTGGAGGCAAGATTGCCCCAGGGGCTGACCGACATGCAGATGCACGACGCCCAGGTGCTCATGGGGGCGCTCCACCAGGGGCTGTCTGATCTGGCAGACGGTTACCCGCAGTATATCCGGCTTTCCGTCCGCAGGGGCTGAGAAAGCCATCTCGTCTGACAATCTGAAATTCGGAGGGAAATAGCAATGATGAAGCTCAATCTGCAGCTGTTCGCTCATAAGAAAGGTATGGGTTCCACCCGTAACGGCCGCGACAGCGAATCCAAGCGCCTTGGCCCGAAGCGTGCCGACGGCCAGTTCTCCCTGGCGGGCAACATCCTGGTCCGTCAGCGCGGCACCAAGATCCATCCCGGCCTGAACGTGGGCAAGGGCAAGGACGACACCCTGTTCGCTCTGGTGGACGGCGTGGTTCGTTTCGAGCGCCTGGGCCGCGACAAGAAGCAGGTTTCCGTGTATCCCGTGGAGACCAACGCTGCCGCCCAGTAATCCACCCGTTTCTTTCGCCTGTCCGCAGCGTATCTGCTGGGGCAGGCGTTTTTTGCTGTGCACATGATACCAACGACGAAGGAAGTGCTGGACAATGGTCGGTACGCTGATCAACACCGTGGCCATCCTGGTGGGCACGGCCCTGGGGCTGCTGCTGCGCAAGGGTATCCCGGAGCGCCTGCGGGAGACGGTGCTGCAGGGTCAGGGCCTGTGCGTGATCCTGATCGGCCTGAGCGGTGCGCTGAAAACCGGCGACACCCTGTGCATGATCATCTGCATGGTGGCGGGCGCGCTGATCGGTGCGGCCATCAACATTGAGAAGCGGCTGAACGACCTGGGCGCGTTCCTGGAGCGGAAGGTCACCCGGGGCCGGGGCGAGACGGGCAGCGTTGCACGGGGCTTCGTCAGCGCGTCGCTGCTGTTCTGCGTGGGGGCGATGGCCATCGTGGGCGCCATGGACAGCGGCCTGCGGGGCGACCACAGCACGCTCATCGCCAAGTCCGCCCTGGACGGCATCAGCGCGATTTTCTTCGCCAGTTCCCTGGGCATTGGCGTGGGGCTGTCGGCCTTCGCGGTGCTGATTTATCAGGGCGCCATCGCCCTGCTGGCCATGTGGATCGAGCCCCTGCTGACCCAGACCGTCATCACGGAGATGAGCGCAGTGGGCGGGCTGCTGATTGTGGGCATCGGCCTGAACATGATCTACGACAAGCACATCCCGGTGGGCAACCTGCTGCCGGCGATTTTCCTGCCCATGCTGTATATCCCCCTGACGGGCCTGTTCTGATGCGGAAGCAATTGGAGGTGCAGAAACGATGCTGTTTTCCCGGGAGGATCTGAAGCGGCTGCTGATCCCGCTGCTGCTGGAGCAGATGCTGGCGGTGCTCATCGGCATGATGGATACGGTGATGGTGGCCTCCTGCGGAGAAGCGGCGGTCAGCGGCGTGTCCCTGGTGGACTCCATCAACATTCTGCTGATTCAGGTGTTCTCCGCCCTGGCTACCGGCGGCGCGGTGCTGTCCTCCCAGTACCTGGGCAAGAAGGATCGTGACAACGCCGGGCGCGCAGCGAAAATGCTGTTCTACGTGGTGCTGATTTGCTCCACGGTGCTGATGGCGGGCTGCCTTCTTCTGCGGGATCAGCTGCTGTCGGGCATCTTCGGCGCCATCGAGGCGGACGTGATGGAGGCCGCGCAGATCTACTTCCTGCTTTCAGCCCTGTCCTATCCCTTCCTGGCCATGTACAACGCCTCGGCGGCGCTGCTGCGCTCCATGGGCAATGCCAAGGCCACGCTGAAGGTCTCCCTGGCCATGAACATCATCAACGTGGCGGGCAACGCCCTGACCATCTACGGCCTGGGCTGGGGCGTGTTCGGCGCGGGCCTGGCCACGCTGGTATCCCGCATCATCGGCGCGGTGGTGGTTCAGCATGCGCTGATGGATCCCCATGCCAGCATCCCGTATCCCCGGCTGCTCCAGCTGGAGTGGAACGGCGGGCAGGTGCGGAAGATTCTCACCGTGGGCGTGCCCAGCGGCCTGGAGAACGCCTTCTTCCAGCTGGGCAAGCTGGTGCTGGTGCGGCTGATCAGCACCTTCGGCACGGCGCACATCGCCGCCAATGCCGTGACCAGCACCATCAGCACCTTCCACTGCCTGCCGGGCAACGCCATCGGCCTGGCGATGATCACCGTGGTGGGCCAGTGCGTGGGCGCGCGGGAGTTCGGCCAGGCACGGCACTACACCAAGCGGCTGATGCAGCTGACCTACGCCTGCATGAGCACGCTGAACATCATCCTGCTGCTGATCACCCCGTGGATGGTCGGGCTGTTCAACCTCTCGGAGGAGGCCACCCGGCTGGCCATCATCAGCGTGTGCATCCACGGCGCGGGCTGCGTGTTCCTGTGGCCCATGGCCTTCACCTTCCCCAACGCCCTGCGCGCCGCGGGCGACGCCAAGTACACCATGGCGGTGTCGGCGTTCTCCATGGTGGCGTTCCGGGTGGTGTTCGGCTACATTCTGGCCAAGGGTCTGGGCTGGGGCGTGGTCGGCGTGTGGACAGCCATGGAGATCGACTGGGTGTTCCGCATCACGCTGTTCGTGCTGCGCTACCGTTCCGGCAAGTGGGAGAGCAAGGTGTTGGTGTAACAGGTTAAGTCAACCGCAGGGAATCGCGCCAGCGGAAACGGGTCAAGGGGCGAAGCCCCTTGCGCGGGTGCAGGGGCGGCGTTAGCCCCTGCGCAGGGATGTCGCGGCAGCCCAGCGTTCCACTTGAGCCAAGCAAGTTTCCGAGCGGATGCCTGCATCCGCAATGGAAACGGCAGACT
>JAXEEE010000114.1:0-41446 GCA_034104265.1 Eubacteriales bacterium | reverse complement strand
CTGCCGGGACAGAAAGCAGTGCTACGAGGCCGTCAGCCGGAAGATTTTGGGCGAGAACGGTCCGGAGCACCGCTGTACCGCGCCAAACGCCGGCGAGGGGTATCGCTTCTCCAAGGCCATGGAGAATCCCGGCTTCATCGGCATTCACGACATCGTGAACACCTATCTGCCCATGGGCTTTACCCAGTTCAAGATCGAGGGCCGTGGCCTGGGCAGCGCGCTGATTCTGGAATTTCTGCTCTACTACATGATAAAGCCCGAGCATCAGTTGAAGGTGCGGGAGGAAATCTATCTCAGCAACGCGCTGGATCTGTTCTGAGGGCAAGCGGCCTGCGCAGTTCAGCGGTTTATCCTACGGAGAGAAGCGGATACGGAAATGATTAGACTGAAAAAACAATGAGCATCAGGTACTGCGCTATGGAGGCAGAAACATGAAAGCACTATCCGAAATGTCCTTGGAGGAGCTGTGGCAACTGTTTCCCATATTCCTTGTGGAGCACAGCGAAAAGTGGGCGGCGTCCTATGCAGAGATGGAGGAATTTCTAAAGCGCATCTTTGCGGGCTGCCCCATCCATCGGATCAGCCACATCGGGAGCACCGCGATTCAGGGCATCCGGGCAAAGGACATCGTCGACATTTTGGTCGAGACGAATGATGTCGAAGGGGCGGCTGGCCTTGCCGAAAGGAACGGCTTTGTCCGGATTTCATCCGGTCCCCAAAGGGTTTCGCTCAACCGGGGATACACCCCCGAGGGCTTTGCGGACAAAGTATACCACCTGCATATCCGTCAGCCGGGCGACAACGATGAGCTGTATTTCCGGGATTACCTAAACGAGCATCCGGAGGTGGCCAGAGCTTATGAAACGCTGAAGCTGGGCTTATGGAAAAAGTATGAGTACAACCGCGACGCCTATACCGGCGCAAAGACAGAGTTCATTGAAAGGTGGATGTCGGAGGCCCGCAGGCTGTATGGAAAAAGATACGGTTAATATCAGATTTTTCAGGAGGGACAATTTGATGAATCGCAGAAAAGAAGCATGTCATTGCAGAAACGTCACATACGGCATGATCGAGGATGCCGTTCGCAGCGGCGCGGATACACTGCAGGCGGTCATGGACGCAACCGGAGCGGGCAAGGGGTGCGGGAAATGCAAGGATTTTCTCGAACACCTGATCCGGGACATTCAGGAAGAGATGGAGAAAGAGACAAATCATGCAGCGCGATAAATCGGAATTTGTGTGCATTTATACTCGACCTTCAGAAAGGAATTACCGATATGAAAAAATTTCTCATAAAGTACAATCTTGAAACATTGACCACATTGATGTTTGGTTTTGTTACAATGGCTGCAATTTTTAATACCATCCCATCAATTACGCAAAAAATGCTTGTAGCATATGTGTTTCTTTTCACGCTACATGAGTGGGAAGAAAACAGATTTCCTGGTGGTTTTGTAAAAATTATGGAAGGAATGATTGGCAAGAAATTCAGCGAAGACGCCAAGGAACTGTCCCACATTCCAGTCATCATTTTGCTTCTGCTTATTCATATCATTCCGTATCTTTTTGATTCGGTGGTATTCTTGACTTTGATTCCTGTTTTTCTCGGCGTTTTTGAAGGCTTGGTACATACCATGGGCGTCAAACTGTCCAAGGCGAAAAAATTCTACACTCCAGGAATGATTACGGCATATATGATGTTGGCTGTATCTGTTTTCAACATTTACTATTTAACAGAAAACAAAATGATAACAGGAAAAGACTGTTTGTTAGGTATTGCTTGTATGTTCGTGAGTTTTGCTATTATGCAAAACAGAGTGCTTGCGATAAACGGTATTTCTTATAAAGATATGCTCAATATAATAAAGGCAAAGAAGTAAATTCCAACGTGTAAAACAGTTAGGTAAATTCCAGTTTACAGAACGGAGAAAGCCGGGATTGGAGGACGCCGCAACCGCATGAAGTTGATTCAGGCAACTGAACAGGATTTTGAGCGGATCGCCCGCTTCTATCGGGACGCCATCGCCCGCACGGCGCACATGGACACCTGTACCCGCTGGGCATACGGCAAGCATCCCACGGACGCCATGCTTCGGGGCTACATCGAAAGGGGTGTCCTGTATCTGGGCAAACAGGACGGCAGCCTCGTCTCCGCGGTCGCTGTGACGCCCCAGCAAGAAGACTATCACGATACGCAGTGGGCCCTTCCGCTTGCGGATGACGAGGTTGCCGTGGTGCATTTGCTCTGCGTCGCACCGGATTGTCAGGGGAAGGGGATCGGCCGCGAGACCATGCGGCAGGTCATCGGGCGGAGCCGGACTGCGGGAAAAGGGGCTATGCGGCTGGATGCTCTGACCAGCAACATCCCTGCACACCGTCTCTACGAATCCCTCGGCTTTGGCAGGCGCGGACAGCAGAGATGGTATACGGACAATGCGGGCTGGGCGGACTTTTTCCTGTACGAGTTGGTGCTGTAAGGCGAAGGCTTGCGCGGGCAAGGGCTGCGGGAAATGCAAGGGTTTTCTCGAATAGCTTATTAGGGACATTCGGGAAGAGTTGGAAAAAGAGACAAATATCGTAGCACGATAAATCAGGATTTGTGGAGGTGAAAGTGTGTATATCTGCAACGATGCTGTGTGTGACCCCATCTGCGATTTCTGCTGGTATTGCATTCAGAATGAAAATGGTGAGCCATTCCAATGTATAAAAGTGAAGCCTGATTTTGGAAATGGTATCGGGTATTGTGAGTGCTTTAGGTGCAGATTACATGAGTCCATGCCACATGATTATAAAGCAGCTGCAACTGAGCAATCAATACCGGTTTCTACGCCCTATTCATAACCGCAGAAGGAGAATTGCACCATGAACACAGCCTTTGCAGGAAAGGTCGCCGTCATCACGGGCGGCGCGCACGGCATCGGAAAGGCGATCGCCGAAGCCTTCCGGGAAGAGGGCGCGGCGGTGGAGATCATCGACATCGCGCCGGGCGAACACTACGTCGGGGACATCAGCAAAAAGGAGACGCTGGAAGCCTTTGCCCAGTCCGTTCTGGACAGGCACGGGCGCATCGACTTCCTGATCAACAACGCTCTGCCGCTGATGAAGGGGATCGACGAATGCACCTATGAGGAATTCCAGTACGCGCTGTCCGTGGGCGTCACGGCGCCGTTCTATCTGAGCAAGCTGTTTGCGCAGCACTTCGCCCCCGGCGGCGTCATCATCAACATTTCCTCGTCCAGGGATCGCATGAGCCAGCCGCAGACCGAAAGCTACACCGCCGCCAAAGGCGGGATTGCAGCGCTGACCCACGCGCTCGCTGTCAGCCTCGCCGGACGGGTACGGGTCAATGCCATCTCCCCCGGCTGGATTGATACGGCGTACAGGGTCTACGAGGGGCCGGATGCCACGCAGCAGCCGGCCGGTCGGGTGGGCCATCCCATGGACATCGCCCATATGGTGCTGTTCCTCTGCTCGGACAAGGCGGGCTTCATCACCGGCGAAAACATCTGCATCGACGGCGGTATGACCCGGCAGATGATCTATCACGGGGATTGGGGATGGAGGCTGGAGGAATAAGGAATCCGTAGTCGTTGACGCCTGCGCTTTGTGGACTGTGACCTGTCCCAAAATGGTCAATGACGGACAGGCATACATGCGTGGAGGGAATCCCTGGAAAGCGTCCGGGTGCTTTGCCGGGGATTCCCTGCTTGACGTGAGCGCAACAAGCACAGAAGCAGCGCAGGAAAGCATTGGCGACCGGGCAGCGAAAGCACCGGATTGCTGCTTTCGCGGATGTCCGCTGCAGCTTTCAGACCGCAGAGGCGGGAGAAGAGGAACACAGCACCTACAAAACAAACACATACGCATACAAAACGCGCCTATATGCAGCCGACAGATTGATGTATGATAGACAAGGATCGCAAAGCGCGAGGTGCGCTTGCCGGGGACAACGCGCCGCAGTTCGACGGTGTACGCAGCGACAGGGTTCCCGGATCATGAATGGTATGAAGGAGTGTTTGGAAGATGGAGGCTGTATGGGATTTTCTTCGGGCGGCACTGCCGTGGATCGCGGTGGGCCTGCTGCTTGCGGTGTTTGCTGCGAGAGGGGCGGGGAAGAAAAAGCAGAAAGAGCAAGCCGATGATTATGGCACAGAGGGCATGGCCCTGGGCATGTGCTTCGGCACGGCCATTGGCACGGCCTGCGGCAATAACACCGGCCTCGGAATCTCCCTCGGCATGCTGATCGGTCTGGCTATCGGAAGCCGGATCCAGAAGGACACTCGGGGTGACAACCATGATGAAAAGGAGTAAAGCCGCATGGCTTCTGCTGCCCCTGCTGGTTCTCATGGGGGTGGCTGCGCTTCTGGCCTGGTCCAATCAGGAGGGCTTTACAGGCAGCCGTGTAAAAAACCCGGACGCCTATCTGCTGGATATCAGGAAAATGCATGGAACCGATCAGCACACGCTGGCGCTGCACAAGGGGGACGTCCTTCACATTGAATTTGAAACAAGGAAGGGTTCGCTGAGCATGGAGATCCATGCGCCGGACGGAACGTCCATCTATCGCGGGAACGGCACCGGAACCACGGACTTTGCCGTGAATATCCGGGAAAGCGGCGTTTACACGATTGTTGTGGAGGCACGGCATGCAGTGGGCATCGTTCATGTGTTCCTTGGGGAAAAAACAGCGTGACGGTTCTGCAGATTATCCTGCCGGAGCGTAAATAAGCGTAAATAAAGGAAGACAAAGGGAGAGCAGATCATGCACTATCCTCTGGAGGCATCCATGCCGTACCGCCTGCTGGCATTGCTGATCCTGGCGGTATTCTATGGGATTTATCTTGTCAAGCAATGGTGGCAGAAACGCCGTGGCATCCGAACCATGCAGTTCGGACGCGGAAAGGACGCACAGACCCGCACCGTGGAAACGCTGATGGGCATTGCCACCGTGGGCATCATCCCGGCGCAGCTGCTGTCCATCTGCTTCGGGTGGAGCCATCTGCCTGCCAGCGCCCGCCTGACCGGGTTTTGCGTCGGGGCCCTGGGCGACCTGATCTTTCTGACCTCCGTTCTCTGCATGAAGGACAGCTGGCGGGCAGGCATCCCGGCTCAGGACAAGACGGAGCTGGTGACGGACGGGATTTACAGATACAGCCGCAATCCGGCGTTCCTTGGCTTCGATCTGCAGTATATCGGCGTGCTGCTCATGTACTGCAACCTGCTGACGGGGATGCTCACTGCATTTGCGATCGTTATGCTGCATCTGCAGATTCTGCAGGAGGAGCGTTATCTGACCAGCGCGTTCGGCAAGGAATATCTGGCGTACCGGCATCGGGTGTTCCGCTATCTGGGACGGCGCAAGGAGGAAGCCTGATAAGCTGCAGTTGGATGCTCCTGCGCTGGGAAAATGGTACATGTTTGGCCTCCGGGCGATCCGGAGCAAATCCATGATCGGTTTGATCGCTGAATGACCCGGCAAGGCTGCTTCCGCCTTGCCGTTTTGCATGCCGGATGGCAGCCCTGCAGATGAAAACGGGGTGTCTGCCGGCGGAAGACGGAACACTCCTGACCCGGCTGTATGGATTGATTCGCGAATACCTATAAAACGGACACATACGGATGCAAAAGTCCCCTATATGCAGCAGGCTGCTTCCTGTACAATACAGAAGCGGACGGGACGAAACGCAGCCGCCCTCGGCAGACAACCGATGCGCGGGAGAGCGAACGCTCCCCGGCCGCGGGCCCCTGCCTTGAGCCGGGCAGCTGACTGAAGTGAGGAGAATGAGGATGAAGCATATGGCGGGACAGGTACACAGGACGAAGCACACAAGGGCGCAGCGTGCAGGATGCTGGCTGCTGTTCTGGACGCTGTTTATCGGACTGGGCGCCGTTGCCGGTGCAAGCGGGATGCTGCTGGATCCCAGCGGTCGTGCGATGGGCATGGATGCCATGCTCCCGTATTTCCAGGTGATGCCCCTGGCGGAGTACCTGTATCAGGACTTCGTATTTCCGGGGATTGCGCTGCTGCTGGTCAACGGGCTGACCAACCTGACGGCGGCTGTTCTGCTCCTGAAGCGAAGGAGGAGCGGCGTTGTGCTGGGCGGCGTATTCGGCGTCACGCTGATGCTGTGGATCTGCATCCAGTTTGTGATCTTCCCGATGAATTTCATGTCGACGATCTACTTCGTGTTTGGCTTCTGCCAGGCCGTCACCGGATACATGACGTGGGTGTTCTGCAAGCAGGAAGCGTTTCGGGTGGAGCAATCGGATTATCCCAACATCGGCACGGACAGCACCCGCCTGGTGGTGTTCCTCTCCCGAATGGGCTATGTGAGAAAGATGGCCTATGAAGCCGCCAACCGCACCGGAGCACAGGTTCTGGAAATCAAGGCTGCGGAGCGCACCGGGGGCACGGCGGGCTTCTGGTGGTGCGGGCGGTTTGCCATGCATCGCTGGGCCATGCCCATACAGCCTGTGACGCTTGACCTGACAGTCTATGATCATGTGACGATCTGTACCCCGATCTGGGTGTTCTCGCTGGCAGCCCCTGTGCGGGCATTCTGCCAGCAGGCCGCGGGGCA
Organism: Eubacteriales bacterium; assembly: GCA_034104265.1. Taxonomy (GTDB): domain Bacteria; phylum Bacillota; class Clostridia; order Christensenellales; family Aristaeellaceae; genus UBA11524. The sequence continues at coordinate 34,865 of JAXEEE010000114.1, read as the reverse complement.
GATTCGGGAGGCTGATTACGTCCTGGTTCACCATACAAAGGGACAGTATGCGTCCGTCGCGAAGGAAATGGATCGTCTGCTGGACATCAGGCACAGCGCGTGCCTCAATGTGCAATGCCGGATGGGCGAATGCAAAATCTGCTGATGGGGCGGGACAATCCGGCGAAGGCTGCCACCGAACGCGCCTTGGCGGGACGCTGCCCTCATAGCAGAAGGCGCATGGCTGCTGCGTCCTTGCAGCGGAACCGGAGATGACCGTATGAAAGCCTATGGAGGATCCGCCCTGTGCACAAGGGAAGCGCCGGATGCCATACCCCATGCAAAAGGAGTGAAGCTGTTATGAAACCAACGGCGATCATCTATACGTCCCAAGCCGGGCATACCCGGCAATATGCTCTACTGCTGGAAAAGCAGACGGGGCTTCCGGCGTACGCACCGGAGGAGGCCAAGGCGCGGCTCCCCGAAGGCAGTCCGGTGCTGTATCTGGGCTGGATCCACGCCAGCCATGTCAAGGGCTATGCCAGGGCGGCAAAGCGGTTTACCATCTGCGCCGTCTGCGGCGTCGGGCTCTGCGATACCGGCACACTGCTTGACGAGGTTCGCAGGGCAACCGCCATTCCCAGGGACATCCCGCTGTTCACGCTTCAGGGCGGCATCGACCGCAGCAGACTGCAGGGCCTCGACAAGCTGATGATCTCCATGCTGACCAGGGCGCTTGCCGCCCGGAAGGAGCGTTCTGCGCAGGATGAGCGGATGCTGGCGCTGCTGAGCAGGGATGGCAGCTATGTTCGCCCGGAGAACCTCTCCGAAGTCCTGCAATGGTACACCGGGACGCAGTCATGAGCCGGTACGGGTACCGTGCGATGACGAGGCAACATGTGCCATTCCAAGCGTGGAGGGAAGCCGGTGAAGGCAGAGCGTACACAGGTCGGCATGGATGACAGCGTCGCGCTTCTGCCGCACGGATGATCCGGCAAGGGATGCTGCTCCGGGCAGGTGAAAAAAGATTGCATTTCCTGCAACGCGCACCCTATGCAAAACGGACAGAAGGCATTACAATAAGGAGCAGGGGGGATCGGTCATGCTGCGAATGGAGATTGCGCTTTTCATGGTGCTGGCCTTTGTTGCCTGCGTCTATTTCTCCGCCGGGCGGAAAAGCACGCCGCTGCACAGGACGTTTTCGATGCTGCTGGTTGTTGTGCTGATCCATCTGGTGCTGGACGGCGTTACGGTATACACCGTGCATCATCTGGAGGCTGTACCCAAGCTTTTGAACGATGCTGTTCACAGGCTGTTTCTGGGCAGCATGGTGCTGGTGATCTACCTGTTCTATCAGTACATCGCCATTCTGGTGGAGGAGGAGACCGGCAAGCCCCGGCGGCTGGACGGGCCTGCGAAGGCCTTCCTGGCGGTGGCGGAGCTGGGCAATTTCCTGCTGCCCATTTCCTACACCGTGACCCCGGAAGGCAACTATTCCTCCGGGCTGTACATGCTGGTGCCCTACTGCGGCGTGGCGTTCTATCTGCTGCTGTGCGCGGGACTGCTTGCCGTCAACTGGCGGCAGATTGATCGGAAAAAGAAGTTTGCCATTGGTTCAGCGCTGCTCATTGAGGTGACCGTCTGCGTCCTGCAGGGGCTGCGACACACCTGGCTCATCAGCGGCATGGGCATCACGCTGATGACGCTGTCCTTCTACCTGACGCTGGAAAACCCCGACATCCTCCGCGCGGAGCTGACGGAGCAGAAGATGTCCATGCTGTACCTGAAAAGCCAGGTCAACCCGCATTTCCTCTACAACACGCTGGATACCATCCGCATCCAGGCTCAGCTGACCGGCGATAAAACGGTTGCCACTCTGCTCATGCGGCTGGTGGATTTCTTTCGGCTGAGCGTGAAGGTGGACAGGACCATGGTCACCCTGGATGACGAGATGGAGCTGCTGGAGGCCTACATGGCGCTGATGTGCTACCGCTATCCCGAATTGCGGTGCGAATATGATATTGACCCCGAGCTGGGCGGCGTGCAGGTGCCCAACTTCATTCTGCAGCCCATTGTGGAAAACAGCCTCCTTCATGGCCTGAAAAACAAGGGCTACCGGGGCGAGGTGCGTATCACAGCCCGGAAAACGTCTGTGAACCGGTTGGAGATCCTGGTCAGCGATACCGGCAGCGGCTTTGCGGAAGGGAAGAAGGCCGCCATCGACCAGATACTGCTGACCTATTCCAGGCAGCCGGCCAAGCTGGAGGGCAACAGCATCGGCATCCTGAATGTGCAGAAGCGGATCAAGCTGCTCTGCGGGCGGGAATACGGCCTTTCCTACACGGAGAATGAAACAGGCGGCGTGACGGCGCACCTGCTGCTGCCCATGAAGGAGGATGAACAATGAAAAACCTGCGGGTGCTTCTGGTGGATGATGAGATAATGATCCGCGAGGGCTTCAAGCGGCTCTTTGACTGGGTGGCCCATGACTGCGAGGTGGTGGGCGAGGCCGGCGACGGCATGGAGGCGCTGACGAAAATCGACGCCCTGCGCCCTGATATCGTCATCATGGACATCAATATTCCCATTATGAACGGGCTGAAGGTGATCCAGCTCAGCCGGATCAAGCACCCCAATACCGCCTTTGTGATCGTGTCCGGCTACGACGATTTTTCCTACTGCCGGGAGGCGCTGCGGCTGCAGATCACGGACTACATCCTCAAGCCCGTGAACTACGAGGAGTTCGGCAGCTGCATCGACAATCTGAAGATCTCCCTGTTTGAGCGGCGGGTGTCGTCCGCGGCGGAGCCGGAGAAGCAGGAGGAGCGCACCATCACCGGCCTGACCCGGTACCTGCAGGAGCATCTGGCGGAGGAGGTCAGCCTGTCCGTGCTGGCGGAGCAGTTCCACCTGAACCCGCAGTACATCAGCCAGCTGTTCAAAAGCGAGATCGGCGTAAATTTCCTGGCCTACCTGACCAGCATCCGCATGGAGAAGGCGAAGCAGCTGCTGCTGACCACCCCGCTTTCCATCGCGGAGGTGGCGGAGCAGTCCGGCTACGGGGATTACCGGGTGTTCACCAAGGTATTCAAGAAATCGGAGGGCGTCACGCCGTCCCAGTACCGGCGGGATTTCCTGGAGGCAGATGGGGGAGAAAAACGATAACTGGCAGCTTCCACTGGGAAAAGGGTCAATAAGAACCAGCGTGCTGATCGGAGAAAATACACCCTGCCGATGCAGGATACCCGGAGTGTGACATCGGAAAAGATGTTCACGCTCTGCTTATTTGGTGACGGCCCGGGCAAGCTATAAAACGGACACAATCCCCTGCAAAACGCGCCTATCCGTCAGGCGCGTTTTTCTGTATGATAGGAGCGCAGGTTGAAACCAGTGCATGAAACATGGAGGTAGCAAGGTATGAGCAAGAGGTTGTATAAATCGGACAACGACCAGATGATTGACGGCGTGTGCGGCGGTATCGCAGAGTATTTCTACATCGACCCCACGCTGGTGAGGCTGGGGTGGGTGCTGTTCAGCGCGCTGGGCGGCAGCGGCGTTCTGGCGTATATCATCGCCGCCATCGTGATTCCCCGCCGGCCGGAAGACTGATGACGGGGGAGCGCTGCAGGCGCTTCAGCGATGTGTATGCGGTCAGCGATGAATCTCTGTTTCGGACAGGGGAGGCGACAAGATGAAAAGGACAGGGAAAACGGTGCTGTGCGCATTGCTGCTGCTGGCGGCACTGTGGGGACTCATGACAGCCGCTGCGGCGGTGAAGGGGGGGGATGATATGGCGCATGGGAAGGGACTGGCGTATGATGTGAAAACCTTTGACGTAACAGAGGCGTTTTCCAATATCCGGGTGGAGGATGTTGAGTGCAATGTACGCATTCTGCGCGCCGCGGACGGCCGGTGCAAGGTCGTCTGCCAGGAAAGGCGGGACGGCAGCATCCGGCACACGGTCACGGTCAGCAGCGGCGAACTCAGCGTCCAGCGCCATGACCGCAGAAAGTGGTACCAGCGCTTCGGCGTCTCCCTGGATATCCCGGATGTGGAGGTCTATCTGCCGGAGAATGCCTATGGGATGCTCACGTGCTATTCCACGGCAGGCAGCATCCAGGTGGACGAGGGCTTCACCTTTGATCGTGTCAGCCTGAAGAGTACCAGCGGCAGCGTCAGGATGCTGTCCGATGCGAAGGATGAGCTGCAGGCGGAAAGCATCAGCGGCAGCGTTGACATTGAAAATGCTTCGCCGGAAACGCTTGCTGCAAAATCCACCAGCGGCAGGGTACTTCTTTCCCATATTCGATGCGGCGAGTTTTCTGCCAGAACCACGGCCGGAGCCATCGAACTGACTGATGCGATTGCGGAAAAGCGTCTGTACGCGAAAAGCGTCAGCGGCGGCGTTTCGCTGGACGGCTGCGACGGCGGCGCCATCAGGATTGCCACCATCAGCGGCACTGTGAAGGGAACGATTCTTTCCGGCAAGATCTTCATGACGGACAGCACCAGCGGCAGCGTAAGCATTCCTGCCTCCGCAGCAGGAGGCGAATGCGAAATCACCACCACCAGCGGCAGCATTGTCCTTGACATCAGGCAATGACCGCCATAACGGCAGGGCTCAGGATCCACCGGCGTGCATCCTGAGCCTTGCGCTTTTTCTCGAAAAAAGGATGGCTGATGGGTGAAAACCTATTGACTCTTACGCTGCGTCATAGTGTATGCTGTCACTGTGTCCGGACACGAGTCAACAAAACGGAGGTTTTTCATATGCATATTACAGCCATCCGGTCTGACGGCATTTACCGGGAAATGATGCGCGCGGCCCCTGACGAAAAGGACCGCCTGTATCGCGACGGGCTGATGGGCCCCTTTGCCTTCAAGTGGGCATGTGTCGGCGCGCCCCTGAGGGCGGAAACCGAAGGCGGCTGGGATGTGGTGTCCGCCGCTGCCATGAGCGGCTACTATACGCCGGCGCAAATCACCGGGGAACGCAGCGGGGAAATCGATCAGATCAGCCGTGACGCCTTCTGGGCTGCGTGCGAAGACAGCATCCGCCGCACGCTCACGGGCTTTGAGCAACACGGGATCAGATTACCGAAGCAGGAGTATGTCTTCACGGTGCTGCTGAGCGACCCCCGCAGCCCCATGACGGTCATGGCCGGCGATTATTGCGGCGACGGCGGAATTCCCGGATATATCATCGGCTCCGTTGTCCCCAATGAGCGGTCGCTCCTCTTGCTGCCGGTGGCGCTGGCCCATGAGACCAATCACAACGTCCGCTGGCAGTTCATGCAGTGGAGCAGCCGGATTACCCTGGCGGACATGATCGTATCGGAGGGCCTGGCTGAAACCTTTGCTGCCACCCTGTTCGGTGAGGACAAGGTGGGCAAGTGGGTCAGGGATACCACGCCGGAAACCCTGCGGGACGTCGTCAAGCCGCTCATCCGGGAGAACCTGACGACCAGCGATTTTCAAACGCTGTCCGCCTATCTCTATGGCGATGAGATCATGGCGCTGCGGGGCGGTCAGCCCATCGGGATGCCCTATTGCGGCGGGTACGCCTGCGGCTATGCGCTGATCCGCCATTACCTGAAGAAAACAGGGGCATCCATCTATGATGCGACGGTCACGCCCACTGCGGAAATCATCAGGCAGACGGAGGACTTCTGGCAATGAAGATCAGCGAGGTAGCGAAGCTGACGGGCGTTACCGTCCGCACGCTGCATTACTATGACGAGATTGGGCTGCTCAAGCCCAGTCAGGTCACGGAAGCGGGCTACAGGGTCTATGATGAATCGGATCTGGCGGTTCTGCAGCAGATTCTGTTTTTCCGGGAGCTCGACTTCCCGCTGGAGGATATCCGTAAAATCATGCAGCATCCCGCCTATGAGCAGGAAAGCGCCTTGCGGAAACAAAAGGAGCTTCTTATGCAGAAGCGAAGCAGGCTTGACGGCCTGATAGCGCTGGTGGACAAGACCCTGAAGGGAGAACACGACATGAGTTTCAGGCAATTTGATACGACGCAGATTGAGGAAACGAGAAAGAAGTACGCTGAAGAAGCGAAGCAGCGCTGGGGCGCAACGGCTGCCTATGCCGAGTATGAGAAGAAGGCGTCCCACCGCAGCGATACACAGCAGAAGATGCTGGAGGGCGAGGGTGCGATGATCCTCAGCGAATTTGGCAGGAACCGTTTCCTGGCTCCGGACAGCGCAGAGGCGCAGGCCCTTGTGAAAAGATGGCAGGAATACATCACGGCCCATTACTACACCTGCACGAAGGAAATCCTTTCCTGCCTGGGCCAGATGTATATCGGCGACGAGCGCTTCACGCAGAACATTGATGAATACGGCGCAGGTACGGCGGCTTTCATGGCGGCGGCGATCGGGGTATATACACGCTGAAACAAGCGGGAGCATGGCGGAAGATGCTGCTCCCGAAGGGACACGAGCGTGTGCAAATGCAGTGGCAGCATCATGCGGTCGGCGGATGCCGCGGGGGATTGACCGGGATGGGAAAACTCCTGAAAAATCGACTGACCAGGACAGCCAGCCCGGGATTCAGTAATTCTCTGACAAGACTTCTCCAACGTCTGTGTGACTATCCAAGGCCAGTGCATTGCTGGCTTTTTTGTGTGGTTCCATGGAATGCCGGGCAATGTGATGGCCTTGAGGAATGATGTCTGCCTGCACGGCTGCCTCGTGTTTGGCGATCATGCTTGTGCCGATAAGCCGGACGAGTCATTCTGGGCAGTTGTGTATGCTTTGAAGGACAAACAAAAACTCCTTGCAGATGCTCTGCAAGGAGTTTCGTGCGGAGAGTCAGGGATTCGAACCCTGGTACGGGTATAAGCCGTAACACGATTTCCAGTCGTGCGCCTTCGACCACTCAGCCAACTCTCCACATTGCGGTGGGTCAACCGCAACGATGAATATTATAACCATAAAGGCCCTCTGTGTCAAGAGTTATTGCAAAAAAAGTTACAGGAATTTTCCGCATGCCTGCATCCGTTGACCAAAGCCGGGTCATGATGTACAATAGGAAGGCGGATGCCTGGCATCCGATACAGATGAAGGCGGTGATCCGGATGGATCTGTTTGACCTGATCGGGCCGGTGATGATCGGCCCCAGCAGCTCCCATACGGCGGGCGCGGCGCGCATCGGCCTGACGGCGCGCATGCTGCTGGGGGAGGACGTTGTCAGCGCGGATATCGGCTTCCATGGCTCCTTCGCCAAGACCTATCGCGGCCACGGCACGGACAGGGCCATTGTGGGCGGGCTGATGGGCATGCAGGTGGACGATCCCCGGCTGCGCAGCTCCCTGGAGCTGGCGGCGGAAACAGGAATGGCCCTGCAGTTCACGCCCCTGAACATCCGCGGTGCGCATCCCAATACCGTGCGGCTGAACGTCATCGGCGTGACCGGACGGCAGCTGACCATGGAGGCGGCCTCCGTGGGCGGCGGAAACATCGAGGTGCACCGGCTGGACGGGCTGAACGTCACCTTCACCGGCAAGGAGAACACGCTGATCATCCACCACAAGGATACGCCGGGCGAGATCGCCGCGGTGACGGGCGTGCTGGCCCGGGGGCGGATCAACATCGGCAACATGTCGGTGTACCGGCGGGGCGCAGGGGCGGACGCCATGATGGTACTGGAGCTGGACGGCCTGCTGGATGAGGACATGCTGGCGGAGGTGCGCGCGGTGGAGGGCATCCAGAGCGCCATCTTCCTGAGAAGGAGGGCGTGCTGATGGACTTTACCCTGAAGGAATGGGTGAACATGGCGGGCAAGGGCAGCATCGCGGGCGCGGCGGTGCAGATGCAGGCCCATGAGTCCGGCATGACGGTGGAGGAAGTCCGCGAGGTAATGCTGCATCACCTGCACTGCATGCAGGAGGCCGTGAAGGACGGCCTGGACGCGACGCTGCGCTCCGTCAGCGGGCTCAGCGGCGGACAGGCGGCGGTGTTTCTCCAGCGGCTGCAGGCAGGGAAGTCTCTGTGCGGAAGTCTGCTGGGCAAGGCGGAGGTTTACGCCCTGGCCACGGCGGAATGCAACGCCTGCATGGGCAAAATTGTGGCTGCGCCCACGGCAGGCGCCTGCGGCATCCTGCCCGGCGCGGTGCTGGCTATGATGGAGGAAAGAAACATCAGCGAACGCAAGGCGGTGGATGCGCTGTTCGTGGCGGCGGCGGTGGGGCAGACCATCGCCACCCGGGCCAGCATCTCCGGCGCGGAGGGCGGCTGTCAGGCGGAGTGCGGCTCTGCGGCAGCCATGGCGGCAGCGGCGCTGTGCTTCCTGGACGGGGGCACGGCCCAGCAGTGTGCCGATGCGGCGGCCTTCGCCCTCATGAACCTGCTGGGCCTGGTGTGCGATCCGGTGGGCGGGCTGGTGGAGGTGCCCTGCGTGTACCGCAACGTGGGCTCCTCTGGCGTGGCCTTCACGGCAGCGGACATGGCCCTCAGCGGCATCCGCTGCCCCATCGACCCGGACGAGGTCGTAGCGGTGATGAAGGAGGTGGGCGACTGCCTGCCCTCCAGCCTGCGGGAAACGGGGGAGGGCGGCTGTGCCTCCTGCCCCAGCATCCGCGCCCGGCTCTGCCAGGAGCCCCGGGGCTAAGCGGAAGAGATACCGCAAGCATGCATGAATATACATGGAGGACGGCGCGGCAGCCTGTGCCGTCCGTCCCCGTTGCCTCCGGCCGGACCGGGGGCTTTTTCTTATGTTTTGCTGAAAATACAGCAAGAAAACGTGACAACCCCTCCCTGCTATGGTATGATAGCATCACCCTGATGATGCAAAGGAGCATTGCTTCCGATGAATAAAACCTTTTATCCGGCGGTACTCAAAGGCGTGCTGGCTGCGCCGGCTTCCAAGTCCGAGGCGCACCGGCGCATGATCTGCGCGGGGCTGACCCACGCAACCACCGTCCTGTCCGGCTTTATGGACTCGGCGGATATGGCGGCGACCTCCCGGTGCCTGACGGCCCTGGGGGCGGAACTGAAGGAGGAAGGCGACCGGCTGACGGTCACCGGCTGGGCGCACAAGCCCCGGCGGATGCCCTCCCTGGACTGCGGTGAGAGCGGCTCGACGCTCCGCTTTTTTGTGCCCATCGCCATGGCGGTGACGGGGGGCGGTGTGTTCCGCATGCACGGGCGGCTGGGCAAGCGGCCCATGGACGTGTACCGGGACCTGTTCGTGCCCCGGGGGGCGCAATGGCGCATGGGCGTGGGCGCGGACGGCGCGGCAGAGCTGACCGTGCGGGGCTCACTGACGGCGGGCAGCTATGTGCTGCCGGGCAACGTGTCCAGCCAGTTTGTGTCGGGGCTGCTGTTCGCCCTGCCCCTGCTGGGCGACGATTCCACCCTGACCGTGCAGACCCCGGTGGAATCCGCCGGGTACATCCGCATGACGGTGGAGGCCCTGCAGCAAAGCGGCATCGTCATTGAGGAGGTCGCGCCCTTCAGCTGGCGGATTCCCGGCGGGCAGACCTATCAGGCCCGCAGCGGCAGCCTGTCCGGGGACTACTCCCAGGCAGCGGTGCTTTTGTGCGCGGGCGCGCTGGGGCATGAGGTGACCGTCACCGGGCTGATGCCTCAGACCACCCAGGGCGACCGGGCGGTGCTCAGGCACCTTTCTGCGCTGGGCGCGGAGGTCACGGAGGACGAGCGGGGCATCACGGTGCGGGGAAATGGCCTGCACGGCGCGGTGCTGGATATGCACGACTGCCCGGACATCGCCCCTGTACTGGCGCTGACCTGCCAGCTGTCCCAGGGCGAGAGCCGCCTGACCGGCTGCGGCCGTCTGCGCCTGAAAGAGTGCGACCGCCTGGCGGCCACGGTGGAGCTACTCAACGCCCTGGGTGGCAAGGCCCGGGCCGATGGGGACGATATCGTGGTGGAGGGCGTGGCGCGTCTCAAGGGCGGCGTGACCCTGGACGGTTACAACGACCACCGGATGGTGATGCTCCTGTCCCTGGCGGCGACCCTGGCGGAGGAGCCGGTCACCGTGGAGGGCGTGGAGGCGCTGAACAAGTCCTGGCCGGATTATCTGACAGCCTACGCATCCCTGGGAGGGAAGATGGCATGAGCAGCTTTTACGGGGAGCGGCTGAAGCTCTCCCTTTTCGGACAGAGCCATGGGGAGGCCATCGGTATCACCATGGACGGCTTTCCTGCGGGCATGGTGATCGACATGCCCCGGCTGGCTGCGGAAATGGCCCGGCGGGCTCCCGGCCAGAGCAAAATGACCACCAGCCGCCGGGAGCCGGATGCGCCGGAGTTCCTTTCCGGCGTTATGGAGGGCCGCACCACGGGGCAGCCCATCTGCGCCATCATCCGCAACACCAACACCCGCAGCCAGGATTACGGCGAGGGCGTTGATCTGGTGCGCCCCGGCCATGCGGACTATACCGGGCATGTGCGCTATTTCGGCTATGAGGACTGGCGGGGCGGTGGACACTTCTCCGGGCGGCTGACTGCGCCCATCACCCTGGCGGGGGCCCTGTGCAGCCAGTGGCTGGAGGACAAGGGCGTGAAGATCGCCTGCCACATTCAGCAGCTGGGCAGCGTGACGGATGATTCCTTTATGGATGCGGATCCCGATGCCGACTATGGGTATCTGAAGGGCATGCATCTGCCCGTCCTTCGCGACGGACTGGATGAGGCCATGGAGGCCGAGGTTCTTGCGGCCCGGTCGGATATGGACTCGGTGGGCGGCGTGCTGGAGTGCATGATTACCGGCCTGCCTGCGGGTCTTGGCGCGCCCTTCTTCGACAGCGTGGAAAGCGTGCTGAGCCATTTGCTGTTCTCCGTGCCTGCGGTGAAGGCCGTGGCCTTCGGCGAGGGCTTCGGCTTTGCATCCCTGCGTGGGAGCCAGGCCAACGATCCCTTCCGCATGGACGGGGATCGGGTGGTGACCACCAGCAATCATTCCGGCGGCATCAACGGCGGTATCACCAATGGCATGCCGGTGATCTTCCGCTGCGCGTTGCGGGCCACGCCCTCCATCGCACGGGAGCAGCAGACGGTCTCCCTGCGCGATGGCAAAGACGCGACACTGTCCGTCCACGGGCGGCATGATCCCTGCATCCTGCCCCGGGCGGTGCCGGTGATCGAGGCCATGGCGGCCATCGGCGTGATGGACTTGTGGAAGGAGCGGGCGGCATGCGTCAGGTAATCGCGTTCCCCGGCACCCAGGGGAGCTTCTCGGCCACGGCGGCCCAGGAGGCCTTCCCCCAGGGCGAATGCGTGGGCTATCCCACCTTCCCGGAAGCGGCCCAGGCTGTGGTGGACGGCAGGGCGGATTACGCGCTGCTGCCGGTGGAAAACTCCTTTGCCGGGGCGGTGCTGCCCACCTACTCCCTGCTGGAGAAGCTGCCCCTGCACATTGTGGGCGAAACCATGAAGGCCGTGCGGCATCAACTGCTGGCGATCCCCGGCGCAACGTTGCCGGGCATCCGGCAGGTGGCCAGCCATCCGCAGGCCATCGCCCAGTGCGACGAGTTCCTGTCCACCATGAAGGGCGTGCAGATTGTCCCTTCCGCCAACACGGCCATCAGCGCACGTGAGGTGGCGGAGAAGGGCGATCCCTCCTGCGCGGCCATCGCCAGCGTGGAGGCTGCCAGGGCCTTCGGGCTGACCATCCTCCGGCGGGACATTCAGACCAGCAACCACAACACTACCAGGTTCTTCATCCTCTCCAGGGAGGATACGCCCCTGGCTGAGCCCAGCAAGGCCACGGTGGTTTTCACCGTGAACAACGAGGTGGGCGCGCTGGTGCGGGTGCTGGCATCCTTTGCCAGCAGCGGGCTGAACATGTCCCGCATCGAGAGCCGCCCCATGCCGGAGACCACCTTCACCTACTTCTTCTCCGCCGACTTTGAGGGCGCCATGGATGCCGCGCACCTGAGCGCCGCCATGGCGGACGCCGCACCCTTCACCCGGGAGCTGCGGCTGCTGGGCGTCTATCCGAAGGCCCGCAAGCCGGAGGAAGAAAAGTAAAGAAAATTCGCCAAAAGGGTTGACAAATCCGGGCAGGAATGATATGATAAACAAGCTGTCAGCGAGTGATGCAATCACTCCGTGGCAAGCGGCATGTGGGCCCGTAGCTCAGCTGGATAGAGTGTTTGACTACGAATCAAAAGGTCGTGGGTTCGAATCCCGCCGGGCTCACTCATCACCTTGCCGCCGCCGGACAGCCGTGGGCCCGTAGCTCAGCTGGATAGAGTGTTTGACTACGAATCAAAAGGTCGTGGGTTCGAATCCCGCCGGGCTCACCATTGGAAGCAGTTGAAGAGACTGCTTCCTTTTTTGTTGCGGCAGGTGCAGGGTCCGGGTGCGATCAACCCTGCGCTTACTTGCGCCATGCGGGCCAGGAAAACGATCTGCTTGCAATCCGCCGTCAGTTGGGATAGACAGTATGTCAACTGAGCGCCAGCCGCCAAAGCCGCTGGCGCGATCTGGCAAGTGAAGTGACAAGCATGACGGAACTGACATTTTCTTTAATCGGGGAGCATCCGGAGCTTGGGCAGCTGCTGATGGACAGGATGCGGGCCAACTCCGACTGGCAGGAAGTGTATGGGTGGCTCGCCATGCGGGTGAGCGAGTGCGGCATGGACGGGCTTCCGCAGGTGTGGATGTGCTTTGACGGAAATGGCGAGGTGGTTGGATATTACGCGTTGTCTGACCACGAGATCATTCGGGACTGCCCGGCGGGACGCGTCTGGCTGGGCATCGTCCTGATCTTCGACGGCCATCGGGGGAAGGGGTACAGCCCCATCATGCTGGAGCATGCCTGCAGGCAAGCCAGGGCAAGCGGCTTCTCCGAACTGTACCTGGTGACGGAGCATGTGAATTATTACGAGCGGTTCGGGTTCATCCATATCGGCAACGCGGTGTATGAGCATGGCCTGCCCACCAAGGTGTACCGGAAAAACCTTGCAGACGAATGCAGCGCAGGATGAAGACCATTGGTTCCTGATCCTATCTGCAGGAAGTCGGCAGCTTTTTTCGATTCCCCGCTTGACAAGGAGCGAAAACGCACCTATAGTACCAGGTGTTTGCTCGGAGGGCAAATCATTTGATAGAAATGATGGGCTGGATTAGGCACGGACTGAAATGTCCGCACCTGTCCGGCCCTTTTGTTTTGCGGAGGATTGCCCGTCGGCAGCCAAAAATCAGACCTTCTGCCGGATTTGTCATCGGAGGATCTGCCATCGCAATGGCAGGATCGAGGAAGATGTCGAGTGCGCTCGGTTCATACCGGGCGCATTTTTTCATCGGCAGCGAGAAGCGTCAACCGGCAGCCTGACAGGCGCAGCGCCTGTGGAGCGTGAACCCGGCCGCACGTGGGAATGGCCGCTCACCCCCGCTGCCGGGATGGCAGAGGCAGTCTCCAGCATGCAGGGCTTGGCAGAAACGGCAGAAGGTCTTTTGGATCAGGAGGGATACCCTTGAACGAACGGGCAAAAAACTCAACAGGTATGTCATTCCCACGATGATGGGAAGCATCAGCTTCTTTCTGTTTACCATTGTGGATGGCATTTTCGTCGGACGGGGCGTGGGCACCAATGCCCTGGGCGCGGTCAATCTGGTCATGCCCTTCGTCATGGTCGTCAATGCGCTGTTTCAGCTGACGACCATCGGCGGCGTGGTCATCATTGCGGTGCGCCTGGGACGAGGTGATGCGCAGGGCGCCAACCATGCGTTCATGCACGCGGTGACGGGTACCATCGTCATCTCAGCGGCGCTCATGCTGGCTGGCACCTGTCTGACCGGGCCGCTGTGCCGCCTGATGGGCGCCAGCGACACCTTCTATCCGCTGACAACGGAGTATCTGATCTGGTATTCCGTGTTCATCATACCGTCCGGGCTGTCCACTGCGCTGCAGGGCTTCTGCCGCAACGATGGCTCTCCCGTGCTGGTCAGCGCGGCGACGGTCATCGGCACGGTCGTCAACATCATTGGCGACTATCTGCTGATCTTCCCCCTGCAGATGGGCGTGGCGGGTGCGGCCATCGCCACCGGCGTCTCTCAGCTGGTCACGTTCCTGATCATCCTGTCGCATTTTCTGCGGAAGAAGGGCGTGCTGCGGTTCTGCCGCTTCCGCGTGGACGGCGCGCTGCTGCATAAGATTGCCGTGCTTGGACTTCCCGCCTGCATCGCGCAGTTTGCCAACCCCATGACCACGCTGTGGATCAACAAGATGCTTTCCCAGCAGATTGGCGATATCGCGGTCAATGCGTATTCCATCATCTCCTATGTGGCCACGTTCTCCATGGGCGTGTTCTTCGGCGTGTCCGACGGACTGCAGCCGCTGTACGGGCAGAGCTACGGCGCGAAGGACGAGAAATCGCTCAGGTACTATTTCCGGGCGGGGAGCATCATCAATCTGGTGAACAGCCTTGTCATTAACGGCGCGCTGTTTGTGGTGGGCGGCGCGGTCTGCGCGCTTTTTGGCGCGGATCAGACGACACTGGACTACACGGTACGCGTGATGCCCCCGTACAGCTGGGCCTTTGTGGTGGTGGGCCTGACGACGAACATCTCGTCCTACATGTATTCCACCAAGCGCTCGCATAAGGCGGACATCATCAGTATCCTGCGCAGCTTCGTGTTCAACACGCTGATCATTCTGCTGCTGCCCCGCATCCTGGGCGGCGACGTCATCTGGCACACCTTCGGCATTGCGTAGGCCATGGTGCTGATCATCGCCGTGGGGCTGATGAAACGCTCCGAGCGCAACGGCATCGACTTCAGGTAAGAAGGAGGATAAACCAGTGGATCTTCTGCAGGGCAGGATCAGACCGCTCTACATCAGGGCCCGCAGGGCACGGCGGCCATGGCCGTCATCAGCCCGATCTGGAACATCATCTACAGTCTGGGCCTGTTGATGGGCATTGGCGGCAGCGTCCTGATGAGCACGCTGCGGGGCAAGTCGGACAAGAACCTTGCCAAGTCCAACGAGTACTTCACCGCGGCGGTGATCGGCGTGTCCGTGCTGGCGATGATCACCTGGCTGGCGCTGATCTTCTTTGACAGGGAGCTGCTGCTGCTCTTCGGCGCGGAGGAGAGCCTGACGCCTCTGGCCAGGCGCTATGTGCTGCCGGTGAAGTTCTTCGTGCCGCTGTTCCTGTTCAGCCAGCTGCTGTCCGCCTTCCTGCGCAACGACGGCAACCCCGGCCTGGCGACCAGGGCCGTACTGTGCGGCGGCATCTTCAACGTGTTCGGCGACTATATCCTCGTTTTCGTGCTGGATCTGGGCATCATGGGCGCAGGCCTGGCGACCTGCCTGGGCTGCCTGCTGACGGTCAGCGTCATGCTGACGCACTTCTTCAGCCGCAAATGCACGCTGCGCCTGGTGCGGCCAACGCGCCTGTGGCACAAGCTGGGCAAAATCACGCTCACCGGCTTTTCCACCTTCTTCATCGACGTGGCGATGGGCATCCTGACGGTGCTGTTCAACCGGCAGATTCTCACGTATCTCGGCACGAACGCCCTGTCCGTCTACGGCATCATCATCAACATCAGCACCTTTGTGCAGTGCTGTGCGTACAGCATCGGACAGGCCTCCCAGCCGATGTTCTCGGTCAACTTCGGGGCGAACCGCTTTGACCGCATCCGGGAAACGTTCAAATACGCGCTGGGCACCGCGGCAGTATTCGGGCTGATCTGGACGGCCATCTGCGTCTTTGTGCCGAATCTGTTCACCTATGTCTTCATGCAGCCCACGGAGGAGATCCTCGCCATTACGCTGTCCATCATCCGGCGTTACGGCATATCCTTCCTGCTGCTGCCGCTGAACATCTTCTCGACCTATTACTTCCAGGCGCTTCTGCAGCCGAGAATGTCATTCATCGTCTCTGTCGGGCGCGGCGCGGTGGTCAGCGGCGTTCTCATCTGGCTCCGTGAGCTGGCCGACAAGGCGGACTATGTGATTGTGGGACGCTGTGCGGACTGGATGCTGCGGGCGTATCAGCCCTTCCGCATTTTCGTCTATGCGGACATGGAGCACAGGATGCTGTGCTGCCGCCAGAAGGGCGCGGAGCATGAAACCATGAGCGACAAGGAGCTGCGCCAGCACATTCAGGCAGTGGACAGGCACCGTGCCAGCTACTACAGCTACTGCACCGACCAGAAGTGGGGCGACAAGGCCAAGTACGATCTGTGCATCAACACGGGCCTGGAATCCGTCAAGGAGATCGCAAACCATGTGGCGCAGTATCTGAAATAAGGAGGATGACTGGGGCTAAACCATTGTGCAGGGAAATCTTGTGCGCCCGATGCTCGAAGGATCGTCGGGCGCACTTGTCTGATGGCGCTGCATGGCCATTGGCAGAGTCAGGCCGGTGCGGTGCCTCGGCGGAAAGTCAGACAAGCCTTGCGCCGAAGGGCAAAGTATGCTATGAAGCACAGGCGATGAAGCGTTCAGCAAGACGACGGGAATCACCTGCCCGAGCGGGCATATGCGGGAAATGCAGATGAAAACGTACACAACCTCGGAAATCGCCCGGCTCCTGGGCATCCACCCCAACACCGTGCGGCTGTATGAAGCATGGCAGCTGATCTCCCGGGCGCAGAGGAAGGCCAACGGCTACCGGGTGTTCACGGAAGTCCACCTGGCCCAGCTGCGGCTGGTTCGCGTGGCCTTCCGGACGGAGGTGCTGTAGAACGGGCTGCGGAAGAAAATGGTGGAGGCGGTGAAGGCCTCCGCGCTGGGCGACTATGACCGCGCACTGCAGCTGGCGGAAGCCTACCGGCGGCAGGTGGGGGAGGAAATCACCAACGCGGCGGAGGCTATCCGGGTGGCCCGGCGGATTCACGCAGGCGCCACAAGGCACGAGGATCTTTGCCTGACCCGCCGGGAAATCGCGGCGCGTCTGGGGGTATCGCTGGACACCCTGCGCAACTGGGAGCGCAACGGCCTCCTGCGCCCGGGCCGCATGCAGAACGGTCTGCGCGTGTACGACGGCGGCGACCTGGACCGGCTGATGATGATCCGCGCCCTGCGCTGTGCCAGCTACTCCCTGGAGGCCATTCTGCGGATGCTCACCGCCCTGGAGCGGGATCCGAAAGCCGATATGGCGCAGGCCCTGAACGTCCCCGGGGAGGGGTCGGAGATCATTTCCGTCTGCGACAGGCTGATCACCTCCCTGCGCGCGGCGGAGCGCAATGCCGCCATCATGACCGGTATGCTCGCTGACATGCGGCGTATATTTGCCAACCCTCCATGATAACACCAGGCCTCCTTTTGTTGCTACAATGATCCGACCACAGTAAAAGGAGGTTTTTTCCATGGAACAGGTTTCCAAGGGCTGGAAAAGACAGACGGTGCTTTTCCTTATCAGCCAGTGCGTGACGCTCTTCGGCTCGATGATCGTGCAGATGGCGGTCATCTGGTATGTCACGCTGTCCACGTCGAGCGGGGTGTGGGTCGCGGCGTTCTCCGTATGCTCGTACCTGCCGCAGTTTCTGATTTCCTTCCTGGCGGGCGTGTGGGCGGACCGATACAGCCGCAGGAGGATTATCATCCTGGCCGACGGCATGATCGCTGCCGCCACCCTGGCCATGGCCTGCCTGATGCCCATGATTCCCTCGGAGCAAGGGCTGCTGACGGCGCTGCTCGTCATGTCCGCCATCCGCTCCCTGGGCGCGGGCATCCAGACTCCGGCGGTCAGTGCGGTGATTCCCTCCCTGGTGTCCGAGCAGCACCTGATGCGCTACAACGGCATCAACGCCACCATGCAGTCCGTGGTGCAGTTTGCCGCGCCGGCCGCGGCTGGAGCTGTGCTGGCGGTGGGGACACTGCGCACAACGCTGCTCATCGATGTGGCGACGGCGGCGGTGGGCATCGGTCTGCTGGCCTGCGTGCGCATCGCGCGGCAGGCTCCCCAGCAGCAGGGCGGCGATCTCCTGGCGGACATCAGGGCCGGGCTTCGCTACGCCTTCTCGGACAAGCGCATCGGACGGCTGCTGGTGGGCTACGGGCTGTTTATCTTCCTGTGCGTACCGGCGGGCTTCATGTCGGGGCTGCTGATCAGACGCGCCTATGGCGATACCTACTGGTACCTGACCGCCTCGGAGCTGGTGGGCTTTGCGGGCATGGCCATCGGCGGCATGCTCATGGGCGTGTGGGGCGGCTTCCGCAGCCGGGTGAAGACGCTGATGCTGGGCCTGGCCCTGCTGGGCGCCATGACCATCGGCCTGGGCGTCGCGCCGACCTTCATCCTGTACCTGGCAGCCATGTTCCTCTACAGCCTGGCCATTACCGCCGTGCAGACGGCCACCACCACGCTGATCCAGGAAACGGCGGACGCGGCGATGCAGGGACGGGTGTTCGGCCTGATGGGCGCCATGTATTCCGGCTTCCTGCCCCTGGGCATGGTTGCCTTCGGCCCTGTGGCGGATGTGATCCCGCTCCCGTGGCTGATGATCGGCACGGGGCTTCCGCTGATGCTGCTGGGCCTGTGCATGCGGGAGAAGTAATCTGTCCGTCAGGCCCTCCGCCGGGCGATGCGGAGGGCTTGACAGGGCCGCCTGCCTGCGCTATCATGGCAGCAATGGAAAACCGATGAAAGGGGAGACGCCGCATGCTGTGCATGGAACAGCGGCTGCGCATGCTGGAAACGCCCACCGGCTGCATCGATCTAGTGATCGACACGGACGCCTACAATGAAATAGACGACCAGTTCGCCATTGCTTACGCGCTCTGCGCAGGGGAGAGGCTGAACGTCCGTGCGCTCTACGCCGCGCCCTTCCTGAACCAGAAATCCGTTTCGCCCGAGGACGGCATGGAGAAAAGCTATCAGGAGATCAGGAAGCTGCTGTCCCTGGCGGGCGTGGAGCGGCGGGTGCTGCGGGGCTCCCGGCAATACCTGCCGGATGAGCATACGCCCGTTCATTCCCCTGCAGCGGAGGATCTGGCCAGCCTGGCCATGGCCTATTCCCCGGAGAGACCCCTGTATGTGGCGGCCATCGGCGCGATTACCAACGTGGCCTCCGCGCTGCTGATGAATCCGGCCATTGCGGAGCGCATGGTGGTGGTGTGGCTGGGCGGCAACGCCATGGAATGGCCCCACAACCAGGAGTTCAACATCCGCCAGGACGTGGCTGCGGCCCGGGTGGTGTTTGCCAGCGGCGTGCCGCTGGTGATGCTGCCCTGCCTCGGCGTGGCGTCCGCCTTCACCACCACCGAGCATGAGCTGAACCACTGGCTCCGGGGCAGGAATCCCTTGTGCGACTATCTGGTGCAGAATACCATCAGCGAGGCGGAGCGCTATGCCGCGGGACACGTGTGGAGCCGTGTCATCTGGGATGTGACAGCGGTGGGCTGGCTGATGAACAGCGACAATCGCCTGATGCAGGATAAGCTGATCCCCACGCCCGTGCCGGAGTACGAC
The DNA here is from genome assembly GCA_034104265.1 of Eubacteriales bacterium. Lineage (GTDB taxonomy): Bacteria > Bacillota > Clostridia > Christensenellales > Aristaeellaceae > UBA11524. The sequence continues at coordinate 15,488 of JAXEEE010000114.1, read as the reverse complement.
CATCGCTGGGCCATGAATCCGGAAGGCAAGCTGTGCCGGTATGTGTACTCAATCAATCGGGACGCGCTGTTTGAGGATTTGTTCCTGCGCCTGACCCGTGGATGCGGGGAACAGGCCTGATGCATGAAGCACGTCACCCATGGGATGAAGGACGCGGTTCCCCCGGCAGTGGAAAACAGAACAGGCAGCATGCACACCCGTCCTTCTGTCAGAAGAAGGACGGGTGTTTTTGTGTGCGACCTGCGTGATGGTGCGCATTGATACACACTTCGCATAAACACGTGCATAATGCCAATCGTGTCACCACAATTGACATTATTGTTGCGCACGCTTGCACGATGCTTGTACCCGATGAGAAGGAGATGCAGCAAAAGGTACGGTAAGGCAGAGGTGAGGGCCGATGGTAACGGATCGCTTGATCCTGTCAGGCGGCACTGAGATGGATGTATATATCCCGGGGCAGCCGTGCTGGGTGACCAGGATTGTATCGGCCTGATCATCTGCACTGTGGGCGGTCATCCCCTTCACGCGTCCCGGGAGCAGGAAAGGGTGGCGCTGCACTTTGCAGCGCTGGGCATGAGCTGCTTTGTGCTGCGCTGCCATGTCTGCCCGTGGCGGTTTCCCACACGGCTGATGGACACGGCGCAGGCTGTCCGGCACGGCGGGCTGCACACCGGGGCAGGCCCGGCTCAACGCCATGGTGCTGTGCTATCCCGTGCCATGTGCATGCTTTCCGTCTGACAGCGCAGTTCATGGGGGCCGTCCGACATCATGATGGCCAGTACGTCCAGGACAGGCAGGGCTTTGGTGTGCCAGGAATCTCCACTGGTACAGCAGGTGATCGTTTCCTGAAGAATGTTCATGGATCTGCATCATAGCATCGAAGAGCAGGAAAGAAAAGGACAATGTGGATCTGCGGTATCTCGGCAAGGTGATCGGCGGGCTGTCCGGCGTGTCGATCCGGGTGTATCTGGGAGAGCAGCTGGCTATTATCCGTTCCGTTGTGGCCCTTCCCCGGGATTCCCACTGATGCGTGCCGGGAGGAGGTTTGGCGCGTGACCAGCCATATGGGGTATTTCATCACGCATCGCTTCCGTATACTACGGCATGGTCAATGCGGGCGATACGAAGATCATCATCGGCCCATCCAGGCAGGTGGCGGAGAGTGGCCAGGCTCTGTGGGAGTTTAGGCTTTCAGGGGGATGTGCCGCCGGAGGACCTGGACGAATTTGTGCAGGGGTGAAGGGCATCGTCTGCCTGCCGCTGGAGAAGCATCATGCAGATGCTGTGCACCATCAACTACGTCCTCAACTGCGAGAAGCTGGATCTGCAGGCTGTGACTATCCACGAGGTGAAGCAGTCCAGACTGAAGGAGCAGCTGGAACGGCAGCGCAGCGATCGGGCCTTTGCGGATGAGGGACTGCAGTCAGTCCGTAAGCACAACATCTACACCCAGGAGCAGCTGCTGCTGCGGATGGTGCACAAGGCGACACAGCGTCCCTCAGAGCATGGATTACCTCCGCACCGGCCATTCGCGGCGGATCGCTGGCGGCGGATCAGCTGCGGCAGGTGAAGAACACCTTCGTGGTGACGGCCATGCTGGTGTCCCGGGCGGCTATCCAGGGCAGGCTCAGCTGCGAGGACGCTTTCACCCTCAGCGATGCCTGCATTCAGAAGTGCGAGCTGCTCACCACACTGGAGCGCATCATCAATCAGGTCGTGGATGGTCGGCAGGTAATGCCGCGCCACGGCTTGAATGTCCTGCAAGGGCAGCAGGATGGATGGCTGCATGGCGGTGGAGGCGCTGCGCAGCACGGACTTTGTGCCAAAACCCATCGTCATCATGCCCACCACGGCTGCGCCTGCGGTGCTTGCCGCAGAACGCCTGAACATCATCAGCCCCTCCGTGATCACCACGACCCGACCGTGGATGCCTTTGTGGTTGGCGCCTGTGATTTCCATGATGGTGGCGGAAGGCAGCTCCGCCAGGGTGACAGGCTCGCCCTTGGGTGGCGGGGGCGCCACCGGCGGCGCGCTGCCGCGGCTGATCTCCGGGGCAGGTGCGCTCAGATGCGGCTGGGGCGTCCCCGGTACGGTGCCGTCACGGCGGATCTCCTGGACGGGCCCGGCAGGCCCGGCCGGTGCGGAAACAGGCTGCGCCATCGTCCGCCCGAAGAATGCTGCCATGATCTGCGCCAGCAGCGCGCCGTCCTCCGGCGTGCCCACGGGGAGCGTCACGGAGGCTCCGTCCAGGAGCCGGGCCAGCAGCGCAGCGCCGTCCGGACGGTTCATCAGTACATCGCAGAGCCTGCGGGCGTCGCGCTCATCCGGCAGAAGATCACCCAGCACCCGCCCGGGCAGCACATGATCCGCCAGCAGCCTCTCCCGGCCAAAGTAGGTACCCGCCCGGCGCAGCAGCTCAGCCTCGCCTGCGGTCAGTTTTCTTTCGTAACCCATGGCTTAACCCTTCTTTCCGCGACGCCAGACCTTGGTGAACAGCGCTGCGTGCCGATTGTAGTATAGGAAGTTCAGCCAGGTGAAGGCAAGCAGCAGGCATAATAGAATCAATACGACCCAAAGAACATCCATCCCACAGAAAAGGATGATGATTTTCAGGCTGTGCATTTTGCGTGTGATGAGGTGCATAGGGATCATAATGATGAGAAGGAGCAGATGGAGCAAATCCCCAGCCTTCCGGTACACACCTGCCAGCAGGAAACGTACATAGACGAAGCCGTCTGCAAGAGCCAACAGCACCAGCGAAGCCAACATGGATGTTTTCGGCGGGATGCGCAAAGTGAATCTGTTCACCCACAGAATGACGGCACACAGGAGGAGTACTGCACTGAACACCCATAATACCACATGAATCATGAATTTGTGCCACCGCATGGGAAGCTGTGCGGCGGCCTCCGCAGACAGGACTGCACCGCAGGAATTACAGGTTTCGCCTCCGCCGGTTTCATCATGGCAGTACGGACAGTGGGCCATGGTCATTCCTTCTTTGTCATGGGGCTGTCCACCGGGCACGGAAGCATCCGGCCCAGCGGACGGCCCGTCGGTCATGCTGCGGCAGGGAATGTCTGCCCTCCGGCATCCGTCAGTTCACAAACAGCTCCTCGCGGCTGGAATAGTAGCGCCAGTTCCACACGGCATAGGATATGCTGCCGATCACGGCGGGAATGGCCTGGCTGTCGCCGTTGCCGATGGCGCTGAGCAGTCCCATCGCCACACTGACGATCATCCAGATCAGCAGCTTCTTCGGTGCGCCGGTACGCAGACCGGCCAGCTGGAAGCGCACATAGATCGCCCAGACAGCAATTCCCAGGAAGATCAGACCAAGGATCCCGGCGATGGGCGAGCTTGACGTCAGGGAGAAGAGGACAAGACCATTGATGATGTTGATCGCCGCGTTGGCCCACAGCGCGAAGTAGATCATGAACTTGTGCCACTTCATGGGGAATTCCGGCTGTACGACGGGGTCGCTCTTCAGGGTAGAGTCAGGAAAGTAGGGATCGGCGACGGAGGCGTTCCTGGAAATTTCGGTATTGATCTTCGTGCCGCAGTGGGAGCAAAAGGCATTGTTGCCGGCGTTCTCTCCGCACTTGGGACAGTAAGCTATGGGAAAAACCTCCTTTGATAGTTCAATTGATTCGCCAGACGGACGTTAGTCTGCTCAGTCTGGCTGTATCCCTCGGCTACGCTGGTGCGTAGGAACACCACGTAGCGCTGCATCATCTCGTAGTAGAATGAGAAGTACTTGGCGGCAAAGCTGTCGAAGGCGGAAATGGTAGCTTCGGCCGCCGCGCCGGTGAAGCTGTCGCCCAGGAGATGAATGCGCTTCTGCGTATCCAGCAGCAGGTTGTTCAATTCGTCGTTCAGCTGATTGATACGGGATGCGGTGGCGAGCACCTCGCCGGAGTCAATGGTCGTTCTTCCTGCCATGACGATCCTCCTTACAACCTGCGGGCGGCGGCCACGTTTGCCTCCGTCTGCTTCTCGTAGTTGGCCTTCTGGTTGAGCAGAATCCCGGCGGTCTTTGACAGACGCTCGGCCATGTTCTGCAGCTCGACGGTGCAGCTTTGAATCTGGCTGACGAAAACGCGGTTGTCCTCGCTGTCGTAGGCTGAGCCCATGCTTTCCGCCGCGCTAATCAGCTGGTTGTAGATGCGCTGGTAGGATTCCGACGCATCCTGCAGGTATCTGGCGGTCTGTTCCAGCTGTGCCGGATCCACTGCAAATCTTCCTGCCATCAGAAAATCCTCCTCCCTATGCGGGTTCGTGTATTCAATCTGCATCAGACGGCTCCCGTTCTGAATGCCTGATTCCCAGCGTGTTTTCTGTCCGCTGAGCCTGCGGCCGCTGTCGCGCCACATCAGCACGCTGGAGCGGGAGGCTGGTACAGCCCGGCGGTGGCCTCGCTGAGCAGCATGGACAGCAGCATCCCCGCCGCGCGGATCCGCAGGCCCGCCGGTAGCCGCACCTCGAAGGTTCGCCCTGCCGCCGGCAGATAAACCTCCACCATCAGCTTCTCTACCATTCTTCCTCCTCTCCGGCGTCCTCGGGGAGAACGCCAGCCATCATAGCGCCGCGGGCGCGTCCGCCGCTGATGACGTACCCCCGCGGGAAGGGTCCCTCCTCCATGTCGGGTTTGCTGCTGATGGGACACACATACTGGATCTTCACGCCCTCGCCCAGGTACACCGCATCGGAGTTCGCCGCCGCGCGCTGGTACCACCCGGGCTGATGCAGATGGCTGAAGGCGTTGGCGTCGCCGCAGAGGACGAAGCGGTACCGCCATGTAGGTCGGATCTTCATCAGCAGCGGCGCAAAGATGTCACTGCCCATGTCGCCGCAGGGACATGTATCCTGTTGAAGCCGCTCCCACAGAGCCTGCACGTCCTGCACGGCGATGACCGTCAGCTTCTTCGGCAGGGTTACACCGTCGTCCTGATCCTGCTCTGCCAGGCGATCCTTCAGCAGTGCTTCGGCATAGGCAGCCCATTGATCCGGGGGTATCTGCGTGACTCCGGGCATGTCCGGAACCGTGCCCAGCAGTGCCGTATCACAGGCGGGGGACAGGGCGGGCAGCCATTCCTGCAGGAAGCAGTCCAGGTTGTCCTGGCTGCCAATGACGCGGAAGACGCAGCTCCTGTCCCCACTGAGGTAAGCAGTGCTGAGCAGATCGCGGTAGATGCCCACCGGCAGGCGCAGGGGCTTCATCCGGCGCATGCGCTCCCGGAGAAGCGCGCTGGTCACCTGCTCGGGCATGATGGGGATGGACGGCGCGCCGGGGCTGCCGGATGCAACGCCTGCCATGGCGCAGAAGGCTTGCGCGTCCATAGCGGGGGAGGCGAGCTGGAATTCATGCAGCTTGTCCGTGCGGATCAGGCCACGTCCCCGGCATTCCCCGGGGAAAAGCCCGCCAGTGTTGCCCAGAAGCATGGCATAGTCGTCCCGGGAAGCAAGCTACAGCACCAGCAGCTGGGAGAACATCTGCGTCACGCGGGTGCTCAGGCCGTTGGGATTCATGGCCGTGGCGATGAAGTGGATGCCGTACCGTGGACCGTCTGCCAGCAGGGTCAGCAGCGCGTCGCGCTGGGGCTCCACCCAATCCAGGAAAGCGGACAGCCCGTGGATCATGACAAGCATGTGTGCCGCCCCGGCCTTTTGCAGTCCGAGACCCTCATCAGGCTCTGCCATGGTCAGGACGCTGCGCCGCTGCCTGATCTCACGCTCCGGCATGCGCATCAGCCCGCTGAGCCGTTCACTGTCACCATGGGCGATAACCTGGCCCACCTGGGGCAGCTGCTCGTAGGCGCTCAGCCCGTCCCCGGCCAGATCCAGCAGGTACACATGCAGCTCCTCCGCCGGATGCTCCGGCAGCAGGGATTGCAGGAGCGTCTCCAGCAGCATGCGCTTGCCGCTGCCGTGGGTGCCGTAGATCAGCGTGTTCTTCCCTGCACACAGGGATAGCTGCAGCGCGCACCGGGCCTGCTGCTCGGGCAGGTCAATCTCACCCAGCAGCACCTGCATATCATAGGGCCGGGGCTGTGAAGGATATTTCTGCTTCAGCGCGTCCAGAGGCATGGCCTGGGACATTTCCGGCATCCACAGCGGCCGTGCCTGCAGCCCTGCAGCCTTGCCGGCCGCCCGGATGACGGAGAGCACCGCGTCCGGCTGGGTGGTTGCGTCGGCAGCGGTCTGCTCCTTGGGCCATGCGGCGCGATGCACCGCTCGCCCCAAATGATCCAGTTCCTCCGCCTCCAGGGTCGGAAGATCGCTCTGGCCTGGCCCCAGGGGTGCGCCCGTCCAGCCGGACTGCGCACGGATCAGCACGTCCTCATACTGAATCAGGAACCGGCCCACGCCCTTGAGGCTGGCAGCGTCCGGCTTGTGGAGCATCTCCTGGCTGTCCTGGGCGGTCTGTATCCGCAGGCAGATGCGGAAATTCGTGTTGCTCCAGATCTGGTCGTCCACCACGCCGGAGGGCTTCTGGGTGGACAGCACCAAATGCACGTCCAGGCTTCGGCCAATCTGCGCCACGCGGATCAGCTCCTGCAGAAAGTCTGGCGCGTTGCTCCTGAGCTGGGCGAATTCGTCCACCATGATCAGCAGATGGGGCATGGGCTCAGGCAGTTTACCCTGGGCGAAGGCCCGCTGATACTGGTCGATGTTCATGTTGGTGGTGTGCAGGATGCGTTTGGCCTCCAGGAAGAGCCGCTGGCGGCGGTCAAGCTCGCTGCGCACGGAGAGGATGCTGCGGGATACGGTGCTGCCGTCCAGGTTGCTGACGATGCCCGCCAGATGCGGCAGCCCCTCAAAGGCGGAGGCCATTCCGCCGCCCTTGAAGTCAATCAGCGCGAAGGCCACCTCGTTGGGGGGAGAACACGGCGGCCAGAGCCAGGATCCGGGTGATCATCAGTTCCGACTTGCCCGATCCCGTGATGCCGGCGATCAGGCCATGAGGGCCGTGGCCACGCTCGTGAATGTCCAGCATGCAGCGCTGCCCGTCTTCGTCAATGCCGATGGGAACCGCCAGGGAAAGGGACGCGGCATGCTTCTTCCAGGAGGCCAGAATGTTCAGGCTGTGCGGGATGGTCACGCCGAACAGCTTGCAGGAAAGGCACCATGTCGGGCAGGCTGAAGGCGTCTTCTCCATGGGAGAGGCGGCAGTTGGCCAGCAAGGCGGTGACGCTTCCCACGGGCAGGGCGTCCGCGGCATCGGGGATAAAGTCCATCCGGGGACCGCTGTTCAGCCGCAGTGCGCCCCGGCCATCCTTCAGGCCGATCAGCGCAGTGCAGCTGCTGGGCAGCTCGTGGCTGTGCCCGGCAAACACCATGACATGCACGTGCCGGAGAGGACGCTCCAGCAGCATGTGCTCGATCACATAGCGGGAGGCAATCCGGCTGTCGCTGATGATCACCAGCAGCTCACCCGCATGGGTCTTATCATCTTGTCGCAGAGCGATGTCCTGCTCCAGCACGGGCAGCAGGGCGGCGATGTCCTCGTCGTTGACGCCCAGCATGCGCACCCCGCCCACGCTGCTCCACAGATGCGGCAGGTGCGTATATTCCGCAGCTTTGCCCTCCGGCATGCCCAGCAGGCACAGCTGCATTTCGTCATAGGCTGCATGCAGCGCCAGCTGGCAGATCAGGTTCGCCTGCATCCCGGCGCGCATGGGGGCAGGGCCAGCCAGGCCCATCACCTGATGAGTCCGAAGATCCAGCATGATGGGTACGTTCTCCAGCGCCCAGCCCCTGCGCAGGAACTGCTGCAGGCTCTCCCGGAGAGGATCCTCCTGCTCGCCCGGCGCGGCCGGCGGAAGCTCCACGCTGCAGGCCAGGGGAATCCGCCCCGTGCCCAGGCGCAGTGACAGAAAATCCTCGTCCTTTATGCGCCGCTGCAAGAGATGGCGGTTGTCATGCAGCAGCACCGCGGCCTCCGCCGAAGGGGCGGGGTACTGGCTGCGGAGCATCTCCTCGCCCCGGGTGATGCGGGCGCAGAGGAGCTTCTCCGTATCCAGCAGGTAGCGGCGGTAGGACTACTGCCGCTGCTTTTCCTTGAGCTCGTGCTGCTCCCGGGCCTTTTTCCGTCCAAGGAAGGGGACGGCAATGTTCCCTGCCAGCATGCCCAGGGAGGCAATGGAGCCCACGCCGCTGAGCATCATCATCAGCCCGCCGGTAAGGGCGGGGGCCAAGGTCAGGGCGCTCTGTGCCGGAGCCTCGGCAGCCATAGCCGATGGAAGCTGCGCGCTGACCTGCGTCGTTTCCACCGGCTGCTGAATCCGGGGTATCCGGGAGAAAAAGGTGATCTCCGGCTGCTGGTAGACGGGTGCACGGAGCTTCTCCGGCTCCAGACACACGGGCTTCCAGGTGCCGAAGGAAAAGCCGTCGCCCGGATGATTCATGGCCAGTCCGCGGGGAAGGGGATCAGCGTCAGCCCCATGACGGTCACAGCGTCGCCGGCGGAAAGGGGCCGCTCCCTGGTGCGCTTGCCGTTGACGTACACCGCGCCGGTGACAGCCTGCAGCTGCCACGCGCCATGGGTATATCGCAGGCAGGCATGATGTGCGCTGACCTGCGCTACGGTATAGACGATAGCGTTGTCCCTGGCGCTGCCAATGGTCACGTCCATCATGTCCGGTATGGCGAGATGGGTGAACTTGCCGTGTTGCAGGCGGCTGTGCACCATCAGCAGGGCGCTGCGCTCATGCAGCTGCAGCGGCAGAATCTGCCCGGGGGTCAGGGGTGCGGACGAGGGCGCAAGCAGCCTGCATGCGCCCTCGGGCACAATCTGCCATGTGCCGCCCCGGCCCGAAGTTCGCAGCAGCGTTTGCCCGCTTTCGTCCCGGAAGCATACCTCGCCGCCCTCTGCCTGAGAAATGACCGCGGTGTCCAGATGAGCGTTCTGAATCAAGGTAAGAATCATGGTGCTTCTTCCTCCTGCTGCAGTATGCTGAGGGTATTCGTCAGCTGCCGCAGCGTTTCTTCCCGGGCGCGGAGCTTGTCGGCAACGGCGGCATCGTCTTCCGGGCTGCACTGCGCCTTAACCGTGCACAGGTAGGCGATAGCACCCTCGCATTCCCGGATGGCCGCGAGCGTCCGCTGCACCTGGAGGCTGCGTTGCATGTCGGATTCCCGCAGAGGCGGAAGATCCTCGCCGGTTTTATGGCGCAGAAGGGCCAGACTGACATCGTCGCGGACGCTGCTGTATTCCGCCGTGTCCGCCGCCAGGGCTGCCAGCATGGACGGCTCCCGGGCGGAGGCTACCTCGTGCAGGAACCGTCCCAGCTGCAGGCTTCGGGGCAGGAAGGCCTTCTCGACCCCGTCGGAATACAGCAACAGTGCGACGGGCATATCGCTGCCCCCGGCATACCGGAAGGCCGACGCCGCGTCCACCATACACAGCGACGCGGTCAGGTTCCCCTGGCACCAGTCACAATCCGGCATGGGCCACGACCAGCTGCCGACCGCGTCCAGCAGGGCAAGCCCCCCGTCGCCGATCTGCAGGGCCGTCCGGCACTTGTCTGTTACGGCAGCACAAACAAGCGTCGTTCCGTAGGCCATGGCCGCGCTCTGGCCGCCAGTCAGGCTGAGATAGGCCTGGCTGTCCAGCAGGGTGCGCTGCACAGCCAGCTCCTCTTCCGTCCAAGGGTTGTTTGCCAGATGATGCTGCACCATGTCCCGCCAGCGGGCGAGGATCTCCTGCGCCAGCGCCTGGGGCGATTCTTCCGGGCCCAGGGCAAGCAGCGCGTCCCGTGCGGCCTGACAGGCCATGTCCGCGCCGGTACCGGAGCGGAAGTGCTTCATGCAGCCGTGACCGTCTGCCACGGCTGCCATCACCCAGCCATCGCCGGTGAAGACCAGGCTCGCGTCCTCGCAGGGTAAATCCTTGTCCCGGTGCGAGCCGCCCTGAACGGATACATTCCAGGCTGTCCAGTCCATACGGGGCTTTACGCGTCGAAGAGGCTTGAAAAAAAGCCATCCTCGCCGCTGAACACGCTGGGAATCTGCTGCGCTGCGCCGCCGGTTGACATGACGGAGGTCTGCACCTCGGACGCGCGATCGGCGATGAATTGAATCAGATCGCAAAGGGCTTCCCCCTCATCGGCATAACGTATATTCTCCCGGGAGCCGGTAAAGGCGCACAGCAGCTCCCTGGTTTGCTCGGCGCCGGTGGTAATGGCGTACTTGGTGGATTTGCGGAACCAGCCGTTCTGATTCAGCCGGGCCAGCGCCTCCGGGTATGCGTCGGTGTCGGTGGGCTCGCCGTCGGTAACAAAGAGAATCAGCGGGGCGTAGTATTCACCCAGGTCCGGGTTGAGGAAACCCTCCCGGCGCAGCACCCGCCCCAGCTCGGCAAAGGCAGGGGCGAAGTTGGTGATCCAGGGCTGTGCGCTGAGCTTCATCAGGATGAAATCATCCAGCGGGACAGGCTGCGGCGTCAGCCAGGAGGCCTCCTCGGAGAAGGTCAGGATGGACAGCTTGATCACCGCGTTCATGTCGTCCCGGTGTTTCAGCTCCCGGATGATGGCCTCCATGGCGTTGTTGACCATGGCGATGCGCTGTCCCCGCATGCTGCCGGATACATCCACCATGAAAATCATGTGCAGAATCTGCCGCGCGTCGAACAAGCTGGAGAATGTCTTGGCGGAGGGCGGCGTTTCGTTCAAATCCTCCTGCCCGCTCATGCTGCGGAAAAAGTCGGAGCTGAGGGCGGACCAGAGCTGGTCATCCTGGCCTTGTTGACGGGTGTCCATGGCGTTACCTCCTTACTCAATTCGGATGGTCATTTTGCCTGCCGTCAGTTCCCCGCCGGGCAGCAGGGGAAGATAGCTGCCATGGGGGCAGGCGCGGGTCTTGTCCTTGATATGGACGATGATATCCGCCCCTGAGGCGTTGTACAGGGCCAGCACGCCCTGCTTTTCTGCCAGAACCACCTTGCCCACGGGGGTGGCGTAGTCCACGCCGTATTCCTCCAGGTGATAGCGGTAGAGGATCTTTCCGGGCATGCACAGCGCCCGGCGGTCATGGGGGTACACCAGCACCCGCGCAAGGGCGGGCAGCGGACGCTCCTGGGAGGTGTAGAAGAAGGCCTCCTGCCCGTCGTCCAGCACCAGGCAGTCGCGCACCTGCAGCAGTACCTTGCGCCACTGGGCGCAGCTCATACGCGCATTCATGCTATGAATGCCGGTGGTGAACACCTGGTCAAAGGCCTCCATCAGCACCCGGGGGTAGACGCTGCACAGCCGGCGCACATCCTTGTGCAGGCGGGGATCCGGCGGATTCACAGGTTTTTGCTGGCTTAGGCAGTAATGGGGCGCGCTGCCGTAGATGCGCCTGTCGGCCTCGGGCTGGGAGAGGTTCTCATCCCCGTGCAGGCGGATGCTTTCCACACCGTGCATGGGATGCCCGCCCAGCAGCAGGAGGAACAGGATCACCGCCAGGGAGTAGCGGTCCGTGTCCCTGTCAGGGAGCTTCTTCCCCATGACCACCTCCGGCGCCATGTAGCGCATGACGCCCAGGATGCCCAGGTTCGTGCCGTCCGGGGAGACGTTGTCGCAGTCACAGATCATGGCGTCGCCGATGCGCAGGTCGATAGCCAGACTGCCCTCGTTCAGATCCTGATAGCACCGGCCCACTGCGTGCAGAATCTCGAAGGCCCGGACGATGTTCAGCGCCGCCGTGATCCGCGTGAACCAGCTGGGCCATACGATAGGCTCCCACGTGCCACCGGGGCCGCGTTTTCTGCCAACAGAATGGCAGACAGGGATTCAAACCGCGGGTCGAACAGATCCATGACGTATCCGAAGGAGCCATGCCGCCGCTGCTTCGCAATGCCCTGCCCCTGACCGAAACCCTGCTGCTCCGCCTGACGGAGAATGCTATGGGCTTTCTCAAGCGGCACATGTACCGGCCGGACCAGTTTTCCCATACCATGGCCAGCTTCGAGGAAACCTGTGCCGCGCAGGATGTGTTTCTCACCGCGTCCATCAGCCAGCACCTGCGCTCCCTGAGCCTGCAGGCGGAGCATGCGGCCCGGGAAGGAACGCTGATGCAGCCCTTCCTGGACGGCTACCATCTGGCATGGATGGCGCTGTTGGCTCTGTACGGCCCGCTGATGGGCTGCGACGAAATGACCAGCCTGCGCATGAAGGAGGAGGTCCAGCCGGAGCAGCTTTTCCGCCAGTGGAAGCGCAGGCAGTGGCAGAACAGCCACCCGCAGCTGCTGACGCAGAACAACAGCGCCATCCTCCGCACACCCCTGCCCCTGGAGGAATACGTCCCCCTGCCTGTTACGCGGAGTCCGTCAGCTATCGCCTTGAGCAGGGCGGCAAGCTGATGCTGTGCGGCGTGGGCGGCTGCGGCAAGACGGAGCTGCTGTGTCAGGCCTTGCACCTGGTGGAGAAGCAGGCACCTAGGCCCGCATTGCCTGCGTGCAGTATGAGCAGTCCCTTGCCCGCAGCTATTTCGCATGTTTCCCGCAGCTGCAGGAGAAGGGGCTGGAGGGCATTGTTGCCGCCGTGCGCACCTTGCTGGAGAAGCGTGAGGAAGGCTGGACGCTGCCGGTAATTGACAACATGGACACGCCCCCTGAGGCGGACGAGGACGCCGCGCTGCTGCCCTGGTACGGGTGCGATATGGTCATTACCTCGCGTCTGCAGGGCATGAGCGGGTTTTCCGTCATCCCGGTGCCGCCGCTGACGGAAAAGCAGGCGCTGCGCCTGTTCGCCATGGCCAGCCGCATGGGCGAGGCGGACTGCGCCAAGGACTTCCGCGGCCTGTACCAGCGGGTGTCCGGTCATCCGCTGATGCTGAAGCTGCTGGGGCGCATCTGCTGTGCCCGCTGCTGGACAACGGCCGAAATGAACCGCCGTCTGGACGAATCCCAGCCGGGCAGGCTGGGCGCGGGCAGAGGCCGGGACATGCAGAGGCTGAAGGACAGCCTGGCAGCGCTGTATCCCATGGCCCGCCTGTCCGCACCGCACAAGAAGCTTATGCGCCTGATCTGCCACCTGCGGGACGCTTCCTGGAAACTCAGGGAGCTGCTGCCCCTTGCCCCGGATGTCACGGATGACGAGGGCCCACTGGCGGACATGCTGCTGCAGCTGAGTGAGCTGGGCTGGTTGATGTACTCGCCGGAGGGCTTCTCCGTGCACCCTGCGCTGCGGGAGGTGCTCTCGGCCAACCCCTGCAGCTGTGATGAGTTCCCGCTTTTGTGGCGTACCATGGCAGACAGGCTGGGTCATGCGATGACGGCTGAGAAACAGAATCTCTCCATGGATGTACAGCAGCTGCTTGCCTGCATGAGCGTGCTGAATGACGATGGCATGAAGACCGCACTGGAACTGGAAATGTCCCTGCAGACGCGGCCGATCTGGCAGTTTCCGAGAAACCTGTTCAGCCTGCACAGCCGCTACCTGGACACCCATGCGCACACGCCCGTGGATGAGATCAACCTGTAGCTGGGGCGGATGATGTACGCCTATGCGGCGGGCGAGCTGACCACCATTCCGGGTATCATTGACGCGCTGGCCGGGTATGAGCGGGCGGAGCTGCTGAAGACGGAAAAATACCCCAGCATGCTGAATCTGCTGGAGTGTGCCGGGGATCATGCGGAGCAGGAGCGAGTCATGGCGCTGTTCGCCCGCCTGGAGCCAGAGGACGAAGGCAGCGAGCAGATGATCTGCTATCTGAATTTCTATGCAGGCTATATCCGCAAGCTGCGGACGAATCCCCGGACTGCCCTGGAGCTGCTGACCCTCGCCCAGGGCTGATCAGGGAGAAACATATGCAGGGCAGCCTGGCTGAGATTGCCAACGATACCCGCATGGCCTACGTTCTGGCGGATATGCAGCACTTCGACGAGACGCTGCCGCTGATGCGCCGGGTGCTGCGCAGCCTGGAGCTGCGCGGTTACAGCCCGGACAGCCAGACGGTCATGGCAAGCCGCAATTCCTACGTGTACTTCCTGGGCAAGGCGGAATCCGCCCAGGAAGCGCTGAACGGGATGAAAGATACCCTGCGCAGCTTTGAGGCGCGGGGCGACAAGGCTTCCATTGAGTATTACAATGCCCTGAATGCCCAATGCACCCTCATGGCGAAGCTGATGCCCATGGACGGTGCGGAAGCTGCTGCCCGGGCGCTCATCGCCCTGGTACGTCAGCAGCCCGGGTATGAGGCGAAGCAGATCGCCCGGGCGCTGAGCGTCAGCGGCTGGATCCTGGCGCAGGCAGGCGCGCTGTCCGAGGGCTTGGGCTGCAGGAGGAGACACTGAGCCACGCCCGCACGGATACATCCATTCTGGACTGCGTGATCGAAGGGCGCAAAGCGGAAATCATGCTTCGCCTGGATCACCGGGATGAGGCGGTCAAGATAGCGAACCATATCCTGGATACCGCGGATGCGGAATACCCTGACCTGGCAGAGCAGGTAGCCTTTGTCCGCCGGATTGTCGAGGAGAACATATGAGATTCGTGTTTATCTCCCAAATGCATGCACAGCAAAACGCCCCGGACAGACCTGTGTCCGGGGCGTTTCTGTATTGGCCATGTGGATGGCAGCGCATCTGCGGGAGGACTGGCAGCATGGATGTCAGTCGTAGTGCTTGCCCATCAGCCGCAGATTGGTCGCTTCATGCAGTTGAAGCCCTTGTAGAAATGCGTATGATGCACATCGTTGACGCTGATCAGTTCCAGATGCCTGGCTCCGTGCGCCAGGGCCCGCCGCTCGATTTCCTGAAGAAGCTGCTTTCCGAAGCCCTGGTTCTGCCAATCCGCCAGGATCAAAATTTCCTCCAGGTAATAGGCCGTGACGTCATCGTATTCCTTGAAGTACCCGATGGCAAAGCGTATTCTCGATGGTGCCCATCTGACGGATTCGTCTGCATGCCTTTTCGTATGGCCGGCAGCCATCCTCATGGTTGTTGTAGCAGTCCATGTAAAGCTTTGCGATGGCTTCAACGTCGGATTCCTTCATGATGCTGTACTGCATGGCAACAGATGCCCTCTTCCTGCAATGCTGATCCATGGGGCGAAGAGGCAGCCGCAGCAGACCCTTGCGCTGCGGCTGCTCTCCGCGCAAAAGGTTATGCCAGCCGCAGGATCATCCGCAGCACACGCCGGACGCTGGTTTTCACGTCCTCGCGGCTGAGGCGGCCCTCCTGCAGCATCCGCAGGGTGTGTTCGGGCATGCCGCAGGCCATCTTGATGTCGTTGCCCGCGGCGATCTCCGTGTACTGGGCGCCGTGGGTGAACCAGTCGGTGGTCACCGCCCCGTCAAAGCCCCACTCCTCACGCAGAATGCCGGTGAGCAGGTCGCGGTTTTCAGAGGCGCGCTGACCATTGATCAGGTTGTAGGCGCTCATGATCGTCCAGGGGGAGGCCTCCTTCACGCAGATCTCGAAGGCCTTGAGGTAGATTTCCCGCAGCGCCCGCTCGGACAGGCGGGAGTCGCACTCACGGCGGTTGGTCTCCTTGTTGTTG
>JAXEEE010000113.1:0-9947 GCA_034104265.1 Eubacteriales bacterium | reverse complement strand
AAAACCATGCCTGTGTAAGGCAAGCCACGGGACGGCTCCCTAAAAGGAGCCGTCCCTTTTCATGTTCGGGATTCTCCAAGTGAACGCGCCAGCGGAAACGGGTCAAGGGGTGAAACCCCTTGCGCGGGTGCAGGGGCGGCGGTAGCCCCTGCGCAGGTCCGGGCGGCAGCCCGGGCGCAGCACAACGGACCATCAAAAAGGAGAAGAAAAAAACAAGACTTTCCGAGCGGATGCGTGCATCCGCAATGGAAACGGCAGGTTCAGTCAACTCCGCGTGAACGCGCCAGCGGAAACGGGTCAAGGGGTGAAACCCCTTGCTTTGGTAGCAGGGGCGGCGTTAGCCCCTGCGCAGGTCTGGGCGGCAGCCCAGGCGCAACACAGCAGAATATCACAAAGGAGAAGAAAAAAGCGTATGTTTCCGAGCGGATGCGTGCATCCGCAATGGAAACGGCAGGTTCAGCCTCCGCCCGGGAAACCGCGCTTCTCCCGCCTATCCCCGCTTACTTCACCGCCAGGCAGTAGCGCACATGCTCTGCGGCGAAAATGGGCGCGTCAGGCTGCGCAGCGTTGCAGGCGGCAAAGTACCGGGCCGTGATCGCCCCCGGGGCCAAATCCTCCGCCGCGACAACGCCCACCCCCGCCAGCGTATCCGCCATGCCCTGCGGCGTGTAGCCGGTCTGCATGGGTTCCCCCGCCGCCTGGGCCAGCTGCGCCTGCCGCCCCGCCTGCCCGCCGGAAGCGCGGAAGAACCCCTCCTCCGGGTAGTCCATGACCATCATGCTGCCGGGCGCAAGCAGTCCCGCCAGGGTACCCAGCAGCGCAGTGAAGGCTTCGCTGGGCAGGTAGTACACCAGCCCCAGCAGGCTGACGAAGGTTGGCGCGTCCCTGCGGAAGCCGGGACACTTCAGCAGTACGCTGGGCCAGTCAGGATCGGTCAGATCGGCGGACAGACGGATGACGTTCTCCGGCACAGCGATGCCCGCGCGATTCAGCCGGGCCAGCTTGTCCGCAGCGGTGACGGGATGATCCAGCTCCAGGATGGTCATGCCCTGCAACCACTCCGGCTGGCGGTAGGGCAGCGTGTCGTATCCTGCGCCCAGCAGCAGGTATTGGGTGCAGCCTGCGGCAGCAGCAGCGCGCAGATGCTCCTCGCAGAAGGCCGCCCGGCCCAGGGGCGATGGCGCCAGCTGATGGCAGACAATCTGCTGCAGGGCCTCCTCCTGTGTGCCCTGGAACCCGGGCAGGAAGTAGGCCGCACCGGATGCCATGTGCCCGGCAACAGCGGCGTAGTCAGGGCCCAGCAGACGCTCAGCCAGGGTGTCGCGGTACACGGGGACAGTGGCGTGCCCGGCGTGCCATGCCCGGGCAAAGGCGCTGATGAGGGCGGTCATGCTTTGGTTCTCCATGGTTTCGTTCACCTCCGTATATTACTTACAGGAAACGGACACATAGTACAAGACTTGACTTTTGGGCCAAAATGTGGTAATATAGAGCCATCGGAAGAGAAAAAAAGTTAAAAAAAGCTGCCGTCGGATGATCCGGCGGCAGTTTTCATATGGTCGAAGGAGGAGGGCAGATATGCCCGCGGATGGGCTGCGGAACGCTTACGCCATGCGCAGCCGGTAGCCCAGCTTGTACACCGTCTCAATGCAGGTAGCCCCTAACTTCCGCCGGAGCCGCTGCACATGCACGTCCACCGTGCGGGTTTCGCCCACGCCCTGATAGCCCCAGGCCGTGCGGAGCAGCTGCTCCCGGGTCAGGGTCGCGTCGGGGGACTGCATCAGCGCCTGCAGCAGGGCGAACTCCTGGGCCGTCAGCGACAGGGGCTCGCCGTCCAGGGTGGCCTCCTTGCGCTGCACGTCCAGGCGCAGCCCGCCCATGGTCAGCAGACGCTCGCTGGTCTGCATCAGGGTGTTGACGGCACTCACCAGGCCGCGGGCATCAAAGGGGCTGGCCAGTACGTCGCAAGCCCCCTGGTACATGGCGCGCAGATGGTCGCTGTTGGCCTCCTCGGCGGTAATAAACAGCAGCGGCCACCCTTTTTCCTCCAGGGCGCGCAGGAAGGAGAAGCTGTCCGTCCAGGGCAGGCGGGCATTGAGAATGGTCAGCAGGCGCTTCCCTTCATGGACGCAGGCAAGACCATCGCTGACGGTCTTGGCGCTGGTGCAGTGATGTCCCGCCCGGGTCAGCACGTCACACATTTTGCTGCTCAGCCGGACGTCGGGTTCCATAATCAAAATCTCTGCCATGGTCTCACCTCACCTATTAGACGAAAAAGGAGACCTTTTCGTTGCATGGCGGCGGAAAAAAGCTGTGAAACCGTTCACAAGCGAACCGGAGCCAAGCAAAAAGAGGGCGGACACGCAGTCCGTCCTCCCGGTTGGAATCAGGTTAATCGCAGTCGAAGATGGCCTTCTGGGCAATCAGCGGGCCGTAGAGCTCCTTCCAGCGGTGATGGGCCTCGCTGGCATCGTAGGCGGCCAGGGCGGGCGCGTCCATGGTCAGACGGATCAGCAGATCATAGCGGTTGGGGCGATCTACCACGTTGGGGATCACCTCCACACCCTGCACGCCGGGAATGGTCAGCGCCTGGCGGAAGAGGGCCTCGATTTCCCCGTTCAGGGCGGCGGGATCGGCGGGCTTCTCCTTCCACTTGACAAGAATGTGATGCAGCATGGGCGTCCTCCTCCGCTTATTCCGCGGTCTCCAGGTCGGTGGGGGTAGCCGTCAGGTCAGTGGGCGTGGCCACCTCCGGGGCGGTGTGCATATCCCGCAGGAGAATCTGCAGGAACTTGTAGGTGTTCTCGTCATTGCCGCCGTTGCACACGAAGGACAGGTAGTATTCCTGGTTGGTGTACAGGTAGCCCTTCAGCCGGGGCAGGCTGCTGAGGGGGATGCCGTAAAGATGCCGCTCGCGCACCTCGGTGTTGATGCGCCAGCCCTTGTCCGTGTTGACACCGTATTCCTCGCACAGCGCGGTGAAGCCCTCCATCTCCTCCAGAGGGAGGAAGGCACCGTTGGCCGCGTAGGACTGGAACTGATCCTTGGCCAGGATGTACAGGTCGCCCTCGCCGGCGGCGATGTAGGTGCTCAGCTGCATTTCGCCGTACATCTCGTCCAGGTACATGAACAGGGAGGTCATCTCCTCCATGTCGCTCATCTCATTGACGCGGATATCCTCCATGTAGGCGTTGAGCAGCTCCTGCTCGCCCATGCAGGCGACGATGATGTTGACCTTCTTTTCCTCCGGCGGCCGGTAGGCGGTCATGGTGTAGATCAGGTTCCAGCCGAAGGCGGCCAGGCAGATCAGCAGCAGATACTTCCACCAGGAATAGGTCAGGTGATTGCGCAGGCTATCCTTGGTGACCGGTGTTTTCATGGGCAGGATCCTTTCTGCATACCGGCGGGGGCCGGCGATAAGTCAAATGTGAACCGATGGAAGGATATAAAGAACAGGAGGCAGGAACCGGGCAGGCCCGCGCCTCCTGAGAAGGATATTTACTTGCCCACAGGCTTCATGGTGGGGAAGAGCAGCACGTCGCGGATGGTGGGGCTGTCGGTGAGCAGCATGACCATACGGTCCAGGCCGAAGCCCAGGCCGCCGGTGGGGGGCATACCGTACTCAAGAGCGTTGACGAAGTCCTCGTCCACCTCAGCCTTGATGCCCTGGGCCGCGCGGGCAGCCACCTGCTCCTCAAAGCGGCGGCGCTGGTCGATGGGGTCGTTCAGCTCGGAGAAGGCGTTGCCCATCTCGTGCCCGGTGATGAAGAACTCGAACCGCTCGGTCAGGGTGGGATCCTCGGGCTTGCGCTTGGCCAGGGGGGAGATCTCCACCGGGTAGTCCATGATGAAGGTGGGCTGCACCAGGCTGGCCTCCACGTACTCGTCAAAGAGCGCGGCAAGGCAGTCGCCCTTGCGGGCGGTCTTTTCCACATGCACGCCGCGCTTCTCGCACACGGCGCGGGCTTCCTCGTCCGAGGCCCAGGTCTTCCAGTCCTCGCCGCAGGCTTCCTTCACCGCGTCGGCCATGGTGATGCGCTTCCAGGGGGCCTTCAGGTGGATGACCTGGCCCTGGTAGGTCACGTCGGTGGTGCCCAGGGCCTTCATGGCCACAAACTCGTAGAGCTGCTCCACCATCTCCATGATTTCCTTGTAGTCGGCGTAGGCCTGGTAGGTCTCCACGCTGGTGAACTCCGGGTTGTGGGTGGCGTCCATGCCCTCATTGCGGAAGATGCGGCCCACCTCGTACACCCGCTCGAAGCCGCCGACGATCAGGCGCTTGAGGTACAATTCCGTCTCAATGCGCAGGAACATGGGCAGGTCGAGGGCGTTGTGGTGGGTGCGGAAGGGCCGGGCCGACGCGCCGATCTCCAGCGTGTGCAGCACGGGGGTGTCCACCTCCAGGTAGCCGCGGCCGTCCAGGAACTCGCGCACGGCGGAGATAATGGCGCTGCGCTTGCGGAAGGTGTCGCGCACCTCGGGGTTGACGATGCAGTCCACATACCGCTGGCGGTAGCGCAGGTCGGTATCCACCAGACCGTGGAACTTCTCCGGCAGCACCTTGAGGGACTTGCACAGCAGGGTCATGGTCCTGACGTGGATGGAGATTTCCCCCGTCTTGGTGCGGAAGGCCACGCCGGTGACGCCCAGAATGTCGCCGATGTCGTACTTCTTGAAGGCGGCGTACTCGTCCACGCCCAGGTCGTCCCGGGTGACGTAGATCTGGATGTCGCCCTGCCCGTCCAGCAGATGGGCGAAGGACGCCTTGCCCATGACGCGGCGGGAGGTCATGCGGCCTGCCAGGGACACCTCGACGCCCTCCATGGCCTCGAAGTTGTCAATGATCTCCCGGCTGTGATGGGTCACATCGAAGCGGGTGATCTCATAGGGGTTTTTGCCCTCGTCGATCAGGGCCTGCAGCTTCTGCCGGCGGATGATCTCCTGCTCGGACAGCTCGGGGGTGAGGGGCGTTACGGGATAATCAGCCATGTGGGAACAGCTCCTGTATTTCGTCAGATTTCAGTGGCGGGATTGTCCGCGCCTCAGCGGCGGATGTCAACCACCTTGTAGTGCACGGTGCCCATGGGGATCTCGATCTCACGCACCTCGCCGATGCCCGCGCCCAGCAGGCCCGCGCCCACGGGGCTCTCGTTGGAGATCTTGTCCTCATAGGGATCGGCCTCCTCCGCGCCCACGATGGCGTAGGTGAAGGTATCCCCCTCGTCCATATCCTGGATGGTCACCGTGGTGCCCACGGACACCTTGTCGGTGGTGATTTCGCTGTCCGCCACCACGATGGCGGTGTTGATGGCCTTCTGCAGGCGGGTGATTTCTTCCTCCAGCTTGGCCTGGTCGTTCTTGGCCTCGGTGTACTCGGCGTTTTCGGACAGGTCGCCGAAGCCGCGGGCCACCTCAATCTGATGGGCAATCTCGTTGCGGCGGGTACCGATGAGGTAATCCAGCTGCTCCTGCAGCTTCCGCATGCCCTCTTCTGTCATAATGTTGCGCTTTTCCTCAGCCATGGGGATGGGTCAGCTCCTTTCAGGGGTGAATGTCAAAGAAGCACCCTGCCGCCCTTTCGGCGGATGCAAGGTGCAGGATGGCCATAGATACCGCAGTATTATACCCCATCCGACCGCCTGTTGTCAACGGGCGCGGGCTTTGCAATCGCGGGGGAAGTGTGCTATACTCATCGCGTACACTACCACCCGGGAGGCTTGGATTGCTCATGAAGCGCATCGCCCTGCTCGCCACCGGCGGCACCATCGCCTGCCGCCATACCCCCGATGGCCTGACCCCCGCCCTCCACGCGGAGGAGCTGCTGCACAGCGTCCCCCGCAGCCAGGCGGAGATCGTCTGCCGGGACGTGTTCTCCATGGACTCCAGCAACATCCAGCCGGAGGAATGGTCCGTCCTGGCCGCCGCGGCGGACGAGGCCATGAAGGAATGCGACGGTGTGGTGATCACCCACGGCACGGACACCATGGGCTATACCGCCGCCGCGCTGTCCTACATGCTCCTGGGGCAGGAAAAGCCCGTGATTCTCACCGGCAGTCAGCTGCCCCTGGGCGCGCCCCTGTCCGACGCGGAGACGAACCTGTCCTGCGCCATCGAAGCGGCGGCGCAGGGGGTGGCGGGCACCTATGTGTGCTTCAACCGCAAGCTGATCCTGGGCACCCGGGCGGTGAAGACCCGCACCATGTCCTTCGACGCCTTCGACAGCGTGAACAAGTCCCTGACGGGCATGGTGGATGCGGAGGGCGTGCACTTCCTGCGCCCCATGCAGACGCAGGAGCCCTACCGCCTTCGCCCCCAGGTGGACAGCCGGGTGTTCCTGCTCAAGCTGGTGCCGGGCACCCAGCCGGACGTGCTGGACTTTGTGGCCCAGGCGGGGTACCGGGGACTGGTGATCGAGGCCTTCGGGCTGGGCGGGCTGCACTACATCCGCCGCAATCTTGTGGAGAAGCTGCGCATGCTCCGCGCCCGGGGCGTGCGGGTCATCGTGGTGACCCAGTGCATGTACGAGCGGGCGGATCTATCCATCTACGAGGTAGGGACGCAGCTGCTGAAGACCGATGTGATCTCCGGCCTGGACATGACCACCGAGGCCGCTGTCACCAAGCTGATGTGGGCCCTGGCTCAGCCGGACACCGACGGGCTGCTTAGCCGGAACCTGTGCGGAGAGATGCGCCCATGACGGATGCGCGCTTCACCCTGGCCCAGCTGACGGAGATGACCATGCTGACGGAGCGCACGCTGCGCACCTACCTGCGCAGGGGGCTTCTGCAGGGGGAGAAGACCCCCCGCGGCTGGCGCTTCACCCGGGAGCAGGCCTTTGCGTTCATGGGCAGCCCCGCCGTGCGCCGGGCCATGAACGCCAACCGCATGGCCCAGGCGGAGGACTTCCTCCACCGGCGCATGGACACCGCCGGGCAAACCTGCGCCGTGACGGACGTTCCCGTGGAGGACGATGCGGCCTCACGGCTGATGGACGCGGCCCTGGCCCTGACGGCAGAGGGCGGACTGCGGATGGTCTGGCACTGCGAGGGCGGCATGGCGCGGGTGATCCTCCGGGGCGAAACCGCCCGGGTGGCGGCGGCGCTTTCGGCGCTCGCGCGGGCCCTGCCGGAAAAGAAGCCATGATTTCACGTTGCATACAACCGCCTCCCCGGCTATGATGAAGCCGAGGGAGGCGGTTGCTTTGCTGCAGAAAACCTATGACCGGGTATCATCCCGGCTGGACCGGATGGACATGGCCGCGCTGTGGCCGGGATTCCGGCGGTACCCCTTCGCCCTGTACGATGGGCGGAACGCCTGCGTGGCGGGAGAGATGCTGCCCCGGCCGGAGGCCTTTCGCGGGAACACGGCCATCCCGTGGGGGGATGGGTACATGGCCGTCTGGGATATCGGGCAGGATCCCGTGGTGGATGCGGACGAGCTGGCAGGGCATCTGGCCCATGAGATGTTCCATGCCCATCAGCTGACGCTGGGGGAGACGCGCTTCCCGGATGATCTGCATTGGCTGTGTCATCCACCCACGGCGGAGGTTCTGGCCCTGCGGCAGCGGGAGCACCGGCTGCTGGCCCGGGCGGCGGAGCATCCCGCGCCGGAGGAAGCGTCAAGGCTGCTGGCGGAGGTCTTCGCCCTGCGTGCGCTGCGGGAGCAATGTAGCCCGGAGGACGCGCGGCAGGGCTTCCTGGCGGAAACCGTCGAGGGTACGGCGGAGTGGGTGGGGCTGTCCGCGCTGGCGCAGCTTTCGCCGGAGAAGGCAGCGCAGCGGCTGCAGCAGGCTGCCGCCCGGATGACGGACGAGGGACTGCATCAGCTGGACACCCGGCGGGTGAGCTACGACAGCGGCGTGTGCCTGCTGGCGTTGGCCCGTCTGGCAGGGCTGTCCCTTCCCGCAGGGCAGGAGGAGAGCGTCTCCGCCCAGCTGGCGGCGCAGGTGCCGTCTGTCCGGCCAGCCCACCTGTATCCGAAGGAGACCGCGCACTGGACGGCGATGCTTGCGCATCAGCGGGAACAGCGGCAGAACGTGCTGACGGACTTCCGCACCCGGCCCCTGCGGCGGCTGCAAGGGCCTTTCCGGCTGTGCGGCTATGATCCCATGAACATGTGGCGGCAGGATGACTGCCTGTTCGGTACGGGCTTCTTCCTGCTGGAGGAAGGTGCGGGCCGGCAAATCCCCCTGACAGGCGAAACGCTGCTGACCATGGCCCACGGCAGCGACCGGCAGGTACTGCTGGCGGAGCAGGCGGAATCGAACCGACCCTGATGAAACGGAGGGGATGCAGATTCACGGTCAGGGCATGAATTCACAGGAGTCTTCCGGCGGGGGATCGGCGGCTTGCCGCTGCTCATACCCTTGCGGCGTTCCGGCAGCGCGGATAATGCAGTGAAGAGGATCGGATGACAATCTTTTGCGGAGAACATGAAATGATCCGCACAGGAAAAGCCCCGGGGGAAGCAATATCCTCCGGGGCTGTGTGGTTCAGCAGGAGTTACCGGGCTGCCAGGGCTTCCAGGTGAAGACGGGCGGCTTCGGCGTTGTCGGGGTTGGTGTTTTCCAGGGTCATGGGGATGCTGCGCTCCCTGGCCAGGGCCAGCAGGGGCGCGAAGTTCAGTTCGCCCATGCCACAGGCGATGGACAGCAGGCCGTCAAACATGTTGGTGTTGGCCACCTCGGCCATGGCCTTTTCGCAGGCGGGGGTGTTTTCGGTGATGTAGTCCTTCATGTGCAGCAGGTCGGTGCGGCTGCCCAGGCGGGCGATGGCGTCAGCCACGATGGCGTCGGCCTGGAGCCGGTTGTTCCGCTCCAGCAGGTTGACCGCGTCCAGGATCACCCGCAGCATGGGGGAATCCACGGCCTCCAGCACCCGCTGGCAGCGCTCGGGGGTGCTGACGATGTGGCGGCACACAGGCTCGATGGCGAAGGGCTGGCCCACCTCCTCGGCGTAGCGCACCACGGGGGTCACCCGGTCGATGAACAGCTGCAGGGATTCCTCCGTCCAGCACTCAGGGCAGGTTTTGTAGCCGGTGTTGGGTGCGCCGGTTTCCGTGCCGACCAGGCTGGCACCGATCATCTTGGCGAAGCGCAGATGGGCCTTGTAGATTTCCACAGTGCGGGCGTGATCCTCCAGATCGGGGCTGGCCAGGTTCAGGTAGCAGCCCAGCAGCGCGCACTGCATGCCGTAGCGGTCCAGGGTATCGCGAACCTCACTGGCCAGCTCGGGGGTCAGGAGGGCGGGGGCTTCGCTCATTTTGAAGCCGGGGATGACCTTGCCCATGGCGATATGGACGCAGGTGAAGCCCTGCGCGCGGGCATTGCGGACTCTTTCCTCGAGGGTGACGCCGGCGGCGTCGTGCAGGCGCAGACCAATATTCATCGGAATGACCTCCTTTTGTATGTTCGGTGGATAGGAACAGTATACCCTATTTTGGCGATTTTGAGTAGGGGGAATTTTGCCCGTTGCGCGGGCGAGGGCGCGCTTTTCTTCCTGTGCGGTGCGAGCGATTTATACCAGATGCGTGCATATTTGCGGCCTTTGGTCGCGCCGGGCTGGCGCGGGGTTCCCTTGCACATCCGTGGATGTGGGAGGCGTTCTTTCCCACTCGCGGGAAAGAACCAAAGGGCGACCGGTGGCAGCCAATCCGAGACAGCAACATGGCTGCCCCCGGACCCCTCGCCGCTTGGTTTGAGGTGAAACCTCCCGTTACGCGAGGCTATTGGCTTCCTCGCGGGGGCGGCTTGGAGCGGATTTAGGTGTTATGTCAGTTGTCCGCTGGCGGCCGGGCGGCACCGGTGGGCCGCCCTCGTTGGGCGCGAGTTGGTGGGCCTTTGGCTGCGTCTGCTGGGCGCGGGGTTCCTTTGCTCATCGGCGGATGTGCGGGGCGTTCTTTCCCTCTCGCGGGAAAGAACCAAAGGGCGACCGGTGGAAGCCAATCCG
>JAXEEE010000112.1:0-27467 GCA_034104265.1 Eubacteriales bacterium | reverse complement strand
GCTGATGGACGAGCTGGCCCGCATCAAGGAGGCCGTGAAGCCCCAGGAAATCCTCCTGGTGGTGGACGCCATGACCGGCCAGGACGCGGTGAACGTGGCCAAGACCTTCGATGAGAAGCTGAGCATCGACGGCGTGATTCTCACCAAGCTGGATGGCGACACCCGCGGCGGCGCGGCACTTTCAGTACGCGCGGTGACGGGCAAGCCCATCAAGTTCAGCGGCATTGGCGAAAAGCTCACTGACATCGAACCCTTTCACCCCGACCGCATGGCCAGCCGCATCCTGGGCATGGGCGACGTGCTCACCCTGATCGACAAGGCTACCGAGGCCTTCGACGAGCACGAGGTGGATAAGCTGGCCCGTAAGGCCAAAACCGCCGACCTGACCCTGGAGGACTTCCTGGATCAGATGCAGTCCATGAAGAAGATGGGCGGCATCAAGAGTATGCTGGACATGATCCCCGGCCTGCAGGGCAAGAACATCGACGTGGATGAAAACGCCATGAAGAAGCCCGAGGCCATCATCCGCTCCATGACCCCGAAGGAGCGGCGCAATCCCGGCATCCTCAACGCCAGCCGCCGCAAGCGCATCGCCGCGGGCTCCGGCACCACGGTGCAGGATGTGAACCAGCTGATCCGCCAGTTTGAGCAGAGCAAGCAGCTGATGAAGCAGATGACCCAGATGAAGGGCGGCAAGGGCGCCCGGATGCGCAAAATGCTCGGCGGTATGCGCTGAGCAGGCCCCCATTCCACGCGTGGTATCATATAACAAGATTATATGATTTCCATATAGATCAATACTTTGAGGAGGAAATTCCAATGTCCGTCAAGATTCGCCTGAAGAGAATGGGTATGAAGAAGAAGCCTTTCTACCGTGTTGTCGTCGCCGATGTCAACAGCCCCCGCGACGGCCGCTTCATCGAGGAGATCGGCTACTACAACCCCATGACCGCTCCTGCTGAAATCAACGTGAACGGCGAGCGCGCCAAGTACTGGCTGGGCGTGGGTGCGCAGCCCACCGACACCGTGCGTGCCCTGCTGAAGAAGACCGGCGTCATCGAGGAGAAGTAATCCCGGGAGACGGGGAGGTCAACGGCGCATCGGACGTGTGCCGGTGCGCAGAAAGGAAGTCTCCATGCAAGAATTACTCACCTTTGTGGCGCGGTCCCTGGTGGATCACCCCGAGCAGGTGACGGTGACTGAAACCGAGGGCCCTGAGGCCATCATCCTGGAGCTGAACGTGGCGGAAGAGGATATGGGCAAGGTCATCGGCAAGCAGGGCCGCATTGCCAAGGCGATCCGCGCGGTGGTCAAGGCTGCCACCGCCAAGAACAGCAAGCCTGTGTTCGTGGAAATCCAGTAAGCGCAATCCCGCGGGAACAGATGCTGTTCCCGCTTTTGTTATCAAGGAGACAAGCATGACCCAATACCTGATGATCGGCGAGGTGCTTCGCCCCCAGGGCGTCAAGGGCGAGGCGAAGGTTCGCCCCTACGCCGCCAACCATGACGACTTCCGCCACTGGAAAACCCTGTACCTGAAGGATGGCGAGCAGTACACGCCTGTGAGCAGCCAGTGCGTCCGCGTCCATGACGGGTTCGCGTACCTGCTCCTGGCGGGCTGCGCCACGCCGGAGGACGTGGAGAAGCTCCGGGGCAGGCAGCTGTACATCGACCGCGCCCACGCCAATCCCCTGGAGGAGGACGAGGTCTATATCAGCGACCTGATCGGCTGCGAGGCCGTGGACGAAAACGGCAATACCGTGGGCACGCTGACGGACGTGCTGCAGCATGGCCCGGTGGACGTGTATGTGTTCCGCATGCCCCGGGGCGGCATGATGGCCCCCGCGCTGAAGGCGGCCTTCCCGGCGGTGGACGTGGCGGCCCGGCGCATCACGGTGGATTCCGCCCGCCTGGCGGAGATCGCCGTCTATGACAAGGATAACGGGTGAGGCGGCATGAAGATCACCATCCTGACCATCTTCCCGGAGATGTTCGACAGCGTGCTGAACAGCAGCATCCTGGGCCGGGCCCGGGAGCAGGGGCTGATTGACGTGCAGTGCGTGGACATCCGCCCCTTCTCCGACCGCAAGCACAAGAATACCGACGATTATCCCTTCGGCGGCGGCGCGGGCATGGTGATGCTGGCCCAGCCCATTATGGACGCCATGGCCCATGTGACGGGGGAGAGCTTCCATGGCCGGCGGATCTATATGGGTCCCCGGGGAGCCACACTGACCACTGCCAAGGCCCGGGAGCTGGCCCGGGAGGAGGAGCTGGTGCTGCTCTGCGGCCACTACGAGGGTGTGGATCAGCGGGCGCTTGACGCGTGCATTGACGAGGAAATCAGCATCGGGGATTACATCCTCACCGGGGGCGAGCTGGCCGCCATGGTGCTGACGGACTGCGTGGCGCGGTTTATCCCGGGGGTGCTGGGCAGCGCGGAAAGCCCGGAGGAGGAGTCCTTCTCCGATGGACTCCTGGAGTACCCGCAGTACACCCGCCCCAGGGAGCTGAACGGCCTGGAGGTGCCGGAGGTGCTGCTCTCCGGCGACCATGCGAAGATCCGGGCCTGGCGGCGGCAGGAATCCCTGCGGGCCACCAAGCGCTTCCGCCCGGATCTGCTGGAAAAGGCCGAGCTGACCGAGAAGGAAAAGCGACTGCTGGAGGAATTGTGACATGTTTCTGCGCAAGCTGACGGTGATCGTGGTGCCGCTGGCGCTGGGATGGCTTATGTGCGTGCTGTTCCCGCTGCTCAGCGGGCTGGGCTTCTGGAGCAACGTGCTGAAAGGTCTGCTGCTGGGGGCGGGGCTGGCGCTGCTGCTGCCCCTGAGCGGCGCGGGGCGGAAGAAGGAGCCCTTCGCGGGGCTTCTGTGGGTGCCGGCGCTGCTGCTCATGCTGACGGTAGGGTACCAGTACCTGCACAGCATCGGCGCGGCCTCCGTGCCCATGCTGAACATCCTGGCCACCACCGATGGTCAGGTGGTGCTGGTGGAGTGCGTGCTGGTGGGGTACATGACCCTGCAGAGCCTGCGCACCCGGAAGTAATCATTGTAACAACTGACAGGATGCGGCAGGAAACCTCCCTGGGCCGGACGTTGTATATTGCAGCAAGGCACAGGGAGGTTTTACCAATGAAAAAGCTGGTGACGCTGGTCGTCTGTCTACTGATGGCGGCATCCACCGCGCTGGCGGAGGGCCCGCTGCCGGAGGAGCTGCTGCTCCCGGGGCGGGATCGGGTGACACTGGCAGAGGCGGTGGGCATGGCCTGCGGGCTGATGGATCCGCAGCCCGGGGTTCACATGAGCCGGGCCAACCTGGTGCGCCTGACGGACAACACCCACGCCTGGGTGATCACCGTCCGCGAGCGGGACGGAGCAGGTCAGCAGGCCTGGACGTTCACCCTCTCGGCGGATGATGGCGAGCTGCTCTGGCAGGAAGCATCCCCTCAGGGTGATTTCCAGCAAACCCGGCAGGCCTGGACGGCAGCCTGGGGTGAGGAAGGCCGCTGGACATGGGAACAGCGGATGCTCTTTGACCGCCTCTACGCCGCGGCGAGGGAGAATGCGCTGTCCCCCGAGGGGCAGGTTTCCCAGGAGGATGCCTGCGACATTGCCCTGGCTGCACTGGGCTTGACGGACGACAGTGCGTATCAGCTGGTCTGCAGCCTGTCCGGGGACAGGTGGCAGATCATCCTGGTGCAGGAGGGCGTGACCATGTGGCAGGTGACTCTGGACGCCTCCGATGGCCAGGTGACGCTGATCGCTCCCGGCGGCGCAGGCAACGGGTGAATGTGCCGCTGCCCCGCATCCGGCATACAGAGAACCGCCCGCATCGTTCCAGACGGAGGGAAGCGGGCGGTTTTGCGTGTCATCATGCCGGTGAATGGCAAAGTGGCCTTGGCATCCGGCCTGTGCGGTGGGCGTACCCCCCGGAGGCAAACAAGCACCCCGTCCACCTGCGGCAGGGGTAATGAGGAGGCCACCCCAAGTTGATCAGGTCAGCCATCCGGGCATGCGCTCAAGAAGTCTGCAGCGCATATGGGACATGCAGCGGCAGCAGCTTGACCAATCAGTATTGACGATTATCCGATCAGCGCAAAAAGACCGCCCGCTTCTCCTGAAGGAGGGGAAGCGGGCGGTTTGTGTTACAGGTTTTTCAGCATGGCCACCATCTCGGCGAAGGAGCTGCGCTCCCCCTGCCAGGGATGCTCCCTGCTGGGCAGCAGGCAGTCCGTCACCAGGTAGCAGCGCATGCCCAGGGAGGACGCGGCGTACATGTCCTCGTTCTCGTCGTTGCCGATCATCAGGCAGTCGGCGGGGGATACGTTCAGGCGGCGGCACACGTCGGTGTAGTAGGCGGGGTTGGGCTTGCAGTACACGTCCGAGCCATAGTGGGTTACCAGGTCGAAGTCCTCCGGCGCAAGGCCGATCCAGCTCAGCCGGGTGGCCTGCCCCTCCGGGGGAAAGAGCGGGTTGGTGGCCAGGGCGACCTTCTCCGCGTGCAGATGGGCCTGACGTACCGCCTCCCGGGCCAGCGGATTGGCCCCCGTGGCGCTGCGGGCCTTGTGGAAGCCCTCCGAGTAGAAGCGGTCGCACACCGGCTCGATGACCTCCCGGGGCATGCCCGTCCGGGCGGTGAAGACATCCCAGAAGGCCTCCCGGTTCAGCCGGGAGCCATCGTTGAGCACCATGGCCTTCGTGCCGGCCCAGACGGCGCTGACCAGCGCGTCGGGCTTCAGCCCAAGGGGCGCAACCTCCGCAGCCAGCGTGCCGAAGTACGCCCGGGTGAAGGCCTCCGTGTCCATGGGCAGGAGGGTGCCGTCCAGGTCGAAGAGAATTGCTCTCACGCCAGCACCTCCGCGGGCGCATGGGGCGTGACGCTCAGCCCCACGCCCAGCGCGCCGGGACCTGTGTGGCAGCTGACCCCCAGGGACAGCGGGTCGCACAGCACCGGCATGCCAGGGAAGGCCGCCTCAATCTGCGCAACCCAGCGGGCGGTTTCCTCCGCGTCTGCGGAGGTGGCGGCCAGCAGATGCACCTGGCCCCGGGCATGCGCCTCCTTGAAGCGGATGGCCAGGTCGCTGCGGATGGCCTCCAGCATGGCTTCCCGGGCCTTGGTCATGCCCCGGCACTTCCTGAAGCTGTCCAGTTTGCCGGTGGCCAGCTTCAGCACGGGCTTGATGTGCAGCAGCGTCCCCACGGCGGCCACCGTGGGCGTGATGCGCCCGCCCTTCTTCAGATAGTCAAGGGTCTCCACGGCAATGTAGACCACGAAATCATCCTTGCAGGCTTCCAGCGCGGATTGAATCTGCTGCGCGGTGCAGCCCTTGTTCATCAGCTCAATGGCATCCAGAATGGAGCGGTGCTGGGGCGTGGCTACCCGGCCGTTGTCCACCACAAACACCCGTCCCAGGTAGGGCTCTTCCTGCGAGAGCATCACGGCGGTCTGGCAGGAGCCGCTCAGCCCGCTGCTCAGGGGAATGTACACCACCTGCTCGAAGTCCTCAAGCGCCGCGTCCCAGAAGGCTGTCACGTCTCCCGGTGCGGGCTGGGAGGTGCCGATTTCCGCACCCTCCCTCTGCCGGGCAAAGAATACCTCCCGACTCAGCGTCACATTTTCCAGCCAGGTCTGGCCGTCCAGCATAAAGGGCATGGGCAAAACCCGCACGCCCAGGGCTTCTGCCGCCTCAGGGGAGATGCTGCTGTGGCTGTCGGTCAGGATGCCAAGCGGTTGCTTCATACTGCCTCCTCGAAAATGCCGTCCTTGATTTCTCAGCCTTATTTTAGCATTTCGGGGGGGTGCAATTCAAGGCTTTGACCGTTGATGTTCGGTTGAACCTTTGTTCGCCTTTCAGGGGAACGGCCCGTCAGACGTAGCTTTCGTCCTGGCCGAAGAGGGGCACGAACTCCGCCGAGGCAGCGGCCTTTTCCTGCACGAAGCCGGGCAGGCCCAGGGCCAGCATGTGGTCGCGGACGCGATGGTACTCCCGGGGGGTGATGGGCCGGTCAAGGCCCTTGATGGCCACGTTGTTGCAGGGGATGTACTGGCGCATCAGGCTCACGGGGACGCCTGCGGGGAGGCTGTCGTGGATCCAGTCCAGCAGGGCGATGGACTCGCTGGTCAGCCCGGGGAGGATCAGGTGGCGGATGAGGGTTCCCCGGGTCATGATGCCGTCCTCGTTGTACTGCGGCAGGCCGGTCTGGCGAACCATTTCGGCGATGGCGGCGCTGGCCACGTCGAAGTAGTCCCCGGCTTTGGCGCACAGGCGGCCCATGGCCTCGCTGCGGTGCTTGAGGTCGGGCAGGTACACGTCGATGACGCCCTCCAGCAGGCGCAGCGTCTCCACCGTCTCGTAGCCGGAGGTGTTCCACACCAGGGGCAGGGGCGGACGGTAGATGGACAGGGCCTCCAGAATCGGGTGGACATAGGGCGTGGCGGTGATGAAGCTGATGCTCTGCATACCCATGTCCGTCAGGCGGCGGAGGCTGTCCGCCAGCTCCGGGACAGTCATGGGCCTGCCCAGGTTGCGGTGGCTGATGTCCGCGTTCTGGCAATAGGCGCAGCGCAGCGTGCAGCCGCTGAAGAACACCGCCCCCGTGCCCCGGGCGCCGCTGATGGGCGGCTCCTCCCACAGGTGCGGGGCCACCCGGGCGATCAGCATGCCCTCGGGCAGGCCGCAGAAGCCCCGGCCGGTATGCTCGTCCCGCAGGGCATGGCACTGGCGGGGACAAAGGGTGCAGGTCATCATGAACAATCGCTCCTTGCGCAACAGGTTTATCGCAGCGCTATTGTAGCATACCCCGCGGCCCCCGGCAAGGCAGAAAACTTCCCGAGACGCAGGAAAACGCTTGTATTTCCCGGCGGGATGTGGTATACTCATTCAGACTGAACGGATTGCGCCCCGGCGCAGGCCGTCAGTGCAGCGCAAACATGCATTGCTGTTGATGAAAGAAGGGTTCGACGTAGAAGAGTGGACATGGCCTCACTGCAGGGGCAGGAAGCAGGCAGGGCATATTTTTGCCCGTGACCTTGCGTGCCGCGCTGCACAGGGCTGATGTTGGCCACTCTTTTCTGTTGCCCTGATGGAAAATTCATCCAAATCATGGTAGAAAAGAGGTGAACGCTGTCCATGCCGAAGGCGGAACTGACCACCGTGGTCACGCCCAGGTGCCAGGCTCTGGCCGACAGGATGAACCTGGAGCTGGTGGACGTGTGCCTGGACAAGGAGGGCGCGGGCAAGTACCTGCGCATCTATATTGACAAGCCCGAGGGCATCTCCCTGGACGACTGCGAGGCCTATCACCGGGCCATCCAGCCCCAGCTGGAGCAGTATGACTACGACTTCCTGGAGGTCTCCTCCCCGGGCGTTGACAGGCCCCTGAAGAAGGACCGGGACTTTGACCGGGCCATCGGCAGCGAGGTGGAGGTTCATCTGTTCCGGCAGATGGACGGCTCCAAGACGGTGCAGGGGATCCTGGCCGACTACAGCAAGGACGAGATCGTGCTGGACTGCGCCGGGACGGAGAAGCGCATCCTGCGCAAGGCCTGCGCGCTGATCAGGCCCGTGGTGGACATGGAGGGCGTGGAAAGCGTCGACCTGTCGGAATAAGCCCCGCCGTCCCCGGCATGGGGGATGACAGGGTATGCATACAATATCTCTCGGAAGGCGGAAAGAAAGAACATGGCAAAATCGGAAGTTATCGAAGCGATCAAGCTCCTGGCCAAGGAGAAGGAAATCAGCGAGGAGATGCTTTTCTCCACCATTGAGGAGGCGCTGAAGGCTGCCTACCGCAAGAACCTGCCCAAGGGCGTGCCGGTGCCCAACAACCTGGCGGTCACCGTCAGCCGCACCGACGGCGTGGCCCACGTCTACGCCCGGAAGCTGATCGTCCCCGAGGTGGAGGAGCCCGGCAACCAGATCACCCTGGAGGAAGCCCAGGCCATCCGCTCCACCTACCAGATGGGCGACATCGCCGAGGTGGACGTGACCCCCAAGGGCTTCCTGCGCGTGGCCGCCCAGACGGCCAAGCAGGTGATCATGCAGCGCATCCGCGAGGCGGAGCGGGGCAAGATCTACGACGAGTATATCGAGAAGGAAAGCGAGATTCTCACCGCCATTGTGCAGCGGGTGGAGCCCAAGGCCGTGTATGTGGAGCTGGGCCGCACCGAGGGCGTGCTGGAGCAGGGCGAGATGATCCCCGGCGAGGTGCTGCATGACGACGACCACATCAAGGTCTACGTGCTGGAGGTGCACCGCTCCGGTCCCGTGGGGCCCCGCGGCCCCCAGGTGCGGGTCAGCCGCATCCATCCCAACCTGGTCAAGCGCCTGTTTGAGATGGAGGTGCCGGAAATCGCCGCAGGCACGGTGACCATCAAGTCCATCGCCCGCGAGGCCGGCAGCCGCACCAAGATGGCCGTGCATTCCTCCGACATGATGATTGATCCCGTGGGCGCCTGCGTGGGCCAGCGGGGCAGCCGTGTGGACCGGGTGGTGACCGAGCTCAAGGGCGAGAAGATCGACATCATCAAGTGGAGCAGCGACCCGGCGGAGTTTGTGGCCAACGCCCTGAATCCCGCCCATGTGCTCAGCGTCTTCGTGGCGGAGAACGAGAAGGCCTGCCGCGTGGTGGTGCCGGACAACCAGCTGTCCCTGGCCATCGGCAAGGAGGGGCAGAATGCCCGCCTGGCCGCCAAGCTGACCGGCTGGAAGATCGACATCAAGTCCCAGTCCCAGGCGGCTGAAATGACCGACATGGTGGACGAGGCCGCGGAGCCCGTGGACGCCGGGCTGGATCTCTTCCCGGCGGATCTGCCTGCCGATGAGGACGACACCCTGTAAGCGGGGCTTGAGGAAATCGGGAGGAAGCATAGCGGAATGAAACCGAAGAAGATCCCCATGCGCATGTGCGTGGGCTGCCGGGAGATGAAGCCCAAGAAGGAGCTGATCCGGGTGGTGCGCTCGCCCGAGGGCGTGGTCTCCATGGATCCGGTGGGCAAGAAGCCCGGCCGGGGCGCCTATGTCTGCCGGAGCGAAGCGTGCCTGAAGCGGGCCATCAAGCAGAAGCAGCTGGAGAGACAGCTGGAAACTTCCCTGACGGAGGAAGTGGCCGACGCCCTGGCCAGGGCCCTGGCGGAGCTTCCGCCGCAGACGGAGGCGACGTAAGCGGTGGATGAAGGAAAGCTCCGTGGGCTGATGGGCCTGTGCGTGCGGGCCCGGCAGGCGGTGTTCGGCGAGGACGGCTGCCTCAAGGCCGTGCGGCAGGGAAGCTGCGGGGTGCTGCTGCTGGACGGCGGCGCGTCCCGGGCCACCCGGGATAAGTACCACAGCGCGTGCATGCATGCGGGCGTTCCCCTGGGCGAATTGCCCGAGGGCCTCCTCTTCGAGGCCACGGGGCGTCCGGGCGTGGCCATGGCCGTCAGTCCCGGCGGCCTGGCGGAACAGATCAGGCGGATTCTTCCGGCTACATCGCCGGATCAACCAATGAAATCGGCAAATAAATGCGGGGGTGCAAGCGTCGAATGACGAAAGTGAAACTGAAGGATGCCACCAAGGAACTGGCCCAGGACGCCGCGAAGGTGCTGGGCGACGCCACCCGGGTGCGCAAGAGCGCCGACGCGCTGGTCAAGAGCCTGCGCGAGGTGCGTGACGGCTTTGTCCGCAAGCAGGAGGAGCAGGCTGCAAGGCTCCGCCGCGAGGAGCAGCAGAAGGTCATCAGCTCCCATTCGAAGGCCTTCACCATGCTGGACGAGGAGGAGAAGGCCCAGGTAGCCGCGGCTCAGGCCGCTGAGGCGCAGCAGAAAGCCCGTGCGGAGGAAGCCGCCGCGCCTGCGCCCAAGCCCGCCGCCGAGAAGTCTGCCCCGGCCCCCAAGGCTGAAGCAGCGCCCGCCGCCAAGGAAGCGCCCAAGCCCGCTGAGGTGAAGGCCGAGCCTGCGCCCGCGGCCAAGGAAACGCCCAAGCCTGCCGAGCCCAAGGCTGAGCCCAAGGCCGAGCCCAAGGCCGAGCCCGCCGCCAAGCCTGTGGAGAAGAAGCCCGCCATCGGGCAGATCATCAGCCGTCCCGGCCAGCAGACGCCGCCGCCCAAGCCCGTGGGTCTTGCGCCCAACGTGATTCGCCCGCCCCGGCCCGCTCAGCCGGCCCAGCCCGGTCAGGCCGGCGCACGGCCTGCCGGCCCCTATGGCCGCCCCGCCAATCCGCAGGGCCCCTACGGCCGTCCTGCCAATCCCCAGGGTCAGCAGGGCTTTGCCCGTCCCGCCAATGGGCAGGGCGCGGGCCAGGCTGCCCGTCCCCAGGGCAATTTCGCACCCCGGCCCCAGGGCGGCGCGGGCTTCGGCCAGCGTCCCGCGGGCGGAGCGCCCCGGCCCCAGGGCGGCAACCGCCCCATGGCCCGCAGCAAGGGCCCGGAATTGGTGCCCACGGTGGAGAAGGAGCGCGTCTCCAA
This sequence comes from Eubacteriales bacterium, assembly GCA_034104265.1. Taxonomy (GTDB): domain Bacteria; phylum Bacillota; class Clostridia; order Christensenellales; family Aristaeellaceae; genus UBA11524. The sequence continues at coordinate 17,028 of JAXEEE010000112.1, read as the reverse complement.
CTACGATCCCAACAAGAAGAACTACGTCCGTCAGCATGACCCGGAGCGCGTGACCCGCAACCGCAAGCAGATGGCCAAGAGCAGCTTCAACGGCTATGATGACGACGTGATCCGCGGCGGCAAGCGCAGCCGCATCAAGAAGCCCTCCGCGCAGCAGCTGATGGCGCCCATCAAGATCGAGACTGCCTACATGGCGGGCGACACCATCGTTGTGCGCGACCTGTGCGAGAAGATCGGCAAGCCCTCGGGCGAAATCATCAAGAAGCTGTTCCTGCTGGGCAACATGGCCACCATCAACAGCGAGATCGACTTCGACACCGCGCAGCTGGTCTGCTCGGACTTCGAGATCACTCTGGAGCGCAAGCAGGAGCAGACCGCTGAGGATGCTCTGGTGGCCGAGAACTTCGAGGACACCGAGGAGAACCTGGAGGTTCGTCCGCCGGTGGTGACCATCATGGGCCACGTGGACCACGGCAAGACCAGCCTGCTGGACTACATCCGCAACAGCCATGTGACCAAGGGCGAGGCCGGCGGCATCACCCAGCACATCGGCGCCTACACCGTGGATGTGGAGGATCGCCGCATCACCTTCCTGGATACCCCCGGCCATGAGGCCTTCACCGCCATGCGCGCCCGCGGCACCCAGGCCACGGACATCGCCGTGCTGGTGGTTGCCGCTGACGACTCCGTCATGCCCCAGACCGTGGAGTCCATCAACCACGCCAAGGCCGCCGAGGTGCCCATCATCGTGGCCATCAACAAGATGGATAAGCCCGAGGCCAACCCCGAGCGCGTCAAGCAGGATCTGACCAACTACGGCATTGTGTGCGAGGAGTGGGGCGGCGACACCATCATGGTGCCCGTGTCTGCCCTGACCGGCGAGGGCGTGGACGAACTGCTGGAGATGATCCTCCTGCAGGCGGACATGCTGCAGCTGCGGGCCAATCCCAACCGTCTGGGCCGCGGCGTCATCGTCGAGGCCAAGCTGGACAAGGCCCGCGGCCCGCTGGCCACGGTGCTTCTGCAGAACGGTACGCTCCATGTGGGCGACAACATCATCGCCGGCATGGCTTCCGGCCGCGTCCGCGCGCTGATCAACGACCGGGGCGAGAAGGTCAAGGAAGCCGGGCCCTCCATGCCTGTGGAGATCATGGGCTTCGACGAGGTGCCCTCTGCGGGCGACGAGATGATCGCCGTGGGCGACGACCATCTGTCCCGTCAGGTGGCTGAGGAGCGCAAGGCCAAGCTGAAGGCCAGCCGCGAGGCCACCATGGCCAAGGTGAGCATGGAGAACCTGTTCTCCAGCCTGGAGGCCGGCAAGCAGACGACCCTGAACCTGATCATCAAGGCCGACGTGCAGGGCTCCGTGGAGGCCGTCAAGCAGGCCATGGAGAAGCTCTCCAGCGACGAGGTGAAGGTGCGCGTGCTGCATTCCGCCGCCGGCGCCATCACCAAGGACGACGTGAACCTGGCCAGCGCCTTCAACGCCATCATTATCGGCTTCAACATCCGCCCCGACGCTTCCGCCAGGGAGGCCGCCGAGAAGGAGAAGGTGGATGTCCGCCTGTACACGGTCATTTACAAGGCCATCGAGGATATGGAGCTGGCCATGAAGGGCATGCTGGAGCCGGAGTACCGCGAGGTGCTGCTGGGCCATGCCGAGGTGCGCAGCGTGTTCAAGATCACCGGCGCGGGCGTGATTGCCGGCTGCTACGTGCAGGACGGCAAGGTGCAGCGCAACGCGCAGGTGCGCCTGCTGCGTGACAACGTGGTCTGCTTCGAGGGCAAGCTGTCCAGCCTGAAGCACTACAAGGAGGACGTCAAGGAAATGGCGGCCGGCTTCGAGTGCGGCATGAGCCTGGAGGGCCACAACGACATCAAGGAAGGCGACATTGTCGAGTGCTATGTGATGGAGGAGATCCCGCGCTGAGGCTGCGGCTCCCCCTGACAAGGGAGGCTGGGCTGACAGGTCCATGCCTCCCTTCTTTCATCCCAAGCGTTATGGAAAGGAACAGCTATGAGCTATCAGAGAATTGACAGGATTTCCGAGGAGGTTCGCCGGGAGGTGGACCGCATCATCCGCGAGGAGCTGAACGATCCCCGCGTCACGGGCACCTTCTCCGTCACCCGGGCGGAGGTCACCCGCGACCTGCGCTATGCCAAGATCTACGTCAGCGTCCTGGAGGACGACAAGCGGGAGGATCTCCTTCGGGCCCTCAAGAGCGCCGCGGGCTACATCCGCCGGGCGCTGGGCAAGGGCATCATCATCCGCAGCGCGCCGGAGCTGAGCTTCGTCAGCGATCAGAACATCGCCTATGGCGTGCACATCGCGCAGGTGCTGGCGGAGGCACAGAAGAATGAGGGCGAGCATCATGACACTGAGCAGGAAGACTGACGAGCTGGCCGGGCTGATCCGCCATAGCGGCCGCATTGCCCTGTGCAGCCATGTGAACCCCGACGGCGATACCATCGGCAGCATGCTGGCGCTGCGGCTGGGCCTGACGCGCCTGGGCAAGGCGGTGGAGGCCTTCTGCCAGGACAAGGTGCCGGACAGCCTGCTGATGCTGCCGGGAGCGGAGAGCGTCCGCCGGCCGGAAAGCGCGGCGGGGGAGCGGTACGATCTGTTTATCGCGGTGGATGTGTCCGACGAGAAGCGGCTGGGCAGCGGCAGTATGCTGCTTGCCCAGGCGGAGCATACGGCTCAGGTGGATCACCACGGTACCAACCCCTGCTATGCCCAGGTGAACAGCGTGGACGGGGACGCCTCCGCCACGGGGCTGCTGGTGAAGGAACTGCTGGATGCGCTGGGCGTGCGGGTAGACGCGGACATCGCCCGGTGCCTGTACGCGGCCATCAGCACGGATACGGGGAACTTCGCCTTCGCCTGCACCACGCCGGAAGCCTTCCGGGTGATGGCGGAGCTGATGGAGGCGGGCCTGCCCCTGAGTGAGATGAACCGTCGGCTGTTCCGCCAGCGGGCCAGGGCGCAGGTGCTGCTTCTGGGCCGCGCACTGGATACGCTGACCTTCCACGAGGAGGGCTGCATCACCCTGATGACCCTGCCCCTGCGGGACTTCGCCGACTGCGCCGCGCTGCCCGAGCATGCGGACACCATTGTGAACTTCGGCCTGGACATGGAGGGCGTGCGCATGGCGGCGCTGCTGCGGGAGACGGCGGAAGGGAAGATCAAGGTATCCCTGCGGGCGGTGGAGCCCGACCGGGTGGACGGCGCAGCGGCCTCCTTCGGCGGCGGCGGACACGCCCAGGCCTCCGGCTGCACGCTGGACGGGCCCATCGATACGGCAGCGGAAAGGGTGCTGCAGGCGCTTTCGCGCGCCCTGCACGGGGACAAGGCATGAACGGATTTCTGAACATCCTCAAGCCGCCGGGCATGACCTCCGCCGCGGTGGTGGCGGTGGTGCGCCGCATGACGGGGGAGAAGCGCGTGGGCCATGCCGGCACGCTTGACCCGGAAGCGGCGGGTGTGCTGCCCATCATGGTGGGCAAGGCCGCCCGGCTGTTTGACTATCTGGTGGACAAGGAAAAGGAATATGTGGCGGAGGCGGCCTTCGGCGTTGCCACCGACACCCAGGATGCCACAGGCCGGGTCATCGCCCGGGGAGAAAACTATCCCGACGAGGCCCAACTGACCGATGCTGCCCGGCAGCTGACCGGGGACATCTGGCAGCGGCCCAGCATGTACAGCGCCATCAAGCAGGACGGCAAGCCGCTCTACGCCCGGGCCAGAGCCGGGGAGACGGTGGAGGTGCCCCTGCGGCAGGTGCATGTGGAATCCATTGAGCTCCACGGCATGCGGCCTGATCACGGCCTGCTGATGACCGTGCGCTGCGGCAAGGGGACGTACATCCGCTCCATCTGCAGCGACATGGGGGATCTGGTGGGGTGCCCTGCACACATGCGTTTCCTGCTGCGCAGCCGCAGCGGGGCCTTCACCCTGGAGACAGCCATGACCCTGGAGGAGGCTGCGGCGTATCAGCAGCGGGGAGAGCTTCAGCAGCATCTGCTGCCCCTGGACATGCCCCTGCAGCACCTGCCCCGGGTGGAGGTCGCACCCCGCCTGGCCAAGCAGGTGATGAACGGCGTGACGCTGCCCCTGCGGGCGGCGAAGGGCGCGGAGAGCCTGGCAGAGGGCCAGGCTGCCCGGGTATACATGAACGGCCAGTTCTGGGGCATGGCCAGCCGGGATGGCGACAGCCTCAGCTGGCGGGCGCTGATTGCGCCGGAGGTGACGGCATGATGCGTTTGCTGCGCAATCCGACCTCAACCAAGCCCTGCGTGCTGGTGCTGGGCATGTTCGACGGGGTGCATCGCGGGCACCAAAGGCTGCTGATGCAGGGGGTGGAGATGTCCGAAGCGGAACGGCTCCCGCTGAACGTATGCACCTTTGAGCCGCATCCCCTGCAGGTGCTTTGCCCGGAGAAGGCGCCGCCGCTGCTCACCACCCTGACGGAGCGGGCGGGCATCATGGCGACCTTCGGCGTGGACAACCTTTGCGTGCACACCTTCAACCGGTCCATGGCGGATCAGGATCCGGAGGATTATCTGGCGGAGCTGGTGCGGACGTATCAGCCCCGGCACATTGTCTGCGGGTTCAACTTCACCTTTGGCAAGGGCGGCCAGGGCGACGGCGAGATGCTGTCGGCCTACGGGCAGGTGTACGGGTACGAGACGCACATCGTCCCGGAGGTCATGCTGGACGGGGCGACGGTGAGCTCCACCCGGATACGCGCTCTGCTGGCCCAGGGGGACATCCGCACGGCCAACCGGCTGCTGGGGCATGCCTACACGCTCTCCGGCCGGGTGGAGGACGGCAAGCACATCGGGCGCACCATGGGCTTCCCCACGGCCAACGTGCGCGTGCCCTCGGGCAAGGCGCTGCCGGCCTATGGGGTATACGCCTGCTGGCTGCAGACGGCGGAGGCCACCTATCCTGCGGTGATGAACGTGGGCCGGCATCCGACGCTGCCGGAGGGGCATGTGACGGTGGAGGCCTATGTGCTGGACGCGTGTCTGCAGCTGTACGGGAAAAAGGTACGGCTGAGCCTGATGAATTTCCAGCGGCCCGAGCGGCGGTTCGACGACGTGGAGGAGCTGAAGAACCAGATTGCCCAGGACGCCCGGGACTGCCGCGCGTACTTTGACAGCCTGAACTGAGCGTGCATGACAAAAGGGAGCGTATCCGTGATGAACGGGTACGCTCCCTTTGCTTGTTGTCGATCATGATTGCGGGGATATCGCCTTCCCCTTCTTAGGAAGGTGGCTGAGCGCAGCGAGGTCGGATGAGGTCGTTCCCCCTGTGCGCCGCATAGCCTGCCGGATGCGGTCGCTGCGATGCGGGCTGCGCGAAGGTGCCGTTTTGGGCGCGGGCGGCCTTCGGTGCCTGCTTGGAAACGCTGTCGGTCGAAGTGGGACGCAGGGCAGCCGCGGCATCCCTGCGCAGGGGCGCGGCCCCTGCACCCGCGCAAGGGACATCGCCCCTTGACCCTTTTCCGCTGGCGCGTTCCCTTGGAGTTGGTTGAAGGTGCCGTTTCCATCGCGGGATGCGGTGCATCCCGCCCGGAAACTTGCTTGGTATCAGAGGGACGCTGGGCTGCCGCCCAGACCTGCGCAGGGGCGCGACCCCTGCACGGCGCAAGGGGTTTCACCCCTTGACCCTTTTCCGCTGGCGCGTTCCCTTGGCGTTGAGCTTATTTGCGGCGTTTGATGGCGCGGCGGATCAGCTTCACCGTGATCCACACCACCGCCGCCAGCAGGATGAAGGGCAGCGCGGCGGCCAGGAACACCGCCATATCGCTCAGGAAGTCCAGGAAGGCCTCCAGGCCGGTCTCCAGTGCGCTGAGAATCCGCTGGCCCAGGGACTTCTCCCCGTCGGTGATGTCGGAGGAGGCGGTCTCCTCCCGCAGGGTCACGTCCACCGTGGCATAGCTGACCTGGCGGTCGGTGCTGTTCAGGCTGGACTGCAGGCGGTCAATCTGATACTGGGTGTCGGCAATCTGGCTCTCCAGGGCCAGCAGGTCGCTGAGGTCGGCGGCGCCGGTCACCAGGGCCTGGAGCCGGGCCATGAGGGCCTGCTGGGTCTCCAGACGGGCCTGGGTGTCATAGTAGCTTTCGGTCACATCGGTGGCGGATTCCTCCCGGCTGATGACCCGGCCCAGGCCGCCGGTGCCGGAGAGGTAATCGTCCAGCTGCTCTGCGGGAATCCGCAGGGTCAGGTAGGCCCTGCGCAGGCCGGAGGACATGGCGCTCTCGGAGGAGTAGGACACCCAGCCGCCCAGCGACTCGCACTGCTGGCGCAGGCTTTCGAGGCTCTGCTCATAGGCCTGGGTGCCCAGGGTCAGGCTCACGGTGCGGATGATCTTCTGCTCCGTGGCAGCGGCGTCTTCCACCCCGTAGACTTCCGCGGGGGTCTCGTCGGTGTAGGCGATGTAGTCCGCACCCTCGTCATAGGCGGCGCTTCGGGCCATCAGCTTGCCGTTGCTGCCGTCATCGTAGTCATAGGTGGAGTAGAGCGCGCCGCCGGCCAGATCCTCCGGGGCAGCTGAACGGGGCGAGAGCACATCGCGGGTGAGCAGCGTGCCGCCCAGCACGAACACCACCGCGGCGGCTGCGGAGAGCAGGCGTGTCCACTGCCTGCGGGGACGGGACGATTCAGACTTGTTTTCCATGGCGGCTTCCTCCACACGTTCTGTCCACGCCTGATGGAAGCCCTCCGGCAGGGGAGGCACGTCGTCGCTCAGGCGGGCAAGGTCATCCTGGAGGCCGTCGAGGGCGCGCCGCCGGGCTGCGCAGGTCGGGCAGGCATCCTCATGCTGGCGGAGCAGCGCTTCCTCCGCCGGGGTCAGTGCGCCCTCCAGGTACTTCTCCAGGAGGACGTCGTATTTGCTGCAGGTCATGGGGCTGTCCTCCTTTCACCCTGTTGGACGCGTTTTTCGGCGGAAGGTTCCCGCATGCGGGAAAGAATTTCCGCAAGTTTCACTCTCGCGCGGTTCAGGCGGCTCTTGACGGTGCCCACCGGGGAACCGGTGATCCGGGCAATTTCCTCATAGGGGCGGTTTTCCAGGGCGGAGAGGATCAGCACGGTGCGCATGTCCTCCGGCAGACGGTCGATGGCCTGGGCCACCTCGTCGGCGTCTTCCCGGCGGAGGAGGGATTCCTCCGGGGTGGGCGTGGGGGCGGGAGGATCGAAGCCCGCTTCGGTCAGGGTGGTCAGGGAGGCGTCGTCCCTGCCCTTGCGGCGGCGCAGGAAATCCAGGCAGCAGCTCACGCAGATGCGGTACAGCCAGGTTTCCAGCGCACAGTCCTGCCGGTAAGCGGGCAGGGAGCGCCAGGCCTTCACCATGGCCTCCTGGGCGCAGTCGCTGGCGTCCTCCCGGCTGCGGGTGTAGCGCCAGCATATCCGCCAGACCAGGCCTTCATAGGGCGTGATCAGCTGCTCGAAGGCAGCGGTATCGCCCTTCTGCGCCCGGCGGAGGGTGAGGTCATCCATAGGGGCACCTCGCTTTCAGGGGAAAGTCGGTATCAGGTAAACGAACCGGCGGCCCGTTTTGTTCCCGCCTACAGCATAGCACAGTCGGGGAAGAAAAGCTACTGCCTGGCAGACTTGACAGCCTGCAGCGCAGGGGGTATGATGGATGCACCCAACATAGATACGGGAGCAAGGGACAATGAGCGGAAGAATCGTGTACCTCAATGACGGCGAAATGGGCGTGATCACCGGCGGTGGCGCGTCGGCGCTGACCAGCCAGCGCATGGCGCAGTATCAGCGCACCCTGCGGCAGCTGGAGGAGCAGCATGCCTGGAAGACCTCCGGCGCGGGGGCGCAGTTCATGGGGCAGACCAATCCCTACGCCGGGGCGGACACCCAGGGTGAAGCGTGCCGTGTAACGGCCCTGACCAGCCTGCGCGGGCAGCTGCTCTACGCTCTGTCCACCCCGGAGATGGGCGGGCTGTACCTGAAGGATCCCCTGGACGACGAGGCCAAGGAGGGCAACTGGTACAGCGACAGGGGCTTCTTCGTGCGGGACATGGACGCCCATGACGGGCAGATCGCCCTGGCGCTGGACAGCGTGCGGGGGGAATGCCACATTGCCCTGATGGAGGAGGGTCGCCCCTCCTACCGGGTGATCACCCAGGGGGACACGGTGGACGCCGCGCCCTGGCTGTCCCGGCGGGAAAGGGACGTGCTGTACTACGCCTCCGTGGGCAACGGCAGGAATGAGGACGGCGTGATTCTGGCCCAGGGCCCCAGCGCCATCCTGCGGCTGAATCTGGCTTCCGGCGAACTGACCGAGCTCATGGCGGATGATCGCACCGACTACCTCCGGCCCCGTGAGGCCCCCGACGGCGCACTGTACTTCATCCGCAGACCCTATCAGCAGAAGGGGAACCGGCCCCTGTCCCTGGGGGAAAAGGCGAAGAACGTGGGTGCGTTCCTCCGTGGGATGGGGATGTTCTTCCGGGCCATTGCCGATCCAAAGGGCGCGGCAAACAGCAAGCCCGTCCTGTCCGGCGGCGCGAAGGCTGTGCATCAAAGCCGCACCCTGGAGGGCCAGACGCTGGACGTGAGCCTGCCTGCGGATCCCGCGGAGCAGGACAAGGGCTGCGTGCCGGACAGCTGGGTGCTGATGCGCCGGAACGCGGACGGCACCTTGGCGGAGGTTGTGCGGGGCGTGGCGGACTACGCCTTCGACGGGGACGCGCTGGTGTATTCCGACGGGCGGCGAATTTTCCGCCTCCGGGAGGGCCGGAAGGAGAAGCTCTGCCAGGGGACCTTCCTGTCCCGGGTAGCAGTGCTGGAGAGCTGACGGTCAAAAAATGAACAAACCGTGAATTGTTAGCACTCAATCACATTGAGTGCTAATTTTCTCTTGCAATTCCAGTTCGGTGGTGATACAATACCCATCGAAGCCCGGGAGGCAGCGTTGCCTGCGGGCCTGAACAGAGCAAGGAGGAAATCATCATGGCATTTGATACGGAAACGGGCAGCGTATCCATTGACGCGCAAAATATTATGCCGGTGATCAAGCGCTGGCTGTATTCGGATAAGGACATTTTCCTGCGTGAGGTGGTCAGCAACGGCTGCGACGCCATCACCAAGTACCGCATGCTTCATCCCGGCACCGAGGAGCCCATGAGCGTCCATGTGACCGTGGACAAGGAGAACAAGACCATCTCCATCAGCGATACCGGCATCGGCATGACCGCCGACGAGGTGCGCCGCTACATCAACCAGGTGGCCTTCTCCAGCGCGGCGGAGTTCCTGAAGAACTTCGAGGGCGACAAGGACAAGGGCGACATCATCGGCCACTTCGGCCTGGGCTTCTACAGCGTGTTCATGGTGTCCGAAAATGTGGAGATCGAGACACTGTCCTATCAGGAGGGCGCGGAGGCGGTGCACTGGGAGTCCGCCGACGGCATGACCTTCACCATGACCCCCGGCTGCCGGAGTGACCACGGCACCACCATCATCCTGCACATCGCCGAGGAGGAGAAGGAGTTCCTGGAGGTCTACCGCGTCCGGGAGATCCTCGACCGCTACTGCGGCTTCATGAGCGCGCCCATCTACCTGGAGGACGCCAACGCCAAGCCCATTGAGCGGGAGGAAACCGTGGAGGGCGAGACCAACGAGGACGGCACCCCCAAGAAGCAGAAGGTCGTCGATCTGCCCCAGCCCCGCCTCATCAACGAAACTCAGCCCCTGTGGCTCAAGAAGCCCAGCGAGTGCACCGAGCAGGAGTACAAGGACTTCTACCACAAGATGTTCGGCTATGAGGATCCGCTGTTCTGGATTCACCTGAACGTGGACTATCCCTTCGACTTGAAGGGCATCCTGTACTTCCCCCGGCTGAACAACGACTTCGGCGTGCATGAGGGCCAGGTGAAGCTGTTCTCCGGCCAGGTGTTCGTGGCGGACAACGTGAAGGAGGTCATCCCTGAGTTCCTGATGCTCCTCAAGGGCGTCATCGACTGCCCCGACCTGCCCCTGAACGTGAGCCGCTCCTTCCTGCAGAACGACGGCACCGTGAAGAAGATCTCCGCCCACATCACCAAGAAGGTGGCCGACCGCCTGACCGGCATGTTCAACACCGAGCGTGAGACCTACCAGAAGTACTGGGATGATATTGCGCCCTTCGTCAAGTTTGGCTGCATGAAGGATCCCAAGTTCTACGACAAGGTCAAGGACGTGCTGCTGTACAAGACCGTCAAGGGTGAGTACCTGACCCTCAGCGAGTACAAGACCCGCAACGAGGGCAAGGCCGACAAGAAGATCTACTACACCAACGATCCCAAGCGTCAGGCGGCGTCGGTGGATCTGTACACCCAGCGGGACATCGATGTGGCGGTTATGGATCACATCATCGACGCGAATTTCCTGTCCTTCATGGAGTACAGCGGCGGCGCGGAGGTGTCCTTCGCCCGCGTGGACGCGGACGTGTCCGGCCTGACGGAGGAAACCGAGGAGGGCAAGGAGCTGGACGGCGACAAGCTGGAGGCCATGTTCCGCAAGGCCCTGGGCAAGGACGACCTGACCGTGAAGCTGGAGGCCCTGGCCAACGCCGACCTGACCGCCATGGTCACCGAGGACGAGCAGAGCCGCCGCTTCAAGGAGATGAGCCGCCTCTACGGCGAGTCCTTCCCCATGACGGATCGATTCACCCTGGTGCTGAACCGCCGCAGCGCCACCGTGCAGGCCCTGGCCCAGCGCGACCCGGAGGACGAAACCACCGTCATGCTCTGCCAGCAGGTGTACGACCTGGCCCGCATGGCGGCCCAGCCCCTGGAGGCCGAAGAAATCACTGCCTTCCTGACCCGCAGCCAGAAGCTGCTGGGCATGCTGGCAAGGTAAATTCGGTACAGCAAGCATCCCGCACCCATGAATGGGTACGGGATGCTTTTTGCATGCTGTCAGTGTTCTGGCTGCTGCGCTGCTTCCTCCCATGTGATGATGCCCCGGTAATCTGCTGCGCCCCGCTCACGGCTTCGTTCCCGGGACAGCAGCCGCCCTGTCTGCGCGTCAAAGAGCAGGTAGGCGTAGTGCAGGTCGCTGCGGACAGGCTGGTCAGGATCGGCGGCGGGCGACCAGTCTCGGGCGGGATCCTCCACGTAAATCCCGCTGACAAGCCAGGTGGGTACGGCGTAATAGGCCGCATCCCTGCGCCAGAACCGGCCTGGATCCCTCGCTGCGCCCGGGACGTTGTAGAGAATATAGCCCAGCTCCACCTCGTCCACCCGGCGGAGTCGGCCTGCCATGATTTCCTGCTCCATGGCCTCCAGTACCCGGTCAAAGCCGCACAGCGGCATATCCTCCGCCACACGCCCGGTTTCACGGAGTGTGTCTCCATGGAAGCTGGCATGCTCTCCGCTGATGTAGCGCAGCGTCGCCCCCACCGACGCGCTGTACTCGCCGCCCTTGCCTTCCCGCATGCTGCCGGGCATGCCGAGAAAGGCGTGGCCCAGCAGGCGAATTCCGCCAAGCTGCTGGCGGAGGGACAGGCAGTACTCGCAGCGGCCTACCTGCTTGCCCTGCCTGTCCGTGATCCACCACACGTCCACCTCCGCCGGGCAGGTCAGGTCGAACAGGCCCTCGGGCATGCCGCAGTCCCGGAGCATGGCTTCGGCTTCCAGCAGCGCGGCGGTCACGTCCTCCCGGCTGCCCGGCGCGAAGGTCGCCGTATCGTAGGGCGCGTAGTATTTCGTGCCATGGAAAGTTCCCCTGGGCCGCTGATCATCCACGCTGCCGATGTCGATGGACAGCGCGCCCCCGGGGCTCCGGCGCACCTCCCAGCGACCGGACGCGGAGACGGCATCGTCCAGGTCATAAGCCACGGTGATCAACGGCAGGGCATCGACCTGCGGGAGAAGCGTCGGTGCATCCACGGAAATTTCCCGCCAGGGGGTGGCGTAGGGCTGCGTCCAGCGGGCCGGAGCCTGCGAACGCAGCTGCGTGACGGTGCAGTATTCCTCCGCCGCCGCGCCCAGGGGCAGCAGCAGGGCCAGCAGCAGGGCAAGAAAGCGTTTCATCGGTCATGCCTCCCGGAGAAGTGGGTGTCGATGATCAGACGCGGAGCAGGCTCGCGGGGTTTTTGGTATGGACGCAGGGATTTGCCCGCGGAGAGGGAAAAGTTTGAGGAAAAAGGCTGTTCAGCGAAAAAAAGCCGAGGCCTTCTCCGTCTATAAGCATGAAAGGAGGCGAGGGACGGATGGAACAGGACATGCTCCGGGAGCAGGCGCTGGTGCAGATGGTCAACGAGCATCAGCGGATGCTGCTGCGCCTGTGCTATGTGTACCTGCGTGACGAGGAGCTGGCCCGGGACGCGGTGCAGGAGACCTTCCTGAAGGCATACCGGGGCTGGGCGGCCTTCCGGGGCGAGAGCAGCCAGAAAACCTGGCTGACGCGCATTGCAGTGAATGTATGCCGGGACATGCAGCGCACGGGCTGGTTCCGGCACACGGACAGGCGAATAACGCCGGAGGATCTGCCCATGGCCGCGCCCGCGGCGGAGGAGGATCAGGAGCTGATGGTGGAGGTGATGGCGCTGCCGCCCCGGCTGAAGGAGATCGTCCTTCTGTACTATTGGCAGGACATGACGGTGACGGAGATCGGGCAGGCGCTGGGGATCAGCCAGGCAGCGGTGTCCCGGCGGCTGAAGGCGGCCAGGGAGAAGCTGCGGGGAATGCTGGAAGGAGGTGACTGCAATGACCGAGCGCAGAGAGAAGAGGCGCGTTCAGCAGGCGTTTGACGCGACGCTCACGGGATTGATGGAGGATCCGTGGCTGGCGCAGCGGGTGATGGTGCAGGTAAGGGCGCAGTCCCAACAGGATGAGCCGGTCAAGGGGCGGAAAAAGCTGTCGGTGGGGCTGGTTCTGGTGCTGGCCATCATGCTGGTGGCGGTGGTGGCCGTGGCGCTGACGCTTTCCTGGCAGCAGTACGCGGCCGATATCAAGACCATGGAGCACGAGCAGGGCGCCTATGCCGACTGGCCGGTGGAGGATCGGGTGAACCTGGTGCGGGCGCTGGTGGAAATGGGCTATCTGCCGTCCAATGACAGGACGGAGCAGCTCTTTTCGGAGGACACACCGGATGCGCAGCGGCAGGCCATTGCCGACCGGCTGCTGATGAATCTGACAGGTGCCTATGTCGTGGAGGCAATCAACCTGGAGGAGATCACCTATGCCATCATGGGCTACAGCGATTTCTGGACACCGGAGCAGCGGGTGTGGTGGGAGAAAATCACCTACATGTTCACACCGGAGGATGAACGGAAGAATCCGGAAAGGCTGGTGATGCCGGATGAAAAGACCATCACCGAGCAGGAAGCCATTGACATTGCCCGGAGGGAGATCATCAAGGCCTACGCGCTGCCGGAGGATGCCCTCGACCAGGCCCAGCCTGTGGCAAACCTGTATGTAACCACCCAACATCCGGACGTTCGCCGCTGGCATGTGGTGTTCAACTTCTACATGGAGGGAACGGATCACTATGCCGAGCGGGAATACAGCGCGGTTCTGGACAGCCAGGGCAACGTGATTGCTGATCCTGACATCGGCAAGCGTCACCTCAGTGAGGAGGGGGAGGACGGACAGGAGGCGGCCAGCAGGGGCATGAAGATTGAGGCCTGGATTTACCGGAAGTATGAGGAGCAGGCCGGCTTTGCGCCGTTCTGGGAATGGCCCTATGAGATGAAGGCCGTGTATTCGACGGAGGTGCTGCCGCTGGTGGCCAGGAAGGAAGCCATGCTGGCGGAAGTGGGTTACAGCACAACCTTTGCCTACGGCTTCCCCACGGAGGACGAGCTGCAGCATGCTTCGGCATTGCAGATTGCGCAGCGGGCCCTGATGAGCCAATTCGGCATGAGCGAAGCGGAGGCTGCCTCCTTTAGTCTGCGCTATGAGTCCTATGATGTGACGGAGAAGAGCAATAGGCGATGGAAATTCACGCTGATCAACCCGGATGATTACTACGGAACGTGGTACCGGGTTGAAATCCTGGGCGCGACCGGCGAGGTCGTCCGCGCTGAAAGAGGGTACTGGCAGGAGCGCGACTACATGAATTATGATAACCAATGGTTGTTCTGAAACAATCAGCACAGAAAATCAAAACGGCCCCTCTCCCATGCCCGGGAGAGGGGCCTTCCTGATCACCCGATCAGCGTTTCCCATTCCGATTCCTTAAAGCCCACCAGCACCCTGTCCGCCGTGATCAGCAGCGGCCGCTTGATCAGCATGCCGTCCGTGGCCAGCAGCGCGTACTGCTCGTCCTCCGTCATCAGGGGGAGCCGATCCTTCAGCCCCTGGGCTGCGTACAGCTTGCCGCTGGTGTTGAAGAAGCGCTTCAGCGGCAGGCCGCTCAGGGCGTGCCAGGCCCGAAGCTCTGCTTCCGTGGGCGGATTGTCCCGGACGTGCCGGGCTTCGTAGGTGAGGCTGTGGCTGTCCAGCCACTTCTTGGCCTTCTGGCAGGAAATGCAGCCGGGGTACCAAACGAAAAGCATGAAAATTCCTCCCTTCAATCCTTGGGCAGCATGGCCGCGGAGCGCACCGGCCGGTCCAGCCTCGGCTCCACAAAGGCCCGCAGCAGCGTGTACGGGGCGTAGCAGTCCGGCTGATTCACCCACGCCGACGCGCCGGACTGCAGCGCCATGCGCATCCACCGGGCCTGGGCGGCGGCGACCGGCGTCTGCCCCTGCTGATGGCAGTCCCGGCAGCACAGCCCGCCCTCGCTCAGGTCGAAAAAGACGCTCTCCTCCTCCGACAGCCGCCGCCCGCAGGCGATGCAGTGGTTCAGCCGGGGCTTCACCCCGCCGATGGCCGCGAAGTGCAAAAGGAACCCCGCCAGCATCGGCTTCCATTCCTGATCGGAGAAGGTCAGGCGGCTCAGCGTGTGCAAAAGCAGCATGAAAAGCTCCTGGCAGTTCTGCCCCGGCTGGGCCGACAGCTCGCACAGGTTCAGCAGGTAGGTGCCCACCGCCAGCCGGTCAAAATCCGCCCGCAGGGGGTAGAAGGTCTCGATCAGCGTGGCGGAGGTGACGGTCATGCGCCCGCCCCGCTCATAGAAGTCGAAATCCCCCAGGGCGAACAGCTCGCTGGCGTTGAGCAGGGGCGATTTCGGCCTGCGGCAGCCCCGGGCCAAGGCTTCCACCCGGCCCTTCGTGGGGGAGAGCAGGGTCAACATGCGGTCGTTGTCCTTATAGGGCGCGTTGCGCAGGACGATGGCGGTGTGGTCAGTCTGATGCATGGGCAGGCTCCTTTGCGGGGGATGGCAGCAGCATCACCCAGTCGGTTCCGTGCTCGCCGGCGATGCGGAAGCCCAGCTGCCGGTACAGCCGGAGCGCGGGGTTCTCCTTGTGGCATTCCTGCACCACGGGCATGGGGCCATAGGCGGCATACAGTGCGGACAGCGCCTGGCGCAGGGCTTCGCTGCCCACGCCGCGCCCGCGATGCTCCCGGCCCAGCACAAACCCCAGAAGCCGGAAGTACCGCTTTCCCCGGACTTCCGCCGGATCCGCCGGGTCGGGGATGGCCTGGCCCAGCAGCATCAGCCCGGCATCATGACCATCCGCCTGGATGGTGAAGCAGAAGCCGTCCATGCTGTTCTTCTCGCCCCAGTGGGTCAGGGCAATGATGCGGGCGGGAGGCTCCACATAGGTCGGGGGGGATCCGCTGCAGTCCAGGGCCAGCAGGGCGGACTCGTTGGCGGGGGAGAGGGGCGCCAATGTGACCACGGGCCTGCGCCAGGCCAGCACGCCCGCGCAGTGGGACAGGGGCGTGAAGCTGTCCGGGGCATAGCTGGGCATGTCCTCCGCGACAAAGTAGTACTCCTCGTCGTCCCAATCGTCCCCGGCGGCGGTGCGACAGGCGGCTTCCTCCGCGCGGGTGGCGAAGGCCACGTCGCCCACCAGCAGTGTTCCGCCGGGGGTCAGGAGCTTCAGCAGGCTGCGGATGAAGCCGGGCTTTTGTTCATCGGTGAGGTGGTGGAGGGCGTAGGTACTGATGATGAAGTCATACCGGTTGGCGGTCAGCTCCGGGACGATGCCCTGGGTGAAGTCGCCCTGAACCAGCTGCGCATCGGGCATTTTCTCCCGGGCCAGGGTGATCATCCGGGCGGAGAAGTCCTGCCCGTACACCCGGCACCCGGCCTGGTAGAGCCGGGCGGTCAGCACGCCTGTGCCGAAGCCGATGTCCAGCACGGACGCACTGGGCTTTTCCATGACCCGTGCGGCGATATGCCCCAGCACGGCCCTATACCCGGCGAAGGGGTAGGAACCGTCCTCCTCCGACAGCCCGACGCTTCTGTCATACCCGTCTGCCCACAGGTCAAACCCCTGCTCGTTCAGCAACGCGCTCACCTCCAACGCAATGATAGCACGGCGGAGTCGGGAGGTCAAGGTGGGGGAGACGCTGGGGCTCCTCGGTGGGCAGTGCCCACACCCGGCTCGCGATTGAGTTGCGCACCTTCGGTCATGCTGAATGTGCGTGGAGGCGGGGGACGGCTGGGGCTTCTCGCCCCAGACCCTCGCCAGTGGGCCGCATGGCCCTCTGGACTCCCATTCGGGGGGATCAGGCAGGGTCGGAGGGCCCGGCTCGCGGGGGGCGAGCCGGGCTTGCGGGGGTCACGCCTCGCAACGGGCGAGGCGTGACGCGGAGCATGCGAGGCTCCCCCTATCCGTCACGGCAGCTGCCGTGACACCTTCCCCTCCGGGGAAGGATACTGGGTTGGTCGCGCTCGGGCGGGGCTCCCCTACGGTCGCCCCGCTTCGCGTGAGGGCTGCGCGCTTCGCCATAGGGGCAGGAGGCGGCGACCTCCTGCGGAGGCCGACGGAGGCTACTCCTGCTCCTCCGGCCATGCTACGCTATGGACAACTGCACCTTTTCGAACTTGTCAGTTGCAGGAACGCTGGGGCTTCTCGCCCCAGACCCTCGCCAGAGGGCCACATGGCCCTCTGGATTCCCATTCGGGGGGATCAGGCAGGGTCGGAGGGCCCGGCTCGCGGGGGGCGAGCCGGGCTTGCG
>JAXEEE010000111.1:0-44211 GCA_034104265.1 Eubacteriales bacterium | reverse complement strand
ATTTTGCCCTGCAAAATCGCTTCCTTACCCCAATGCGCGGCGGGGCGGCGGGCATAGCCCTCCGACCAGCGAGTGAGTGCAAACTTCAACAAAGTGGCGAAGCCACTTTGTTGACATGCGTTTACGCATCAATCACAGCCCGCAGCTCGATGTAGCCGCGCTCGCCCCGGGGCTCCAGCTGAATCCGGGGCTGGCTGTCGTCCCAGGCAAGGCCCTGCAGGGCGGGGCTGAAGTGATCCATGGCCCACTGAACGCCCTCGATGGCCTGGCCGTAGTCCTCCTCCCGGAAGGGCGCACCCTGGAACTGCAGGTAGTCCGCCTCCGGCAGGGCGATCACGTCAAAGCCCTCCGGTACCGTAACGTCCCCGTCGGCAGGCACCTCCACGCCCTGCACGTACACCGAGGTGTTCGGCAGGCGGTAGGCCTCGGGCAGCCACAGGCACACCGGCTCCCCGCACAGGGAGTCCATGCTCTCCAGCAGGCCCCATACGTCGCAGCCCACCTCCGCGCAGTAGTCGAAGTAGCCCTCTGCCTTCACGCCCCGGCGGATGACCGCCCGGCGGGCAGGCTTACGGATCCTCTGAATGAATACAGGCTGTACATGCTCCATGCTGATCGTCTCCTTTCGTGGTTCGCGATATTTGACACCGTAGGGGGTGAAGAAACCAATGGGCTGATGGGTGGCGCGGTATTCGCCCGGGTTCACGCCGAAGGCCCTCCGGAAGGCCCGCTGATACCCGTCCACGCTGCCGAAGCCCGTGTCCATCGCCGCGTCGGTGACGCTGCAGTCCCTTTCCTTGATCCACCGGGCGGAGCAGGTCAGGCGGCAGCGGCGGATGTATTCCGCCGGGGACAGCCCTGTCAGCTCCCGGAACAGCCGCGAGGCGTACCAGGGGGAGTAGCAGGCTGCCCGGGCCAGATCCGCCGGGGTGATGGCTTCGGTCAGGTGCGCGGCGATGTAATCCTGAATCCGCTGCACCGCTTCGACCCTTTCGTCCATGGGTTTCACCTCCTGAGAACATGATACAGATTCCTGGGAAAAAAGACTCGACCTTTTGTGCGATGATGACGGGAATCCCTGTTGACAAGGGCGGATGATGGGGGTATCATCAGGACAGCAAGGCGCTTGAGCGCCATGGACAAATGAAAAGGAGCGATGCGGGTGAGGCTTGCTGTTGCCTATGAGGACGGACAGGTTTTCCAGCATTTCGGACACACGGCGCAGTTCCTTCTCCTGGATGCGGAGGACGGACGCTTCGTGCGCCGGGAGATCGTGGCAACCGAAGGCTCGGGCCACGGCGCGCTGGCGGGCTTCCTGCGGGAGAAGGGCGTGGGCGCGGTGATCTGCGGGGGCATCGGCGGCGGCGCGCGTCTGGCGCTGGCCCAGGCGGGCATTCTGGTATACGGCGGCGTCCAGGGGGACGCGGATGCGGCGGCTCAGGCATGGCTGGACAACAGCCTGGCCTATGATCCCAACGCCCGCTGCAACCATCATGATTCGGAGCACGGCGGACACACCTGCGGTGGGCAGCCCTGCGGTGAGCAGCCCTGCGGTGGGCAGCCCTGCGGCGGTTAACAATCCTGCGGCGGACAGTAAAGGAAGGGAGCGACAACCAATGATGCTGACAATGCGTTTTCCCGGGGGCCTGGGCAAGGCCCTGACCTTCAGCTATGACGACGGTGTGGAGCAGGACGCGGAGCTGATCCGCATCCTGGACGAGCATGGCATGAAGGGTACCTTCAATCTGAATTCCGGCCTGTACGCGCCGGAGGGACACAAGTGGCCCGCGGGCCAGGTGCACCGGCGGATGACCCGGAAGGCCTGCATGGAGCTCTACGGCAACAGCGGTCATGAGGTGGCCGTACACTGCCTGACCCACGCCTCCCTGCCGGAACTGCCTCAAAATGCCATGGTTACGGAAATCATGGAGGACAGGGCGAATCTGGAGCGGGACTTCGGCGGGGTGATCCGGGGCATGGCGTACCCCTTCGGCACCTACAACGACGCGGCGGCGGAGGCCCTGCGGTGCTGCGGCGTGCTGTACGCCCGCACGGTGATCTCCACCCATCGCTTCGATATCCCCCAGGACTGGCTGCGCCTGCCTGCCACCTGCCACCATGACGATCCGCTGCTCATGTCCCTGGCAGACCGCTTCCTGACGGAAAGGACCACCTTTGGCAGCAAGCTGTTCTACCTCTGGGGCCACAGCTATGAGTTTGAGGACAAGAATAATTGGGACGTTATCATCCGCTTCTGCGACAAGATGGCCAATCACCCGGAAATCTGGTACGCCACCAACGGGGAGATCTTCGGCTACCTGGAGGCGTGGCGGCAGCTGTGCACCAGCGCGGATGGCCGGACGCTGCACAACCCCACCGCCACGACGCTGTGGTTCGAGTGCGAGGGCAAGCTGTACACGCTGCCTGCCGGTGAAACCCTGCGGATCGGATAAAGCCCGTACACCCCACAGGCAATGCTGCTTCGGAAACAGCGCGGTGCATGGCCGCGCTGTTTTTGCATGGGGAAACGCTATGCTCATTCATTCGCGCTGGACGGGCGCACCTCCTGCCACGGGGCGTCCATGGGCAGCCGTTATGCCGGGGCGTACGCTTTCACCTCCCGGGGATATTCATGGCCGACCTGTGCAGAAGGCTGGAGCCCGGCCCTGACCTGCCCCGGTACCTTCAAACCAGTCGGGTGATAAGGGTGGAATAAATTTTCGCACACAGGAAACGACGGCCTTCCGGCGAAGTGAAGCAGCGTATCATCATCAGGAAAGGATGCATATGAGCATGAACACCATGGATCTTCACGCGCTGGTGACCGATCATACCGCCGAAGTGTATTGGGACAAGCCCGATGCAGCGCGGCCGGAGGAGCGCTATGAAGTTCTGCTGGACGGCGCTGCGGTCACAGAAGCCGTCCGCACCCATGCAACCCTGGAGAACCTGACCCCGGACACGGAATATACCGCGCTGGTTACGATGGGGGACGGCCGTCTGCCCCTGGGTAGCGTACGCTTCCGCACAGGGAAAGCCCGCCGCCGGATCGATGTGACCGCCGCGCCCTACCATGCCGTAGGCGACGGCAGGACGCTGAATACAGCCGCCCTCCAGCGAGCCATGGATGACTGCGGGGAGGATCAGTGCGTGTATTTCCCGGCAGGGGTGTACCTCACCGGCGCGCTGCGGCTCCACAGCCATATGGAGGTGTACCTGGAGGAGGGGGCGGTTTTGCAGGGCACGGAGGAGCCTGCGGACTATCTGCCCAGGATCCTCAGCCGCTTTGAGGGCACGGAGCTGATGTGCTACGCCAGCCTGCTGAACCTGGGCGAGCTGGATCACGCCGCCGGTCCGGGCTGCGAGGACGTGCTGATTCACGGCCGGGGGACGATTGCCAGCGGCGGCAGGACGCTGGCCCGGCGCATCATTGAGGACGAGCGCATCCGCCTGAAGGACGAGCTGGCCGCCCTGGGCGACAAAATCCTGGAGTGCGAGAACCTCGACACCATCCCCGGCCGCGTTCGTCCCCGGCTGATCAACATGAGCAACTGCCGCAATGTCCGCATCTCTGGCCTGACACTGGCCAACGGGGCTTCCTGGAACGTGCACATGATCTACTCCGACCACATTGTCACCGACCACTGCGTGTTTCGCTCCGAGGGCGTGTGGAACGGCGACGGCTGGGATCCTGATTCCAGCGAGGACTGCACGCTGTTTGCCTGCCGCTTCTTCACCGGGGACGACGCTGTGGCCATCAAGTCCGGCAAGAACCCCGAGGGCAACCTGATCAACCGTCCCAGCCGCCGTATCCGTGTGTTTGACTGCGAGAGCGCCTTCGGCCACGGGGTGACCATCGGCAGCGAAATGTCCGGCGGGGTGGAGGACGTGCGCATCTGGGACTGCGACCTGGGCCGGGCCATGTATGGCATTGAAATCAAGGGCACGAAGAAGCGCGGCGGCTACGTCCGGGGCGTGCACATGCGGGACTGCACCGTGGCCCGGGTGCTCATGCACGCCGTGGGCTACAACGATGATGGCGTGGGCGCGCTCCTGCCGCCCAAATTCAGCGACTGCAGCTTCGAGCGGGTGAGGATTCTGGGCCGCGCGCTGAACCATGAAGGGGAGACCCTCGACTGTCCGGCCATCGAGCTGCAGGGCTTCGACGTGCCCGGGTATGAGGTGGAGAACGTAACCTTCCGGGACTGCGTGATCGACCGGGGCAGCGATGTGAAAATGCACCGGTGCCGCAGCATTGCCCTGGGCCTTTCCGGGGTGGAATGAACTGCTGTTTCAGCCGGGGAGCATGACGGTATTTCTGGCCGTCATGCTCCTTTTGCTGTGTGCGGGACGGGTGTGATGCAGGGCAGGAGAGCTTGGCGTAAATTTCGGTCCATGGCGAAAACCCTTGTACGGCCGGGCTTTGCGGCCTTCGGCAAAAATTTTCGCACAGCGGCACGCACCCTCCGAAAAGCGGCGTCGGAAATTTTGTCTTATTTACACCGGTGCGCTCCCTGTGGCACAATGGAGGCACCAAGAAGCCGAAAGCGAGGGAGTCCAAGTGCAGGAACGAATCATTCAGCAGCCGCTGGGCACGGCGAATACCCGGCGCACCCGCATGCGCAAGTGGTGCCGTGCCGTGGTGGACAACCGCTGGCTCTATCTGCTGATTCTGCCGGCGCTGACATATCTGATCATTTTCAACTATTTCCCCATGTACGGGGTGCAGATCGCCTTCAAGAACTACAAGGCGGTGCGGGGCATTGCCGGCAGCGAGTGGGTGGGCCTGAAGCATTTCCGCACCTTCTTCGGCGCGTACTACTGCGGCCGGCTCATCAGCAACACCCTGATCCTGAACGTGCTCAGCCTGCTGTTCTCCTTCCCGATCCCCATCATCCTGGCGGTGATCGTGAACAACATCCGCGGCCCCAGGCTGAAGAAGTTCACCCAGACGGCCATCTATATCCCGCACTTCATCTCCACCGTGGTGCTGGCGGGTATCCTGTACATCCTGCTTTCGCCCACCAACGGCATTGTGAACCACATGATCACGGCCCTGGGCGGCAAGAGCATCTACTTCATGAACGAGGCCGGCTGGTTCCGCCCGATCTACATCATCTCCGGCATCTGGCAGGATGCGGGCTGGAGCTCCATCCTCTACATCGCCGCCCTGGCCGGTGTGGATCCTGAGCTGTACGAGGCTGCCACCATCGACGGCGCCAGCAAGTGGCAGAAGGTCATCTACATTGACATTCCCCACCTGGTGCCCACTGCCACCATGATGCTGATCCTCAACTGCGGCTCGCTCCTGTCCTCGGCCACGCAGAAGGCGCTGCTCCTGCAGACCGGCGGCAACATGGCCACCTCCGATATCATCGGCACCTATGTGTACACCATGGGCCTGGGATCGGGGCAGTTCTCCTACACGGCGGCCATCAACCTGTTTGTGAATGTGATCAACTTCATCATGGTCGTTTCCGCCAACGCGATCTCCAAGAAGATGCAGGGCGAGACGCTGTTCTGAGAAAGGGGGAGGAAAGCAATGCAGGCGACTGAAAACGTAACCCTCAAGCCCTCCCGGCAGAAGGAAATCTGGCAGGACAGGGTCTTCAACGCGGTGATTGCCATCCTGGTGGCGCTGGTGCTGCTGATGACGCTCTACCCGCTGTATCTGGTGCTGATCTGCTCCGTGTCCGACGCGACGCTGGTCACCACAGGCCGGGTGACGCTCTATCCCAAGGGCTTTACCCTCACGGGCTACAATGCGGTGTTCCAGAACAAGGAGATCTGGCGCTCCTACATGAACTCCATCATCTACACGGTTACAGGCACGGTGCTGAGCCTGATGGTCACCATGGGCGCGGCCTTCACCCTGTCCCGCAAGTTTCCCGGCAAGCGGCTGATCTCCTTCCTGTTTGCCTTCACCATGTTCTTCAACGGCGGCATGATCCCCACCTTCCTGACCATGCGGGACATCGGGCTGTACAACAATCCCTGGATCTGCGTGCTGATGGGCTGCGTATCGGTATGGAACGTGATGCTGGCCCGCACCTACATCACGTCCACCATTCCCGAGGCCCTCTATGAGGCCGCCAACCTGGACGGCGCCAGCCAGATCCAGTATTTCTTCCAGATTGTGATTCCGCTTTCCGGCACGATCATCGGCGTACTGGCGGTGTACTACGGCGTAGCGAAGTGGAACGACTACTGGACGGGCCTGATCTACATCAACAAGCGCGAGCTGCTGCCCCTGCAGACGATCCTGAAGGAGATCCTGGCGTCCCTGGAATCCAGCCGCGAGCTGCTGATGAGCATGGTCAGCGACACGGCGGAATCGGACGCAGAGCTTTTGAACCGGGCGCAGATTGCCAAGTACTGCATCATTGTCGTTTCGACCCTGCCGGCTGTCATTCTCTACCTGTGCATGCAGAAGTTCTTCGTCAAGGGCGTCATGATCGGCTCCATCAAGGGTTGAGTGGGCAGTGCCCACACCCGGCACGGCGGGCAGTGCCCGCACCCGGCACGGTGGGCAGTGCCCACACCCGGCACGCGATTGAGTTGGTTCCCTTCGGTCAGGTTGAGCGCGCGTGAGGCCAATCTGCGGCTTGTGCGAAGGCACGGCGCACGGAGGGTGCGCCGCGCTTGCGGGGGTCACGGCTCGCGGAGGGCGAGCCGCGACGCCGAACCTGCCAGGCACGCCCCATCCGTCACGGCACAGCCGTGACACCTTCCTCTCCGGGGAAGCAGGTGGGCAGTGCCCGCACCCGGCACGTGATTGGGTTGAGCACCTTCGGTCAGGCTGAACACGCGTGGGGCCAATTTGCGGAAGACACAAACATCCTGGATTCAACGCGACAGCGTTTGATCAAATCATGAAAGGAGATTTTCCCATGAAGAAGCTCGTTTCTCTCCTCCTGGCAGCCGTCATGCTGCTGTCTGTGACCTCCTTCGCCCTGGCGGATGACGTCAAGGAAATCGACGTCATGGTCTGGTACCGTGACATTGACGACCTGAACTTTGCCGAGATGCCCTACTACAACGACCCCAATACCGGCATTACCGCCCAGACCGGCGTGCATGCCAACTTCAACCAGGTCAAGGGCAGCGACTGGTCCACCAAGCTGAACCTGATGCTGGCTGCCGGCGAGTATCCCGACATCATCCAGCGCGGCGAAATCAACCTGGAAATGTACGGCGTGGATCAGGAGATCCTCCTGCCCCTGGACGAGTACATCGATCAGTACATGCCCAATTACAAGGCGATGCTGGATGCGGATCCCGAGCTGGCCCGCAGCCTGCGCTCCTCCGACGGCAAGATGTACCAGATCGGCTGGATCATCCCCCAGAACATCTGCCTGAACAGCCACCTGTTCATCAACAAGACCTGGCTGGACAACCTGGGCCTTGAGGTTCCCACCACCATCGAGGAGTACGAGCAGGTGCTGATTGCCTTCCGCGACGGCGATGCGGACGGCGACGGCGATCCCTCCAACGAGATTCCCCTGGGCGCGACCTGGAATTCCAGCGTGAGCAGCCTGAAGTTCTACCTGTCCTCCTGGGGCATTCCCTTTAACCTCAAGTATGTGGGCATCAATGATGACAACAAGGTCTACTCCTGGCTGCAGGACGAGCGTCTGCGCGAGGCCATGGAGACCCTCTCCCGCTGGTATCAGGAAGGCCTGATCGACGTGGAAGCCGTCACCCAGGACGAGAACGCCTTTGAGGCCAAGCTGAACACCGGTACCTACGGCTCCTTCTGGCGCTGGCGCATGACTGCCATGGGCACCGACGAAGCCGTGTACTCCCAGTACGTGTGCATGCTGCCGCCCACCGTGGAGGGTGTGCAGGCACAGCTGTGGCGGTATCTGGAGTCCCCGACCTTCGGCGCGGCGCTGACTGTGGGCTGCAAGGACATCGAGGCTGCCTGCCGGTGGATGGACGCCCAGTTTGAGTGGGAGAACATGGTCAACGGCTACAACGACATGAAGGGTGAGTTCTGGTTCGTCAACGATGATGGCATGACCGAGCTGCTGCCCATGTCGGACGGCACCCGTTCTGTTCCCGGCCAGTCCTCCTACTACTATTGCCCGGGCGATCTGTACTTCTCCAAGTTCGTGATGCCCTCCCACCGCATTGAGAAGACCACCTACTGCCAGGAGTACGAGGTGGCAGGCGTGGTGGAGAAGAACTCCCAGGATATCCTGCAGAAGCTGGTCACCAAGACGGTGGACGAGTCCGCGCAGATTGATCTGCTCTACGCCGAGCTGAGCAAGTACGCCGGCGAGACCCTGACGGGCTTTGTCGTCAAGGGCGTGACGGACGAGGGCTGGGATACCTATATCAAGACGCTGGACAGCCTGCGCATTGACGAATACATCGGCATCTATCAGGCGGCCTATGACCGCTACCTGGAGATCAACAAGTGATCCCCCGCCGGGTATGAGGATGACGCTTCTGCCCGAATCAGTTGACGCGGCATCTTCATTCTGTGGCCCAGGTGTGGTATAATGGTGACAGCAAGGTGCGCACCTGCTCGTATCGGGCTGGTGCGCACCGTTTTTTGAGGGGTACATGCGTGTGACGAAACGGAAGAGCTTCAGGCTGCAGTGGCAGTATTTTGCATCCTATCTGGCGCTGATGCTGATTGTCATGGTGTCGCTTCTGACCTATGCCTACAACAGCTTCGCGGGCTTTCACAGGCAGATGGTGCTGGACAACTATACCAACCGTCTGGGCCTTTTGCGCAGTGAGCAGGAGGGCGCCCTGACGGACATGGTGGCCATTGCTGGGCAGATCATGGAGGTTACCAGCAAGGTGCCCTTCGCCTACCGCGAGAAGCCGGAGCTGGCCACGGATCTGCGCAACCAGCTGAGCGCCTACCGGGCCACGCATGACACCCTGGAGGAAATCTATATCCATTTCTATGAGGACGAGTTTGTCCATACGAGCTCGGGCAGCTATCTGGTGGATCGCTTTGTCAGCGGCATGATGGCGCTCAGCGATATTACGGAGGAGGAGCTCGCCGGGTATCTGAACGATACGCGCCAGCTGGTGATGCTGCCCATGCAGACCATCGAGGGCTACGCCTTCCAGAACACCATGGGCCTGAGGCAGATGGCGCCGGTGTTTGTGCCGGTGTCCATCGGCGGCGGGCTGCGCTGCGGCGTGGCCATGTTCCTCATTGAGAACCGCACCTACGACGACTGGTTTTCCTCCGTGGTGTCGCCGGTGGCGGATGTGTACATCCTCCAGGGGGATACCGTGCTGACCAGCCAGCAGGTCAGCGGCGTGCCGCTGGCAGCGGCGCTGGAAGCGTCCTCAGCAGGGGAGCAAACCCTGTCCTGGGAGGGCGGCGGGTACCATATGCTGGAGCTGCCGGGGAAGACCTTCGGCTACCGCTACCTGGCGCTGATTCCCGATGGCGAGCTGAGCGTGGGCATGAGCGCCTCGGTGAAGATGCTGATGCTGGTGGCGGCCATTGTGTCCGCGCTGGGCATGCTGGTGATCCACTACTTTGTGCAGCGCAACACAAAGCCCATCAAGCTGCTGCACTCCATGATCTCCGACCGGGAGCCCACCGGCAACGAGCTGATGGAAATCCGTGACGGCATCCAGCGCCTGATTGAGGAGAACGCCGTCATGTCCTCCCACATGGAGGATATGGAGACCCTGCGCAAGAGCGATTTCGTGCGCCGCTTCCTGGTGGGCGCCTTCAAGAGCGAGGACGAGTACCTGACCTTTGCGGAGACCATCTCCCTGAACGTGGATACCGCCTGCTATGCCGTGGCGATCATCGCCAAGCCGGCGGATGCGGAGTACGAACTGACGGCGGAGAAGATCAACCGCCTCTTCGAGGGGGAGGTCAGCGGCGTGGCCCGCACGCTGGGCGTGCAGGACAGGCTGGTATTGGTGGCCTTCGCCGGGGAAAAGCAGACGCTGACGGACTTCCTGGAGAGCAAGCTGACGGGTATGCGGGCCTGCTGCAGTGGCGTGACCATGGCGGTCAGCGGCGTGCACAGCGATTACAGGGAAGGGCAGCGGGCCTACCTGGAGGCAGAGAACGCCTTTGAGCTGCGCTTCATCAAGGGCAACGCCCGGGCGCTGATGTTCAGCGAGCTGTCCGGCACGGGGTCGGGGCGCATGCAGTACAATCCTCAGCTGATGGAGCGGCTGCACAAGGCGCTGCACGTGGGCGATGCGGCCCAGGTCAGCGCGGCGCTGCGGGAGATCACCCGGGCCATGCGGGGCATGGATGCATCCCTGTTTGACTTCCGCTGCATGTACAACGACATCCTCAACGTGGTCAGCAGCGAGGCCCGGGAGCAGGGCGTGCAGGAGGAAGCGGTCTACGACCTGTTCAAGCTCAGCCAGTGCCTTTCCCTGGACGACCTGGACGCCATGCTGCATCACGTGTGCGCAGGCCTGGTGTCCGACAGGAGCGGCCGCCAGCTGCCCCAGGCCAGCGAGCCCGTGGCCCGGGCCTATGAGATCATCCTCCGTCGGTTCTCCGAGCCGGGACTGTCCGTCTCCGCCATTGCCGAGGAGGTGGGCATGAGCGATTCCCGCCTGTCCACCGAGTTCAAGAAGGTCTACCGCATGACGCCCCTGGAGCATATCACCCGTGCCCGCATGCAGCGCGCCCGTCGGCTGCTGCTCACCACGGACATGCCCGTCAAGGACATCGCCGTGGAATGCGGCTACTACGACATTTCCGGCTTCAACCGCCGCTTCAAGGCCTATACCGGTATGACGCCCCAGCAGTACAAGCAGTCCGGCGATGCACCCCGCGACATGGATGACGGGGCGTTTGCGCCCGACGGGCAGGATCGGAAGGAGTTTCTATGAGCAGCTTTGTATTTTCCCTGGCCACCGCTCTTGCGGTGGATGAAACCGTACCAGCCCTGCGCAGCGCAGCGGATATCCTCCGCCGGGATATGGCGGCCGTGCTGACGGCCCATGGCCCGGAGAACACCGTCGTCCTGGAGAAGGACGAAGCCCTGCCCGAGCAGGCCTGGCGCATGACCGTCACGCCGGAGCGCGTCACCCTGCGCCACAGGGATACTCTGGGCGGCGTGTATGGCCTGTTGTACCTGTCCGAACACGCGCTGGGCATTGCGCCTATGTGGTTCTGGAACGACCAGCCCATTGCGCAGATGCAGACGGCGGAGATCCCCTGCGGCACGGTGGCATCCCCGACCTTTGCGGTCAGGTACCGCGGCTGGTTCATCAACGACGAGGTGCTGCTGGATCCCTGGAAGCAGGACGAGGAGGAGCACCGAGAGGTCTGGCGGATGGCCTTTGAGACCATCCTGCGCTGCGGGGGCAACATGGTCATCCCCGGCACGGACCGCCATGGGGACGGCCTGGATATGCTGGCCTCGGACATGGGGCTGATTCTGACCCAGCACCACGCGGAGCTGCTGGGGGCGGAGATGTTCGGCCGCCGCTGGCCGGAGCTGCAGGCCTCCTACCGGCTGTACCCGGAGAAATTCGAGCAGCTGTGGCGGGAGGCGGCGGAGCGGCTGAAGGGCCGGAAGGTGATCTACGCCATCGGCTTCCGGGGCCAGGGCGACGGCCCCTTCTGGGGAGAGGACGGCGCCTATGACACGGATGAGAAACGGGGCGCGCTGGTCAGCCGGATCATGCTACGGCAGATGGAGATTGTCCGGGCGGTGGAGCCTGACGCCCTGTTCTGCACCAACCTCTACGGGGAGATGATGCACCTGTACCGCTGCGGCGCGCTGCAGGTACCCGATGGTGTCGTCAAGATCTGGGCGGACAACGGCTATGGCCGGATGCTCTCCCGCCGCCAGGGCAACAACAATCCCCGGGTGGACGCCATGCCCCGGCACGAGCCCGGGCGCAACGGCATCTACTACCATGCCGGGTTCTACGACCTGCAGGCCGCCAACCACCTGACCCAGCTGCAGATCCCCCCGGCCATGGTCGCGGAGGAGCTGAATCAGGTTATGGCGAACGGCGCGGACGATTACTGGATCATCAACTGCGGCAGCATCAAGCCGCACATGTATATCCTCGACCTGATCCGCCAGGCCTGGACGGATGGCCATGCGGACGCTTCGGCCCACGCGGAGGCGTACGCCCTGCGCTACTTCGGGGACAGGCGGGTGGCCCCGCTGCTGACGGGCTACGGGGATTGCGCCGTGCATTACGGCCCTCATCCGGACGATCTGGCGGGGGATCAGTACTACCATCATGCGGCACGGCTCTTGTGCTGGCAGCTGATGCGGGGCGAAACGGCGGCGGTTCCGGCGCTCGTGTGGGCGGAAGCGGAGGAGAGCGTCTTCGGCCAGGCTCGGGGCTTTGGTGCAAAGTGCGCTGTCAGCCTGCCCCAATGGGAAGCGCTGATCCGCCGGTGCGAGGCGCTGCTGCCGGAGCTTTCCGAAGCGGCTGCACGCCTGCTGGAGGACACGCTGCTGATGAACGCCCGCATTCACCGCAGCGGCTGCCTTGTCCTCATGCTGCTGGCGGAAGCCTTCACGGCCTGGGAGCAGGGCGAGTACGATATGGCCTTCCTCCGCGCAGGGGAGGCCATGGAGGAGGCGGAGGACGGCTGCCGCATCATGCGGGCTGCGGAGCACGGCAAGTGGGCGAACTTCTACGCCAACGACTGCTTCGCCAACCTGCGGCTGACAGCGGATACCCTGCGCAAACTGCGGGGCTGGATCCGGGTGTGCGGGGACGGGCCGAACTTCTGGCAGTGGGAGCGCAAGTGGCTGATGGATCCCCGGGACGTGCGCATCTGCCTGCAGACCCACCGGCACTGCCAGCTGTCCGACGATGAACTGCAGCGGCGTATGCAGCAGACCCTTCAGCAGAAGGGCGGGGCAGGGAAGCCTGCTCCCCAAGTATCGTAAAGAACGGATTTTCCATCCTTTTTCCCGGCTGACGCGTGAAAAACCGCTGGCAGCCGGGCTTTTTTTGCCTTCGGCTGCAGCTTCGCATGGACGCCATGCAGTGTTCACATAGTTTTCAGTTTTCATCGCATGTCTGTTAAAAAAGATCTGGTATTGTGGTAGCCGTCGCAGAGAGAGCGAATGAAAACTGCATCAGGAGGGAGTAACGTTGATCGAGGTCAGGCATCTGACAAAACGGTACGGCGGTCACACGGCCGTATCGGATTTGTCCTTTACCATTGACAAGGGCAGGGTTTACGGGTTCCTGGGCCCCAATGGCGCGGGCAAGAGCACAACCATGAACATCATGACCGGGTGCCTCGGCGCTACCGAGGGCGAGGTGCTCATCGACGGGCACAACATCATGGATGAGCCCATGAAGGCCAAGAAGCTCATCGGCTATCTGCCGGAGCTGCCGCCCCTGTACATGGACATGACGCCCCGGGAGTATCTGCGCTTTGTGCTTCAGGCCAAGGGCGTGCCCCACAGGGAGTGGCAGGAGCAGCTGGAACGGGTGATGGACAAGACCCGTATCACCGATGTGCAGAACCGGCTGATCCGCAACCTGTCCAAGGGCTACCGCCAGCGGGTGGGCATTGCCCAGGCACTGATCGGGAATCCGGAGGTCATCATCCTGGACGAGCCCACCGTGGGCCTGGATCCCGCGCAGATTATTGAGATCCGCGAGCTGATCCGTGAGCTGGGCCGGGAGCACACGCTGGTCTTGTCCAGCCACATCCTCAGCGAGGTGCAGGCGGTGTGCGATTCCATCATGATTATCTCCAAGGGCCGCCTGGTGGCCAGCGACACGCCGGAGAACCTGACCGCGCTGCTGGCGGGGGCCTCCACGCTGGAGCTGGAAATCAGGGCCACGGAGGACGAGGCCCGGACCATCCTGGGCAAGGTGGAGAACGTGGCGGATGTGACCTTCTCCCAGGGTGAAGAGGATGCGGTGCATGCCGCTGTGACGCCCCAGGGCGGTGCGGACATCCGTGAGGCTGTGTTCAACGCCTTTGCCGCAGCGGGCCGTCCGCTGCTGGAAATGCGCCGCAGCAAGGCATCCCTGGAGGATGTGTTCATGGAGCTGACCCAGGCGGAGGACGCGCCCCAGGCGGAGGCTGAGCCCCAGGCGGGGCCCGGGGAGGAAACGGACGAGAAGGAGGGTGAAGCGGAATGATCGCGGTATTCAAGCGCGAGGCAGGAGCCTGCTTCAAGGGCGTGCTGGGCTATCTGCTGGCGGCCTTCCTGCTGATGTTCGCGGGCATTTACTGCATGGCCTACAACCTGAGCGGCTATTACAGCAACTTCGAGTATGTGCTGGATTCCATCGCCTTCATTTACCTGATCGCCGTGCCGATCATCTCCATGCGCTCCATGGCGGAGGAGCGGCGGCAGAAGACCGATCAGCTGCTTTACGCCCTGCCCATCCGCATGTCGGACGTAGTGATGGGCAAGTACCTGGCCATGCTGCTGGTGCTGGCGGTGCCCACGGTGATCATGGGCTTCTACCCGCTGATCCTTAGCCAGTTCGGCACGGTGGCGCTGTCCACGGCCTACGGCGCGCTGCTGGCCTTCTTCCTGCTGGGCGCGGCGCTGCTTTCCATCGGATTGTTCATCTCCTCCCTGACGGACAGCCAGGTGGCCGCGGCGGTCATCACCCTGGTGACGATGCTGCTGTTGTACTTCATGTCCGGGCTGGCCAGCTTTGTGTCCACGGAAGCCTCCGCATCGCTGCTGGCGCTGTCGGTGCTGGCGGTGATCCTTGCGCTGATCATCTACGCCCTGACCCGCAACCCCATCGTGGCGGCGCTGGTGGGCATTGTGTGCATCGGCGGGCTGCAGCTGTGGTATCAGGCGGACAGCGCGGCCTTCTCGGGGCTGTTTGCCGGCATCATGGGCGCCATCAGCGTCTTCGACCGCTTCAGCCCCTTTGTGGAGGGCGTGTTTGACCTGACGACCGTGGTGTACGACCTGTCGATCATCGGCGTGTTCCTGTTCCTGACGGTGCAGGTCATGGAGAAGCGGAGGTGGAACGAATGAGCAAGCAGCAGAGGAAGGAGAAGAAATCCTTCAAGGCCTCGCTTCATCGCATGTTCGGCGGGCGCTTCCGGGCGGGCGGCTATTCGGCCGTGGCGGCGGCGGTGGTCATCGCCATCGCGGTGCTGGTGAACCTGATGGTCTCCAGCCTGCCCTCGACCATGACGGAGCTGGACATGACCAGCCAGTCCCTTTACAGCCTCTCCGACCAAAGCAAGCGCATCGCCGCCTCCCTGGACAAGGACGTGACGCTGTACCTGATCTGCAACTCCGGCAACGAGGACGCCACCATCCAGCGGCTGCTGCAGCGCTATGAGGCCCAGTCCAGCCACATCCGCTACGAGAGCGTGGATCCTTCGCTGCGCCCCACCTTCCTCAATGCCTATGACCTGGACATCACCAGGCTGTATGAGAACAGCGTGCTGGTGGACTGCGAGGGCCGATACCGCCTGGTGGGATACGATGAAATCTTTGTTACCGAGTACTCCATGGATTACTATTCCTACTCCTATAACACCACCACCACCTTCGACGGCGAGAACGCGCTGACCAACGCCATCCACTACGTGTCCAGCGACAATCTGCCCAAGGTGTACATCCTCACCGGCCACGGCGAGGAGGAGCTGAGCGAGACCATCACCGGCATGCTGGCCCAGGACAACCTGGACTCCGAGAGCCTGTCGCTGCTGTCCCTGGACGCGGTGCCCGAGGACGCGGCGGCGGTGGTGATTAACGCGCCCTCCTCCGACCTGGGCGAGGATGAGGCGGATCAGTTGATCGCCTATCTGCAGGGCGGCGGCAATGTGGCGTTGCTCACCGGCTACATGGGCGAAAACGACATGCCCCAGCTCAAGCGGGTGACGGCCTCCATGGGCCTGACCACGCAGACCGGCATCATCATCGAGGGCGACCGGCAGATGCGGCTGAACCGCTATCCCCACTATCTGCTGCCTGACGTGGCCAGCCATGACGTAACCGACGCGCTGATCAGCGCGGGCTACTACATCCTCACGCCCCTGGCCCAGCCCATCGTGGAGACGGAAGATTCCACTGCCGATATCACCTGGCTGCTGACCACCTCCGACAGCGCCTACGCCAAGCAGGCTGCCCTGGAGATGACCGTTACCGACAGGGAGAAGGGCGATACCAACGGCCCCTTCAATATTGCTGCGGTGTCCGAAAACGGCGGCAAGCTGTTCTGGGTCACCAGCAGCTATATGCTGGACAGCTACATTGACAGCACGGTGTCCGGCGGCAACAGCAACCTGTTCCTGAACGTGCTGAACTGGATGGGCGGGCAGGAGGAGAGCATCTCCATCCGGGCCAAGTCCCTCGATACCACGGGCCTGACCGTTACCCAGGCTGAATCCACCCTGTGGAGCATCGTCATGATCGGCCTGATTCCCCTGGCGCTGGTGGCCATCGGTATTGTCATCTGGATAAGGAGGAAGCGGCGTTGAAGCGTTCCATCAAATTGCTGGTGCTGGTGGTCGTTCTGGCCCTGTGCGTGGGCGGCTACCTGGGTGTGCAGCAGCTGAATCAGACACAGCTGGTCAGCGAGGAGGCCGGCGCCTTCGACCTGACGGCCAAGGTGGCCGATGATCTCACGGGCCTCAGCTGGACGGCGGATGATACCACCTTTGACCTGACCCATGACGGCGGCGCGTGGCAGCGCACGGACGACCCGGCCTTCCCCCTGGATCAGGACAAAACCCAGGCCATGGCCGATGATCTCCTGGCCCTGACCGCCACCCGAAAAATCGAGGATGTGACCAGCCCCGCCGACTACGGCCTGGCCGAACCGGCCTTCACCGTCACCGCACGCTGGAAGGACGGCACGGAAACCACCTACGCCATGGGCGATGGAACGCCCTTTGCCGATGGGTACTATCTGCTTTTGTCCGGGCAGAACACGGTGATCTACACCATTGAGGACGATCTGTCCGACATCTTCGACACCACCATGAACGCCCTGGCTGTGCTGGAGACCATCCCCACGGCGGAGAACGTCACCCGCCTGACTGTGGGCGACAGCCTTGACCTGACCCTGGCGGAGGCCAGCCTGACCATCAACCCCGACCAGCTGTGGTATGCCGCTGAGGGCTATCCCGTGGACGGCGCGGAGGATCTGGTGGAGGCCATTCAGGCGATTTCCTGGGACGAGCTGGTCACCGCTTCCGCTTCTGATGAGGAGCTGACCGCCTGGGGCCTGGATGATGCAGCCACCGCCGTCACCCTGTACGACGGCGAGAATGCAGTGGTATCCATTCTCCTGGGCAATACCGACGATGACGGCAACTACTACGCCCGTCTGCCGGAATCTGCCATGGTGTACACCGTGGCCGCCGCGGATGTGAGCGACCTGCTGACCGTTGCGGCGGAGGACATGCGCAGCGCGACCATCCTCTCCCTGCCCTATGAGCAGGTGCAGACTGCTGCCCTGACCGCAGGCAGTGCCGAATATACGCTGGAGCATGCCGACGTCGCTACAGATACCGATCTGGAGGGCCAGGAAGCGGCGGAGGATCCCGGCGAGGATCTGTGGGCGCTGGTGCTGGGCCTGACCGCAGCGGGCGAGCCTGAAGCGGCTGTCCCAGGTGATGCGGTGCTGACTATCGAGGTGCGCAGCGTCAGCGGCATGGAAGCCACGCTGACCATTGCCGAGTACGATGCTGACACCTATCAGCTGACCATGGACGGCCGCACCGTCCTGGTATCCGCCGACGCGGTTGACAAGCTGGTGCGCCAGGTGAAGCAGCTGACGAAATAAGCCTGAACCCATGAAAAAGGGCCCCCTGCAGCGGAGCGATCCGTTGCAGGGGGCTTTGTGGTATCGAAAGCGTTTCTACTATATAGATTGGTATGGCGGCTGGCCTTACAGCAGCTCCGCCAGCCTGTCCGCCACGAACACGCCGCTGGCGGAGGCATGGGACAGGGAGTGGGTCACACCGCTGCCGTCGCCGATGACGTACAGCCCCTTGTGAATGGTCTCCAGGTTGTGGTCCAGCTCCACCTCCATGTTGTAGAACTTGACCTCCACGCCGTAGAGCAGGGTATCGTCGTTGGCGGTGCCGGGAGCGATCTTGTCCAGGGCGTAGATCATCTCAATGATGCCGTCCAGGATGCGCTTGGGCAGCACCAGGCTCAGGTCGCCGGGAGTGGCGGCCAGGGTGGGCCGCACGGTGCATTCGGCGATGCGCTTCTCGTTGCTGCGCCGCCCGCGCTCCAAGTCGCCGAAGCGCTGGACGATGGCGCCGCCGCCCAGCATGTTGCTCAGGCGCACAATGCCCTCGCCGTAGCCGTTGGAGTCCTTGAAGGGCTCGGAGAAGTGCTTGCTCACCAGCAGGGCGAAGTTGGTGTTCTCAGTCTTGCGGCTCTCGTCCTCAAAGCTGTGGCCGTTGACGGTGACGATGCCGTTGGTGTTCTCGTTGACCACGATGCCCCGGGGATTCATGCAGAAGGTGCGCACGCTGTCCTCGAACTTCTCCGTCCGGTAGACGATCTTGCTCTCGTACAATTCGTCCGTGATATGGGAGAAGATCACCGCGGGCAGCTCCACCCGCACGCCGATGTCCACCCGGTTGGACTTGGTGGGGATCGCCAGCTCCTGGCAGACGGTCTCCATCCACTTGCTGCCGCTGCGGCCCACGGATACGATGCAGGCGCGGCAGTCCGCCGTATGATCCTCGCACACCACCTGGTAGCCGTCTGCGGTCTTCAGCACCTGGTGCACGGGGGTCATGAAGTGGAAGTCGATGTGATCCTTCATCTCCGCGTACAGGTTGTCCAGCACCACGTAGTTGATGTCCGTGCCCAGGTGGCGCACGGAGGCGTCCAGCAGGGTCAGCTTGTTCTGCATGCACAGCTTCTTCAGGCTGGTACCGGCGGTGGAGTACATGGCGGTGTCCTGTCCGCCGTGGGAGACGTTGATCTCATCCACATAGTGCATCAGCTCAAGGGCCTTCTCCCGGCCAATGTACTCGTACAGCGTGCCGCCGAAGTCGTTGGTGATGTTGTACTTGCCGTCGGAGAACGCGCCCGCCCCGCCGAAGCCGTTCATGATGGCGCAGGTCTTGCAGCGGATGCAGCTCTTGACCTTCTTACCGTCAATGGGGCAGCGGCGGCGGTCCAGGGGATTGCCGGCCTCGTACACGGCCACCTTCAGGTCGGGCCGCTTGAGCATCAGCTGATAGGCGGCGAAGATACCGCCGGGGCCTGCGCCGATAATGATCACGTCGTAGGTCATGGGAAAAGAACCTCCTTCATACAAATGAAAAGACTGATCCGTTTTTGCCGCCGGATCAGCCTCTGTGCGCACAGATACACCGCGCCCGCCCATCCGATGGCGGCGTTGCTATAGTCAACTATTTACGGTAGTTTGTAGAAACACCTGCCCGATCGCAGGCATATATAACAACAACCATATTATTATAGCATGCGAATCCGAAGAATGCAACACCTCCCCGCGAAAATGTTCATGTTCCATGCTGACAGAAGGATTTGAATTCTGTTACGAACTATGACATATTCACGTGTCAAATATCATCACTAATGAAATATTTTTGAAAAATTTGCGGCGAAATAATGACAAAATCAAGAAGAAGGTGTATAATGGAAGCTGTATCAACAGAGGTGTGTATCCGCCATGTCACACATTTCTGAAAAAAGGCAGGGGATGCGGCCATGACGTCAGAACGGGCGTTTGCCTATGTCCGGGGAGAACCGGACACGCTGCGGCACGGAGCGGGGCAATGTTCGTCTGACAGTCGGGCAGGACGCTTGCCGGATAAACCTCGCGCGTTTCCACCATCGCCGGATGTCCGCAGAAAACGTGGGCGGACGTCTGAACATGCTTGTAGGAGGTAACACCATGAAAAAGATGCTTGCTGCACTGAGTCTGTCCATCCTGATGATGCTCGAACCGGTGCTGGCGGAGTCTCCGACCTCTTCAACGGATCTGAAGCCCGCGGAACCGGTTGTTGTGGTCAGCGAGGTTCCCGAGACGGAGGCCCCTGCCACGGAGGCTCCCGCCACGGAGGCTCCCGCCACGGAGGCCCCTGCTACGGAGGCTCCTGCCACGGAGGCCCCTGCTACGGAGACTCCTGCCGTCTATGCCGCAGGCCTGGCCAGGCTGGAGCGCGGCACTGTGCTGTACGGCAATTCCTCCCTGTCGGTGGCATGCCTGTCGCTGCGGGGCGAAGCGGTCGTATTCGCCATTGAGGCCTCGGAGAATCAGCAGGCTGTGCGCATTGCCTTCAACGGCGGCGCGGAGCTGGGCTATGCCTGGGTCAAGGCTGACGAGGTGATCCGCCTGGACGCGGCTGAGCTGGCCGCCTACCGGAGCCGGAACCATGGCGACGACGCGATCGTGTACCGGGATGTTGTGCTGGAGCCGGTGGTTCGCCGGAGCAGTGCAACGGAGGAGCCTGCTGCTGATCCCACCGAGGAGCCTGTGGAGGAGCCCGACGCCGATCCCACGGAGGAGCCTGTGGAGGAGCCCACTGCCGATCCCACGGAGGAGCCTGTGGAAGAGCCTGCTGCCGATCCCACGGAGGAGCCTGTGGAAGAGCCTGCTGCCGATCCCACGGAGGAGCCTGCCGCCGATCCCACCGAGGAGCCTGTGGAAGAGCCTGCTGCCGATCCCACCGAGGAGCCTGTGGAAGAGCCCGCCGCTGATCCCACGGAGGAGCCTTCTGAGGAGCCTGCTGCCGATCCTACCGAGGAGCCTGTGATCCCCGAGGGCCCTGTTTATGAATATATCGTTGATGAAAATGGTGCGCTGGTGCTGGACGAGCAGGGCAATCCGCAGCCCATCGTGCCGGAGGGTGCGGAGACGCCTGTCAGCTATCTGCGGGATGAAACCGGTGCACTGGTGCTGGTGGATGGCAAGCCCGTTGTGCTGGCGACCCTGCCTGCCGAGGCGGGTGTGGTGGCGACGCTGCAGGATCAGCTGAACCCGGAGCGCTCCATTGACGTGTATGCGGCTTGGGAAGGGGAGACCCTGTACCTGGGCAGCGATGCGACGCTGATTGCCGTGCTGCATGGCTATGACAACGCGGTGTACACCCTGCAGTGGCAGTACAGCCCGGACAACGCAACCTGGTACGACCTGGAGGGCGCGGAGGAAGCCCGCTGCACCCTGACGGTCACTGAGGAGAACTACCAGTACTTCTGGCGGATTCAGGCGACCATCACCGGTGTGATCGGGCAGTGAGCGCCATGCAGCCTGCAACCAACAACAATCGTCCTGTGACGGGTAGGAGGATGAAACCATGAAAGAAACCTTGCGCAGACTGGCTGCATGGGTCATGAGCCTGCTGATGATCCTCAACGGCCTTCCTGTGACCGCCCTGGCGGAAGACGACGCGGTGTATGATGAAAGCGCTGGCATCCAGCTGCTGAGGGATGCACAAGAAAGCGCCAAGCAGTATGACCTGTACTATTACGGCCTGATTCCTGGCATCAGTCTTGATTCTGGGTTGACCGCGGACGAAAAATGGTTTGGACTGGGCATCAGTTCAATTTCCAATGTAAACAATCCGAGCAGTTACGGTGTAGGCAACAACCTGGATTCAGATACCGTGGACAATGCTGTTATTGGAACAACCATCAAACGCCCTCTCTATCCTGACCTGAGCATTGATGGAACGACTTACAAGCATGCCACGACAGCGGAACAGAAAAATACAAAAGGTTATTACTATTTGAATCCGATTCGTTTACGGGTGTCGGACGGCGCAAACGCAGGAAAAAATGATTACAATAATCCGGTAATCAGCAACATATATCCGACCTTCCACTATGACTTTACGGTCATTCTAAACGAAACCGATTATTGTACTATCAGTTTCCTGGTACAGAAGCCGGACAACAATACCTTTGAGGCATTGGAAAAATACATCGCACGAATTCCTGTCAACACAGAAGAAAGCAAAATCACTAAGCCAGGTGCTGAGGATCTTACAGATATAACGTATAAGGGCATTACCTACGTGTTCGACGGCTGGTATACGGATGAGGCCTGCACCCAGGAAGCGACCTTCGGCGGCACCATTACGAAGAATACCAACTATTATGCCAAGTATGTTC
The DNA here is from genome assembly GCA_034104265.1 of Eubacteriales bacterium. Classification (GTDB taxonomy): domain Bacteria; phylum Bacillota; class Clostridia; order Christensenellales; family Aristaeellaceae; genus UBA11524. The sequence goes on along the minus strand of JAXEEE010000111.1, from coordinate 22,168 downwards.
CCCTCTACACCGTGACCTACACCGACGGCGTGGTCGGCGAAGTGGTCTTTGCCAATCAGGAGTATACAGTGCCTGCGGGCAGCGCGACCCCTGCTTTTGTTGGCACGCCCACCCGCAAGAACTACGACTTCATCGGCTGGGAGCCGCGTGTTGCCGACACGGTGACGGCGGACGTGACCTACGTTGCCCAGTGGCAGCCCTCCGTGGCCGACTATACGGTGGAATACTATCTGCAGGATGTGGGCGCGGACGGCAAGCCTGTCAGCACCTACACCCTTCAGAATGCCGATACGGAGACGAAGTCCGGCCCCATCGGCTCGGCGGCGACCTATGACAGGAAGAGCTACACGAATTACACCTTTAAGAAGGCCGAGCCTGCCAATCCGACAATCAAGGCGGACGGCAGCCTGGTCATCGAGGTGTACTATACCCGCGACACCGCTGATCTGACCATCAGCAAGGAAGTGGTAGATCCCACCGGCGAGGAGATCGGCTCCTTCCCGGTGACGGTGACGCACGGCGTAAACACGACGGCCTCCGGCCGCGTGAGCCCCACCAGCCCCATGATCGTGACCGGCCTGGCGGTGGGCGAGACCTTCACCGTGACCGAGCAGGCGAACGGCGCCACCTGGACCACCACGGTCGGGGGCGCTGATGGGACTTCCGAAACCGTGACCATCGCGGCTGGCGGCAACACGGTGACGTTTACCAACAGCCGTACGCTGTACAACGGCGACGGCCGGCTGACCGTGAAGAAGGAATGGAAGGACGGCGACAAGACGCTGGCCGCCGGGCTCCAGCCTGGCACGGTGAACGTGACCCTGATGCGCAACGGCGCGGCCTACAGGACTGCCACCCTGCGCAAGAGCGACGGCTGGACCCATACCTTCACCAACCTGCCCGCCACCGACGCGAACGGCAATGCCTGCACCTACACGGTGGAGGAGGCGGGCGTTCAGAACGGCAAGGTGACCCTGAACGGCTACCGCTTCACCGTCAGCGGTGTCAGCCAGCGCTGCACCACGGCGGACGTGACCATCACCAACACGCTGGATCGCGTGAATGTGACGGTCAACAAGCAGTGGGTGCTCAACGGCATCACGCTGACGGAAAAGCCCGCGGTGACCTTCACCCTCATGCAGGGCGAGAATGTCATCGGTAAGCTTGAGGCCACCGACACGGCTGATGTGTACACCCTGGCGAGCGTGCCCTATCGCACGGACTACACGGTGGACGAAACCATGTCCGGCGGTACGGCGCAGGATTCCGACATGGACGCCAGCACGCTCTTTACCCCGCAGACCGGCGTGAAGCTGACCGGCACGACTGCCTTGAGCGCCACCGTGACCAACAGGGCCGGCAAGTACGGCATCACCATCTCCAAGACGGCCGCCTGGGATGAGGGCATGGACGTGACCATCCCCGCCTTCACCTTCACGGTGGATGGCCAGACTGTCACCTTGACGCCTGCGGAGAACGGCAAGGCTGTGTCCACGCAGGTGCTGGTGTCCCAGCCGAAGGTGACGGTCGAGGAGACCCCTGTGACCGGCTGGACGGCCGACGCGACCAGCCTTGAGGTGCAGGCTGGCGGAACCGCTGCCTTCACCAATACCCGCGATACGCTGCCTGCGGATCAGCCGCTGACCATCACCAAGGTGATTGACGGCAATAAGGTTCCCGCCATGGCGGATGACACCTTCGACTTCACCGTCACCGTGCCCTCCGACCTGAAGGCCGGTACGCAGGTGACCTACACCGTGGCTGGCGGAGAAGCCAGGACAACCACGGTGGCTGCGGATCACACCTTCGTCATTTCGGGTGTGAAGGACGGACAGACCGCCACGGTGACCTCCGTGCTGCCCACGGGTACGTACTCCGTTCAGGAAACCCCCGATGCGGGCAATGCGCATGCCTACACTGCACAGGTAACCCATACCGGTTATGCCTTCACGGCGACCAACACGCCTGTGACCAACAGCGTAACCTTCACCAAGCTGTGGGAGCAGCCCAACGGCGCGCAGCCTGCGAATGCTGCCTACGGCGCGGCGAATGCCGGGGCGACCTTCGGCCTGTTTGACGGCGGGACGCAGGTTGCCGAGACGACCTCTGCCGGCGGTTCCGTGACCTTCGCGAACGTGCCCACCGGCGCGAACAAGACCTACACCATCCGTGAGACCGGTCTGTCCGGTGCGGATAACTACACTGTCAGCAGCGCTGTGCTGACTGCGGTCTGGAATGGCGAGAAGTTTGTCCTGAGCGAGGGCAATGCCATCACCAATCCTCTCCGGCGGGCTGAGGGCTGGACGCTGTCCCTGACCAAGCAGGTGACGAACAGCCCCGCTGCGGACAGCGGCGCGACCTTCACCGTCCGCTACAGCTACAGGCTGCCCGGTGCAGCGACAGCGGTGACCGCTGAGGTCACCCTGAGCAGCGGTCAGACGGAGACTGTTTCCCTGACCCTGCCCGTGGGCACCGAGATCACCGTGGAAGAGGTGCTGGGCAACGCTGCGGATGTCTGGGATACCTATTTCAAGGCCGGTACTGCACAGAAGGTGCTGGCCGACAGCCAGACCTATACCGTCACCGGTACCGGGCTGGCCGTGACCATCATCAACGACCGGGTGCTGTATGGCGGTGACGGCAAGCTGATCCTGGCCAAGACCTGGGTGGACAACAGTGACGCTGATAAGCTGCGGCCCGATCCGCAGACCTTCGCTTCCTGGCTGACGCTGTACAGCAAGGCCGGCGAGGGCGCCTGGAGGGTGGATACCGTCAGCGCACCCAGCGTGGCGGATGACTACATCATCACCTACGCCGGGCTGCCAGCCTATGACCTTGCGGGCAATGCCATGAACTACGCCGCAGCGGAGACCGTGGCGGCCCCCTACACGCTGACCTATACGAAGGACGAGGCTGTCCTGACGGTGGCGGATGGCGTGCAGGCCATCACCTCCGGCGGCTTCATCAACACCCTGGAGCATGGCCTGACCATCACCAAGCTGTGGCGCAACAGCGAAAACACGGCAATTCCTGCGGCGCAGACGACGCAGGTTGCGCTGATGCAGAGAGGGACGCTCATCCGTACCGTGACGCTGGATGGCATGGACAGCACGCAGACCGCTTCGGTTTCCGTGCCGAAGTACGATGCCAATGGCGCGGTCTACGCCTACACCATCCGTGAGGTGGGCGCGAATAACGACGTCCTGTCCGTGGGCGATGGCATTACCTACACCGTCGCCTATGACGGCCTGACGATCACCAACACCAAGGCGCAGCCTGCCAAGACCGCCGAGGCTTCCGAGGTCGTGAACATTGACGAGGGGGACGGCATCATCACCATGGTGCCGGTGGGGGCAACCATCACCTTCACCATCGGGTATGAGAACTATCTGCCTGAAGCGGCGACCGTGACCGTCACCGATACCCTGCCCGTGGGCCTGAAGTTTGTGGCTGAAGGCAGCACGGCGGGCTTCACCGTGGACGGCCAGACCGTGACCTGGACGCTGGAGAATGTTCCTGCGCTGACCAGCGGCAAGATCACCCTGGTGGCTGAGGTGACCGAGGACGCGCTGACGGACGCTGATCCCTCCGTGCGCAACACAGCCTCTGTGACCCTGGGCCATGTGACCGAGTCCACGACCACCACGGACAACAGGATTTACAACCCCGACTGGACGGTGGAGAAGACCCTCAGCGGCATCCTGCGCAACGATGAGGAGCTGGATGGTCTGAGCAAGGTGCTCGCTGGCGATGTGCTGACCTACGCCATCACCGTGACCAACACCGGCAACTGCGACCTGACCGACCTGGAGGTGGAGGATACCTTCCAGGTGGACGGCGAGGTTGTGGAGCTGGCCCTGGTGGATGAAGCGTGCGGCAAGGATCCGGCATCCTTCGGCCTGGCCAAGGGCGAGGCGGTGGTGTTCACCGCGACCTACACCGTGGAGGCCGACGACAAGCAGCTGATCAACACCGCCAAGGTGGGCGATGAAGGCAGCACGGTTGACACCACGGTGGAGGACAATCCCCTGTGGACGGTGGAAAAGACCATTGCGGCTGTCAACGGTAAGGAGCCCGATGTCGACCAGGTCATCGAGGCCGGCGACGTGCTGACCTATGCCATTACCGTGGCCAACACCGGCAACTGCGATCTGCCCGACCTGGAGGTTGAGGATACCTTCCAGGTGGACGGCGAGGATGTGACGCTGACCCTGATGGACGAGGAAGGCGGCAAGGATCCCGCGGCCTTCAGCCTGGGCAAGGGCGAGACGGTCACCTTCACCGCAACCTACACCGTGGAGGATGACGACAAGCAGCTGACCAACACCGCCAAGGTGGGCGATGAAACCAGCACGGTTGACACCGATGTGGAGGATAATCCCCAGTGGACGCTGGACAAGGCGCTGGCCGACAAGGAGGGCAATCCCATCACCGGCGAGCAGCCTTCCTATCAGCCTGGCGATACCGTCTTCTACGTGATTACGGCGGTCAACACCGGCAATGTGGCGCTGACGGATCTGACGATCAGCGATCTGTTCCTGGTGGACGGCGCTGACATGACGGATGCGCTGATCGCCGATGCCGATCTGACCGCAGCCTTCGACCTGGACAAGGGCGAAACGAAGACCTTCCATGCCAGCTATGTGGTGAAGGCCACGGATAAGGTGCTGTCCAACACCGTCACCTCCGACGGCAAGGAGGACGAGGTCATCACCGAGGTGGAGGACGCTCCTGCCTGGACGGTGGAGAAGTACGTCCTGTATGTCAACGGCAAGGAAGTGACGGCCGAGCAGACCTACAACGTGGGCGACAAGGTGACCTACGCCATCGTGGTGACCAACGCGGGTAACTGCGACGTGCAGGGCCTGAAGGCGGAGGATCTGCTGTCCGGAGCCGCCGATATGAACCTGAAGCTCACCGGTACCCAGGGCGAGAACCCCGACAGCTTCACCCTGCCCCGCTACGCGAATGAGCAGAAGCAGCCCGGCACGGTGACCTTCCTGGCGGTGTACACCCTGCAGAAGGCCGACAAGGTGGTCACGAACCTGGCGAGCATCGACAAGCCCGACGACGGCAAGGATCCCGAGACGGACGAGGTTGTCATCACCGTGGAGGACTATCCCGATGTGGAAGTGATCAAGACGGTGGACAACAAGGGTACCGGCAAGGACGGCGCTTTCCGCGGCGGCGACACCATCCGCTACAAGGTGGAGGTGCGCAACACGGGCAACTGCCTCCTGGAGGATCTGAAGGTGGAGGACGTCTTCGAGGTGGACGGCCTGCTGACTGACCTGAAACTGGAGCCTGCTACCGGCCGCTTCGACCTGGAGGCCGGCGAGAGCAAGGTCTTCTACGCCTCCTATGTGATCAAGGACAAGGATACCTGCCTGGTCAATGAGGCCACCGTCTCCAACGGCGACGTTGAGGACGGCGACCGGGTCATCATCACCACGGAGCCCAATCCCTCCGTCACCGTGCTGAAGGAAGTCACCAACATTGGCTACGGCCTGCAGGGCGCGTTCCTGCCCGGGGACGAGGTGGATTACCGCGTGACGGTGACCAACACCGGCAACTGCGACCTGTACGACCTGACGCTGACCGACAGCCTCTACGGCGACAGCACCCGGCTGAAGATCACCCTGCCGGAGGAAGCCGCCAGCTTCAACCTCATGAAGGGTGAGACCATCGTCTTCAAATACTCCTACCGCACGCAGGAGGGCTACAGCCTTCTGGTGAACACTGCGAAGGTGCTGGATGCGTCCAGCCGGGTGAAGACCAGGATCGTCACCGATCCGATCTCTCCCGCGGCCATGCCGCCGGCATACGGCTGCACCTCCAACGTGGGCGACTGCTTCGACTAAGCGGCGCAGCACCGGCAGGCGCGCCGGCCCGCTGGGTTCAATAGCCCCCGGGCCGGCTGCCCCTCCGGTAGCCAGAAACCCTGTACGCTTAACGGCTGCCAATGGGCAAAGGAGAGAAAATGACAATGTTGAAAAAGCTGATTACCCTGCTGCTGGCCGTGGCGCTGCTGCTGCCCGGCGCGGCGCTGGCGGATTACGGCGAGAACTTCCAGCCGGGTACGCATATCACCGTGGGCTCCGTATCCCGCCTCACGGGCAACTTCTTCACAGAGATGTGGGGCAACAACACCGCTGACATGGACATCCGCGAGCTGCTGCACGGCCTGAGCACCGTCACCTGGGACGCTGAGCAGCAGTATGGCATCAATGCCAACGTGGTGCGCCAGCTCAAGTGCGACGGCCTGAACGAGGACGGCTCCAAGACCTACACGTTCCTGCTGTACAACAACATGCGCTTCAGCGACGGTGAACTGATGTCCGCCCAGGACTTCGTGTTCTCCATCCTGATGCAGGCCTCCCCGGTGATGGCCGAGCTGGGTGTGGATTCCTCCGCCTACTCCTGGATCGTGGGTTATGAGGGCTATCATTCCGGCAAAACCAAGGAGTTCGCCGGTGTGCGCTACATCCGCCACAACACCTTCTCCCTGACCATCAAGGCGGAGTGCCTGCCGTACTTCTACGAGATGGTCTACCTGAAGATCAACCCCTATCCCATGCACGTCATCGCGCCCAACTGCAACGTGGCTGACGCGGGCAAGGGCGCGTACATCCGCGGCGCCTTCAACAAGGAAGTGGCGGAGAAGACCATCCTCGATCCCGAGACGGGCTATCTGTCCCACCCCAAGGCGGTGGCAGGCGCCTACGCACTGACCTCCTATGATGCCGAAACCGGCACGGCGGAGCTGAAGGCCAACCGCTACTTCCCCGGCCATGACGACGGCGCCAAGCCCGCCATCGACACCATCACCGTCAAGCACGTGACCTATGACGAGGCCCTGGCGCAGCTGGAAAGCGGCGAGCTGGATCTGCTGAACAAGGCCACCGACGGCAGCTTCATCGATGCGGCGCTGCAGCTGGACGGCGTGCAGTCCCAGGCCTACGGCCGCGACGGCTACGGCTTCCTGGCCTTCGCCTGCGAGGAAGAGGAGCCCGTGACCGGCTCCCAGGCGGTGCGTCAGGCCATGGCCCTGTGCCTGGATCAGGACGCGCTGGTGGAGGACTTCCTCGGCGATTACGGCAACCCCGTGTACAGCTGCTACGGCAACGCTCTGTGGGTGGCCCAGGATTACCTGGAGCAGATGGCCGACCTGGTGACCGTGTATGACTTCGACACGGACGCAGCGATCGCGCTGCTGGAGCAGGACGGCTGGACGCTGAACGAGTCCGGCGAGGCCTTCACCGCCGGTACCGACGCTGTGCGTTACAAGAAGCTGGACGACGGCACCCTGCAGCCCCTGAGCATCCGCTTCGCCTGCACCGAGGGCAGCCGTGCCGCGGCATGGATCGCCACGGAGTACGCCGCCGTGCTGGAGAGCGTGGGCTTCCGGTTTGAGAGCACGCAGGTGGGTTATGCCGAGGTGCTGAGCAACTACTACCGGCAGACGGAGCGCCAGTACAACCTGATGATCCTGGCCACCAACTTCAACTACGTGTACGACCCGCTCTACACCTTCAGCGCAGAGGAGGAGCATCAGGGCGTGTACAACACCTCCGGCATTGTGGACGGGGAGCTGTTGTCCCTGGCCCAGGCCATGCACGCTACCGTCCCCGGCGACATGGACGCCTACAAGGCACTGTGGCTGAAGCTGATGCAGCGCTACAGCGACGTGCTGCCCACCCTGCCCCTGTACTCCAACACCTACTATGATTTCTGCTCCAGTCACCTGGCTGGCTATGACATTGCGGCCCACACCACCTGGACGCAGGCCATCCTTTATGCCCGGGTGAAGTAAGCAGCTTATCTCCAAACGCCGACCTGCTGAGCAAGCGGGCCGGCGTTTTCATACCCGCAACCATGGCGAACGAAAAGCGGCCTCCCTGCATCCTGTGCGGGGAGGCTGCTTGCGTACCGTGGTCAGGGGCGGCGGAATGATCGGATTTGTCCGTTCTGCCAACGCTGCAGAAATAATGGAAGGCGGTCTCCCTTCGTTCGACACAGGGAGGCTGCCGTGTGCCTGTATGAACGGAGGAAACACCGGGCAGCTGTGCTTCCGGCTCCTGTCAAGGTCAGTCAGATGGAACAGGGCCAGGAACGATTCGCTGACGAAAGGATCAGTCCCGATGACGGGGGTGGGGCCATGCAGAAAGGCCTCCCTGCGAAATGAGCAGGGAGGCCGCCGTGTGCGTTTGTGGTGATGGGCGTCAGCCCAGATCGGGCTCGTCCCGAAGGAAGACCTGACCGCTGCGGCCCTCGGTCTCGATGATGGTCAGCCGGTTCTCGCCCTCGCGCAGCAGCGGCGCGGGGATGTACAGCCGCTTCTGCGGGCCGATCTCCCAGAAGCGGCCCAGGGTGAAGCCGTTCAGCAGCACCGTGCCCTTGCCCCAGCCGGGCAGCTCCAGGAAGGTGTCGGCCTTTTCATCCACGTCGAAGGCCAGCTGATGCACCGCAGGCACGCCTGCGGGGGTCGTGCCCTCCGGGGCCAGGGCGCGCATGGCGTCCTCGTCCAGGCAGACCATGTCCCAGCCGAAGCGCTGATGGTCGTTGATGACCACCGCGCCGTCAATGCCCTTGCGCTGCTGCTCCAGCTTGAAGCTGTAGTTCACGCGGCCCATGTTCTCCACGAGGATCTCCAGCACCGCGCCGGGGCGCACGGGCAGCGGCGGCTCGAAGGTGCGGGCCTCCAGCAGCTCCCGGTCGTAGAGGGTGGCGACAATCTGCCCGTCCAGCAGGATCACCGCCCGGTCGTTGGCGGCGGTCAGCTGCAGCTTGCGCAGCTCACACTCGTTCACCAGGGTGGTGCGGTAGAGGGTATAGCCATAGCCCTGATCCAGCCGCTCCATGCTCATGGGGGTCACGCCGTGGGTGGCGGGCAAGTCAGCCAGCAGGGACATCAGCGGCGCGGAGGCCACGGGCCGGGCTTCGCCGTAGGCACGGCGGGGAATGGCGGGCATGTCCTCCTCCGGGGCCTTGCGGCCGGTGGCGTCCTCCACAGCCTGCCGGAACAGCCGGTACTTCTCGGTGATGCGGCCGTCCTCGGTGAGCAGCGCGTCGTAGTCGTAGGAGGTCACGTCCGGGGTCAGGCGGTCGTAGTAGTTGGCGCCGTTCATCAGGCCGAAGCTGGTGCCGCCGTGGAACATGTACACGTTCACATGGCCCAATTCAAGGGCCTTGGCGAAGTCCTTCGCGCTGACCTCCGCCGGGGTGGTGGAATGGCCGCCGTTGCCCCAGTGGTCGAACCAGCCGCACCAGAACTCCATGCACATCTGCGGGCTGATGCCCTTCTCCGCCATGAAGGCGAACTGCTGCTCCGTGCGGGAGCCGAAGTTACCCGTCTGGAACACGCCGTCCACCTGACCGCAGGAGAGCATGTCATGGGTGGGGCCGTCGGAGGTAACCAGGGGTACGTCGATGCCCCGGGCGATCATGCCGTCCCGCAGGGCAGCCAGGTAGGCCTTGTCATCGCCGTAGGAGCCGTACTCGTTCTCCACCTGCATCATGATGACCGGCCCGCCGTGGGTGATCTGCAGGGGTACCAGGCGGGGCATCAATTCGTCATAGTAGTCCATGACGTGGCGGAGGTAGCGCGCATCGCTGCAGCGCAGGCGGATGCCGTCCTCCTTCAGCAGCCAGGCAGGCAGGCCGCCGAACTCCCACTCGGCGCAGATGTAGGGCGAGGGACGCAGGATGACGTACAGCCCCAGCTCCTGGGCCAGGCGGACGAAGCCCTCCACGTCGTGCATGCCGGTGAAGTCGAAGACGCCCTTGCGGGGCTCGTGGAAGTTCCAGGCGATGTAGGTTTCCACGGTGTTCATGCCCAGGGCGCGGAGCTTCAGCAGCCGGTCGCGCCAGTATTCGGCGGGTACGCGGAAGTAGTGGATGGAGCCGGAAATCACCTGGAAGGGCTGGCCGTCCAGGAAGAAGCCGTTGTCGCGGATTTCAAAGGCGGGCATGGGGATTCCTCCTTCTTTGGTGGCAGAGGGCGCGGCGCGTCATGCCTTCTCGGCGGGATAGCGCAGGGTGAAGCACTGGCCGTCGGCGGCGCAGACCGTTTGCGGAAAGATCGCCTGGGCCAGGGGCAGATATTCCGCCGGATCATCGATGCAGTTGCTGAAATGGGTCAAAACCAGCGCTTGGGCCTGGGCCTCGCGGGCCAGCTCCGCCGCCTCATGGAAGATCATGTGATGGTTGCGCAGGGCCTGGGGCTGCTTGTTCTCGTCCCCGTACATGCCCTCCAGGATCATCAGATCCGCACCCTGCCCCATGGCCGCGATGGCCGGGACGGGCCGGGTGTCCGTGGCGTAGAGCAGGGTCACACCCTGCCGGGGCGCGCCGGTCACGTCCTCCGGGCGGATGACGCGGCCGTCCACCGTGACGGCTTCTCCCTGCTGCAGTGTTTTCCAATGGGACAGGGGAACGTTCAGCACCCGGGCCTTGGCGGGATCAAAGGCGGCCTGGCGGGGCAGATGCAGCCGGTAGCCCAGACAGGGAATGCCGTGATCCAGCGGGAAGCAGGCAATCTCCAGGCCGATCAGGCGGAAGGTCTCCCCGGGGGCCAGCTCATGCAGCACCACCGGGTAGCCCAGCGCGGGCGCAATCACCCGCAGCCCCTCCACGATCCGTTTCAAGCCTGCCGGGCCATAGATGTGGAAGGGCTCCTGCCGGCCGGATTTGTCGATGGACAGCAGCAGCCCGGGCAGGCCGCCGCAGTGGTCGCCGTGGTAGTGGGTGATGAGCAAGCCCTCCAGGCAGCGGAAGCCCCAGCCCAGGCGGCGGATACCTACCTGCGTGCCCTCGCCGCAGTCGATCAGCAGCGATTTTCCGCCCGTGCGCACGTACAGGCTGGCCAGGGCGCGGTCGGGCAGGGGAAGGGCTCCGCCGGTTCCCAGGGTGCAGCATTCCAGCATGGTCAGAGATGACTCCTTTCAGCACAGTTACGGATGGAATTCGCCGCAGAGGGAGGCTTTCCCTGCCAAAACGGGAAAATCCCCGGGGACGGTGCGTCTCCGGGGATTTTTTCGGCTGGAAGAACTCAGGCGACCTTCTTCAGTTCCTTCACCAGGCGTTCGCCCATCAGGATGCTGATGACCACGCAGATCACGCACTCCACGGCCATGTAGGTGCCGTTGTAGCCCAGGGAGTAGATCAGCGCGGGGGCCAGGCCCTCAGTCAGGTCGGACCAGAACAGGACGCCCGCCGCCACCGCCGCGATGTAGCGGCCCAGGGAGCCGACCACCACGCCCAGGGACAGGCCCAGGCGAACATCGCTGTTTTTGCGGAACAGGCCCGCCAGGCCGCACATGGCGAAGGCCACCGGGTAGTCCATCAGGAACTGGGGCACGGACAGGAACCATCCGCCCAGGGCGAAATCCAGCATACCGTAAATCGCGCCCAGCACCAGGCCGGGGCCCACGCCGTACACATAGGCGAAGAGCATCAGCGGCAGCATGCTGGCCGGGGTGACGGAGCCGCCGTTGGGCATGCGGAAGAGCTTGATCATGCTCAGCACGCAGGTCAACGCCAGGCAGATCGCGCCCAGGGACACCATCTTCGTGGTCCAGATGGTCTTCTGCGTGCCGCGGATCCTCCGCCAGGCAATCACGCCGCCGATGAGCAGCACGGCCACCAGCACCCAGCCCCACACCGGGAACTCCGCAAACTTGCCGAAGGCCTGGCTCAGCCAGGAGACGCTCTCCTCAGCAGCCTCTTCGATGACCTCCTCGGCGGCTTCCTCCGCCAGCGCATTGGCAACAAACAGCATAGGGGTACCTCACTTTCCCGCATCCATGGAAAATTCGCATGAAAAAACCCGCATCGTCAGACGCGGGAAAGCAGCAGGCCGCACACAGGCGACCAGACCCATCCGGCATGGCCGGACGGATGCTCCGCTTCCCTACGGTAGGATGATCTACACAGGTTCCAAGGGTCGGACGCGCTCGTCCTCTCAGCAGCCGTGAAGGCCGCTCCCCCAGCGGTGGATGCGATTGTCATGGAACATTATAGCACACAGGCAGGCATTGTCAATGAATTTTTCGTGAAAAGGGTCGCATCGCGGCGTGTTTTCGTGTATGATAGGGAAGGATGAAGGAGGATCATGATGCATCACTTTTTTGCTTACATGGCAAGGCTGAAGCACATCCGCCGCTGGGGGCTGATGCGCAGCGCCCTGCCGGAGAACGACGCGGAGCATTCCCTGCAGGTGGCCATGATCGCCCACGGGCTGGCGGTGATCGCCCGGGACCGCTACCACAAGCCCGTGGAGCCGGAGCATGTGCTGGCCCTGGCGGTGTACCACGACGCCACGGAGGTCATCACCGGCGACATGCCCACCCCCGTCAAGTACCACTCCGATACCCTGCGCGGGGCCTACAAGGCGCTGGAGGACATGGCGGCGGAGCGACTGACCGCCATGCTGCCGGAATCCATGCAGCCGGCCTTCACGCCCTACCTCCGTCCGGAGGAGGACGAAGCGTGGCAGCTGGTGAAGGCGGCGGACAGAATCAGCGCGTACGTCAAGTGCGTGGAGGAGCAGCGGGCCGGGAACCACGAGTTCGACGCGGCGGGGGAGAACATCCGCGCGTCGCTGGAGGCCATGAGCCTGCCGGAGGTGCGGGACTTCATGGCGGAATTCGCACCGTCCTTCGCCCTGACGCTGGATGAGCTGAACAGGCCGGGAGGCGGAGCATGAACATCGGCATGAGCGGCGCGGCCTTCTACGGCCGGATGGAGACGGAGGAAACCGCAGCCTATCTGACGCGGTTCCCTATTGACTGCTGCGAGATTTTCCTGCAGACGGGCAGCGAGTACACTGCAGCCTTCGGGCGGCTGGTGCGGGAAAACCTGGCGGGGCTGACGTGCGTGTCGGTGCACGCCAAGGGCAACCAGTTCGAGTGGGACTTGTTCGGCCGGTCGCCCCGGCAGGCGGAGGACGCCTTCCGCCTGTTCACCGGCGTGTGCGACGCGGGCCAGGCCATGGGCGCGCGCTACTATGTATTCCACGGCCCGGCGGGGGTACATGCGCCGCTTGTGCCGGAGCGGATTCACGCTCTGCCCCGGGTGATGGCGCGCATGCAGGAGATTGCCGCCTCCCGGGGGCTGACGGTTTTGTGGGAGAACGTATCCTGGTGCGCCCTGCGCCGCCCGGAGGATGTGGCGAGCCTGATCCGCCTGGTACCGGATATCCGCTTTGTGCTGGATGTGAAGCAGGCCCGGCGGTCGGGAGCGGATCCCTTTGCGCTGCTTGAGGCCATGGGCAGCCGGGTGGCGCACCTCCACGCCCTGGACTGGTCGGAGGATGGCGCATGGCGTCTGCCAGGCGAGGGCGTGCTGGACTGGCAGCGGCTGAATATGCAGCTGCGGGCCCAGAGCTTTGACGGCACGGTGATGCTGGAGCCCTACGCCTCCCTGGCGGGGGATGACGGGGCACTGACGCGGAGCCTCACGTTCCTCAGAAGGGTTTTACAGTTGTAAAGACGCGTGCTCCCGTTGCATTTTGACGGAAGTGGTCGTATAATTGACAGGAATGTTGCAAGGAGGATGCCCATGAAGCTGATGAAGAAAATGACGGCGCTTTTGATGGCGCTGTGCCTGCTCCTGCCCGGCGCTGCGCTGGCGGAGGACGAGGAAATCTCCATCCTGGATGTGGTGGAGGAAGTGAACCTGGACGAAGGCGAGGAGCCCGCTGAGGACGCGGAGGATGCTGAGGGCGGCGAGGAGCTGTTCATCAGCGACGAGGTTCAGGAGGCCATGGAGGTCGCGGAGAACCTGGAAGCAGACATTGATGACAGCATCAATCCCGACGACCTGGAGCTGAACCCCAACCTGCCCGACAACGTGGTCAACATCCTGCTGGTGGGCGTGGATACCCGCTCCACCTCCCTGGATGACGGCCTGCAGCACGGCGACGTGCAGATCATCCTGTCCATCAACAAGGACACGGGCTCGGTGAAGCTGACCTCCATCCTGCGGGATCTGTACGTGACCATCCCCGGCTACAAGAGCAAGAACCGCATCAACGTGGCCTACTCCCGGGGCGGCGGCGCGCTGGCCATGCGCACCATCAACCATACCTTCGAGATGAACATCGAGCATTATGTGACCATCAACTTCTACGGCCTGGCCTCCATCATCGACGCCATCGGCGGCGTGGATGTGGATCTGACCAAGGCGGAAGCCAAGGCCATCAACACCTATCTGAAGAAGCATCCCCCGAAGTATGACAACCAGGACAAGGAATATGAGCGCGTACCCCTGGAGGCCGTTGCCGGCGTGCAGCACCTGGACGGCGTGCAGGCGGTCATGTATGCCCGTACCCGCTCCGTGGACAACGATTTCGGCCGTACCGCCCGCCAGCGGCATCTGCTGGATCTGCTGCTGCAGAAGATCATGCAGGACATGACCGTGGACAAGCTTATGTCCCTGATGGAGACCAGCCTGCCCTATGTGCAGACCAACGTGAACGCCAGCACCATGCTCAGCCTGGGCTTGAGCGTGCTGAACAGTGACATCATTTCCCGCGCTCAGGCCGGGGAGTCCCTGCTGGGGCAGATGCGCATCCCCATGGACGATACCTGGAAGTATGACAAGACCGAGGGCGGCTCCAGCGTGGTGGTGTTCCGCACCGTGGCCCGCCGGGAGGAGAACGTCCAGGCTCTGCATGAATTCATTTACGGCCAGTACTACCCCGCCAGCGCGGAATAAGGCTGCTGGCTGACGCTGCCATGGGAAACGGGCTTCCGGTGAGGCTGATTGCGCCTCGCCGGATGCGCCCGTGATCCCGGGCAGCGCTTTTTCAGAATGTTTTACTTCAGATGAAGGAAGGATTTCCCATGGGCAAGCTGTTCCGCACCCTGGCCGCGGTGGTCAGGACTGTATCGCCGAAAATGGAGACCGTCTGGGCGGAGCCCTTTGCCGGGGAGCCGTCCGTGTTTGTGTGCAACCATGTGGGCGCCCTGGGGCCCATCGACATGGTGGTGAAGTTCCCCCTCAGGGAGGACTGCCTGGCCTGGTGCAACGAGGGCATCATGAACCGCAAGACCTGTCCGGCTTATGTCCGGCAGGACTACTGGTGGGAACCGGGCTGCCGGCTTGAGCCGCTGTACAACGCCACCCTGCCGTATCTGGCGGCGGCGGTGCTGCCCCCGGTGCTCAAGAGCGCGCCCACCATCCCCGTCTACCATGACGCCCGGGTCATGACCACCATGCGCCAGAGCCTCAAGCAGCTCAAGCAGGGGAAGCACCTGATCATCTTCCCCGAGCAGCCCAGCGGCTTCGGCGAGCACCACGACTGGATCAACACCGGCTGGCTGCAAATCTGCACCATGTATTACCGGGCCACGGGCCAGGCCCTGCGGCTCTATCCCGTGTATATTAATACGCATGCGAAGCAGTTCCAGGTGGCGCGCTCCATCGTGTTTGATACCACGCGCCCGCTGGAGGAGCAGCAGGATGACATGGTGAAGGCCCTCGCCGCAGGCCTGCGGGGCCAGCCGGTTGAATGAACCCCCACCGGAACGCGCCAGCGGAAACGGGTCAAGGGGTGAATCCCCTTGCTTTGGTAGCAGGGGCGGCGTCAGCCCCTGCACAGGTTCGGGCGGCAGCCCGGCGCGGCACAACGAAACAACCAAAGTGGAAGAGAAGAAACGGAGTTTCCGAGTAGCTGCGCAGCAGCCTGCAATGGAAACGGCAGGTTCCGCGTTCTGCACAGGAACGCCCCCATCAAGAGCCAATAACAGGAAGAAAAGCAAAGCGCGGAGACGATCAGACGATCATCTCCGCACTGTTTTGCGCATAGCCTGTTCAGGTGCTGAGCTTCAGCTTCGGCCTGCGCCACAGACCTGTCAGGGACAGCGCCAGCA
This sequence comes from Eubacteriales bacterium, assembly GCA_034104265.1. Classification (GTDB taxonomy): domain Bacteria; phylum Bacillota; class Clostridia; order Christensenellales; family Aristaeellaceae; genus UBA11524. The sequence goes on along the minus strand of JAXEEE010000111.1, from coordinate 6,293 downwards.
GCATGGCCGCGGCAATCCCGTTGGATACCACCACCGACAGCCAGACGCTCCGTACCCCCAGCCCCAGCACCGTCTCGCATACCCAAAGCGTGGCAAAGCGCAGCACCCACAGCCGGATCACATTCACCGACACCGGAACCTCCGTGTGCCCGCTGCCCTGGAACAGGCCGCAGGTGGCGTCGTGGATGCCGTTTGTCCAGCACCAGAAGGCCATGGTGCTGAGAAAATCCGCCGCCATGGCAATCACCGCGGGATCATCCGCAAAGACGGACACAATGGCCGCAGAGATTGCGGGCCGGGAGAGCAGCATCCCGCCCGCGAACAGGAACGCCACCGCGCACCCCATGCTGATGCGGTAGCCCCGGGCGGCCCGCTCCGGCTGGCGCGCGCCCATGTTTTGACCCACGATGGTGCTCACCGCGCTGCCGATGCCGTTGGAGGGCAGGGAGATCAGCGTGTTCACCTTGTTGCCGATGCCGTAGGCTGCCATGGCCTCCACGCCGTAGGCCAGCACGTTGCGGCTCATCAGCAGGAAGCCCAGCTGCATGAAGCTGCCGCCCAGGGCCGTGGGCAGACCGATGCGCACAATGTCCCGGATGGACGCGCCATCCGGGCGCATGAGGCTGGCGCTCAGCCGGGCGGGCTCCTCTTCCCTGCGCAGGAGCGTGAAGGCAATCACCGCCGGCACGGCCTTGGCAAAGACCGTGGCCAGCGCCGCGCCCGCCGCAGCCAGGTGAAGCACGATCATCAGCAGAGGATCCAGGATCAGGTTCAGGCAGATGCCCGTCAGGTTCAGCAGCATGGGGCGCACCGTATCGCCCTGGGCCTGGCGCACTGCCTGGAAAATGTTCACCAGGAACAGGAAGGGCATGTCCAGCACCACAATGCGCAGATAGGTCACGCCCATGCGGCGGGTTTCACCGCTGGCCCCCAGCCAGTCCACAATGCCCGGGGTGAAGACCGCCAGCAGCCCTGCGCAGCACAGCGCGAAGCCCATGGCTACCATAAAGATCTGATTGGCGATGCGCCTGGCCGCGTCCATCCGTCCCGCGCCCACATACTGGGCAATCATCACCGCACCGGCCACCGTCACGCCGGAGCCGAAGTTGAGCACGATGTTCTGCACCGGGGTCACCAGGTTGATGGCTGCCAGCGGCTCCTTGCCGATCTGCCCCAGCCAGTAGGTGTCCGTCAGGTTGTACAGCGTCTGCAGAAAGCTGTTGATAACCACGGGGATGGCGATGGACAGCATGGCGCGGATCAGGCTGCCGTGGAGGATCAGCTCCGTATTGCCGCGGGGAATGCGCTTCAACCCCGGTCACTTCCTTTCATACGAAATCCGCGCTATTATAGCATATCGGATGGAAAAAGGGAATCCCTGCCGGGACTGGGAAGGGCTGCGTTGACAGAATCGGCTTTGTCAGGTATAATTTGTTTCAAAGAACATGTCGTTCAAGGAGATGATCATCATGGACGTCAAAGCATATACCAAAGCATTTCTCGCATCGTACAAGCCCTACAAGACCTACTGGAATTACGAGGATGGCTGCGTGCTCAAGGGCTGCATCGACGCTTACCGGGCCACGGGGGATCAGGACTACCGGGATTTCGTCCTGCGCTATCTGGAGACCTACGTCATGCCCGACGGATCCATCCCCAATTATGAGAGCCACAAGTACAACATCGACAGCATCAACTGCGGCAAGGCGCTCTATTTCGGCCTGGATGAGACCGGCGACGAGCGCTACCGCAAGGCCATCGAGTTCCACATGGGCAGGCTGAATACCCATCCCCGGTGTCAGTGCGGCAACTTCTGGCACAAGGAGAACTATCCCAACCAGATCTGGCTGGACGGGCTGTACATGGCCCAGCCCTTCTATATGGAATACGAGGCCCGCTTCGACGGCATGGCCCATGTGCAGGACATCACCAACCAGTTCCGCAACGTGCGCAAGTATCTCTACGATGAGGAGAAGGGCCTGAACTACCACGCCTGGGACGAGGCACGGATTCAGCCCTGGTGCAGCAAGAAGACCGGCCGCAGCCCCAACTTCTGGCTGCGCTCCACCGGCTGGTATCTGATGGCGCTGATCGACTGCATCGGCCTGTGCCCGGAGATGCTCTACGAGCATTACCGCGCGCTGGTGGATCTGTTCCGGGAGAGCCTGCGAGGCGTGCTGCCCTATCAGGCGGAGGACGGGCTGTTCTACCAGGTGATCGACCATCCCGATACCCAGGGCAACTACACCGAGACCTCCGGCTCTGCCATGATTGCCTACGCGCTGATCAAGGGCGTGCGGCTGGGCGTGCTGAACCCGGAGAAGTACCTGCCCATTGGCCTCCGGGTGTTTGGGGCGCTGGCGGACACGAAGCTGAAGGCAAACGCCGAGGGCAAGGTGGAGCTGACGGACATCTGCTGGGTGGCGGGCCTGGGCCCGGGCGAAAAGCGGGACGGCTCCGTGGCCTACTACCTGTCCGAGCCCCGTGTCAGCGACGACAGCAAGGGCGTTGGCCCCTTCATGATGGCCTGGGCGGAATATCTGCTGGCAGCGAAGTAACGGAGGAAAACAGCCATGGAACTGACCAAGCTCTTTGTGACCGGCCGCAGCGCCACCATTCAGCTGGACGACGGCGGCCTGTATCAGACCCGGAAGCCCTATACCCTCACCCTGAACGACCAGCCCTGGGGCACGGCGGACACGGTGATCACCAGCCTCTACGGCCTGTGGCCCGATACCCGCTACACCCTGCGGGTTTTCGACGGGGATACCCAGGTGGAGAAGCTGACCTTTACCACGGAGGAGGAGAGCTTCACGCTGAACGTGCGGCAGTTCGGCGCGGTGGGCGACGGCGTGCATGACGATACCCCCGCCATCCAGGCGGCCATCAACTGCTGTCCCAAGCACGGCCGGGTGCTGATCCCCGCAGGCACGTATCACGTGCTGCCCATCTTCCTCAAGAGCCACATCCGCCTGGAGATTGCCGAGGGTGCGGTGCTTCAGCTGGAGACCGACCGCAGTCGCTTCCCCGTTGCACCGGGCATGATCCAGTCCACCGACGAGGACAGGGACCTGAACCTGGGCTCCTGGGAGGGCAATCCCCTCGATATGTACGTGTCCTTCATCTACGGTTATCATGTGGAGAACGTGGTGATCTACGGCCAGGGCGTGCTGGACGGCCAGGGCGACAAGGGTGACTGGTGGGTCAACCCCAAGGTGCGCCGGGGCGCGTGGCGGCCCAGGATGTTCTTCATCAACCGCTGCAAGGATGTGGCGGTGCAGGGCATCACCTTCCGCAACAGCCCCTCCTGGAACCTGCAGCCCTACTTCAGCAAGCACCTGAAGTTCCTGAACATCACCGTCAACGCGCCGGCCAACAGTCCCAACACTGACGGCTTCGACCCGGAGAGCTGCAACGACATCCTGCTGGCGGGCGCGCACTTCTCCCTGGGGGATGACTGCATCGCCCTGAAGGCGGGCAAGCTGTATATGGGCGCAACCTACGAAACGCCCTGCGAGCATGTGGAGATTTCCCACTGCCTGATGGAGAACGGCCACGGCGGCATGACCGTGGGCAGCGAAATGGCCGGCGGCGTGAAGCACATTTGCGTGCACGACTGCGTGATGCGCAACACCGACCGGGGCCTGCGGGTCAAGACCCGCCGGGGCCGGGGCAGGAACGGCGTGATTGACGATATCGTGTTTGATCATGTGGAGATGGAGCGGGTCGGAACGCCCTTCGTGGTGAACTGCATGTACTTCTGCGATCCGGACGGCAAGAGCGACTACGTGCAGAGCCGGGAGAAGCAGCCCGTGGACGACCGCACGCCCCGCATCGGCACGGTGGCCTTCCGCCACGTCAACGCCACGGACGTGACCTGCGCCGGGTACTTCCTGGGCCTGCCGGAGAAGCCCATCGAGCATGTGATCATGGAGGACGTGAGCATCGCCTGCGCGACGGATCCCAAGCCCATGCAGCCCGCCATGGCCGGGGGCGTGGAAACCTGCGCCCGCAAGGGCGTGGTGGCCGTCAACGTGGATGTGATCACCATGAAGAACGTGAGCATCACCGGGCAGGATGGCGTGCGCCTGGCCTGCGACGGCGTGGGCGAGTGCAACGAGGAATAAACCTGCTGCAAGGGATCGCGAAGCGAAAACGGGTCAAGGGGTGAAACCCCTTGCGCGGGTGCAGGGGCGGCGTTAGCCCCTGCGCAGGTTCGGGCGGCAGCCCTGCGTCCCTCTGCAAAGACCAGAGTTTCCGGGCGGGATGCCCCGCATCCCGCGATGGAAACGGCAGGTTGAATCAACCCCAAGGGAACGCGCCAGCGAAAACGGGTCAAGGGGCGATGCCCCTTGCGCGGGGATGTCGCGGCAGCCCAGCGTCCCCCCCTCAAAGATCCAGATTTCCGCAGCCTGCAAGGGAAGCGACCACATCATGCGCGGGAGCGTGTCGAGCGTTCCCGCGCCTTTTCATGCCTGCAGGCATTGTTCTGCGTGTGTTTTCCGCTTGCAAAAGGAAGTGAGTTAGGGTACAATACGATTGATTCGTATCAGGCAGAGTAGCTGCTGGCGCGTTAAGTGCTCATGAACGGGGAGTTGTCATGAGACGAAGCCGGGTTTCCGGCGCGGTGCCTGCGGCGCATCCCGCTGCTCAGGTGCTGCCTCCTGCGGGTCAAAACAGATTCAGGAGGCGGTATCATGTCGCAATCCGTTTTTTGTGCAACCTATTGGAAATCCAGCGCCCGGATCACCACCTACAAGCTGTGCGTGATGGGCATTCTTGTCGCGCTGCAGATTCTGCTCAGCCGCATCACGGCCATCTCCGTGGGCAACTGGCTGCGGATCAGCTTCGGGTTCCTACCCAACGCCGTGGCAGGCTATATGTTCGGCCCGGTGGGCGGGCTGCTGGTGGCTGTGGTGGGCGACGCGCTGGGCACCCTGCTCACCGGGCAGGTCATCAACCCGGGGCTGTCCCTGGCCACGGCCATCAGCGGGCTGCTCTACGGCCTGTTCCTGTACAAGCGGCCCCTGTCCTGGGTGCGGGTGATGCTGTGCCTTATGGCGGTGTCGCTTTTCTGCCACTTCCTGCTGAACACCTACTTCCTGGCGGCGGCGGGTTACATGGCGGTGTCGGACGGGACGGACTGGCCGGCGTTCTTCCGCCGGCTGGTGATGCCCATCTACGGCGAGGGCGCGACCCTGCCCGCCTGGATCAGCGTGTGCAACCGGCTGATCAAGCAGGTGGCCGTGTACCCGGTGAACGTGGTGATGCTGTATCTGATGCTGCGGGGATTGAAGCGCATGCCCAAGTCAATCATCCGCATGTAATGGAAGGAGACGTATCATGCCCTCCGTGTCCAAGAAGGCTATCCTGGCCGAGCTGCAAAGGCTGTATCCCGACGCCCGGCCCGAGCTGAACTTCACCAATCCCTATGAAACCCTGGTGGCGACCATGCTTTCCGCCCAGTGCACCGACAAGCAGGTGAACAAGGTTACTCCCGCCGTGTTCGCCCGCTACCCGGACGCGGTGAGCATGGCGGCGGCCTCCGTGGAGGAGCTCTACCCCATGGTGAAGAGCTGCGGCTTCAAGAGCAAGGCCGGGAATATCATCGAGGCGTGCCGCCTGGTGGTAGCCCGTCACGGGGGCGAAATTCCCCATACCATGGAGGAACTGACCGCCCTGCCCGGCGTGGGCCGCAAGACCGCCAACGTGGTGCTGGCCAACGCCTTCCACATTCCCGCGCTGGCGGTGGATACCCATGTGTTCCGGGTGAGCAACCGCCTGGGCCTGGCCGACGCCAAGGATGTGGAGAACACCGAGAAGCAGCTGATGCGGGCCATTCCCAAGAGCGACTGGTGCCAGGCGCACCACTGGCTGATCTTCCACGGGCGGAGGGTGTGCAAGGCCCAGCATCCCCTGTGCGAGGAGTGCACCCTGCGGGATATGTGCAAGGACATGCGGGAGCGCCGCAAGGCGGAGACGGCCGCAGGCACGGGCAAGAGCACGGTACAGGCATGAAGCATTGATAGTGCAGCAAAGGCCGGTCATCCGAATGGATGACCGGCCTTTTGGCGTTGGGGGAAGCAGGGAGGGGAACCGTCCGCTGACCTGGAGCATTGCGAACCTGCCGTTTCCAACGCGGGCGAACTGGCGTCGCCTGCTCGGAAGCTTGCGCTTTTTCGGTTCTTTCCTGTTGCGCCCGGGCTGCCGCGACATCCCTGCGCAGGGGCTAACGCCGCCCCTGCACCCGCGCAAGGGGTTTCACCCCTTGACCCGTTTCCGCTGGCGCGTTC
>JAXEEE010000110.1:0-10453 GCA_034104265.1 Eubacteriales bacterium | reverse complement strand
CATGTTCCGCGTCGCGGCGCGCCCGTATGCGCGCCGTGACCCCCTCAAGCCCGGCTCGCCCTCCGCGAGCCGGGCCTTGCAACCCTGTAACAATCCCCCGAATGAGAGTCCAGAGAGCCGAAGGCTCTTTGGCGAGGGTCTGGGGCGAGGAGCCCCAGCGTCTCCCCGCTCACACGCGCATTCAGTATGACCGAAGGCGCGCAACCCAATCGCGAGCCGGGTGTGGGCACTGCCCACCGAGAAGCCCCAGCGTCTCCTCCATTCGCCCGAAAGGAGCCAGCCATGAACATCCGCATCGCAGGTACCGTCAATGACTCCATCGTGGATGGGCCGGGATACCGGTATACCATCTTTACCCAGGGGTGCCCCCACCATTGCCCCGGATGCCATAATCCGCAAAGCCATGACTTCGAGGGCGGACGCGTGACCGATACGGACACAATCCTCCGGCAGGTGCGAGAGAATCCGCTGCTGGACGGTATCACCCTGTCCGGCGGGGAGCCCTTCTGTCAGCCGGAAGCCTGCCGCGCGCTGGCGGAAGCGGCCCATGACCTGGGTATGAGCGTGTGGTGCTATACCGGGTATACGTGGGAGAAGCTGATGCAGGAAGCCGATCCGGCGCGGCTGGCGCTGCTGGAGGTGGTGGATGTGCTGGTGGACGGGCCGTTCATCCTGGCGCAGAAGAGCCTGGAGCTGAAGTTCTGCGGGAGCCGGAACCAGCGGCTGATCGACGTGAAGAAGACCCGGCAGGCAGGGCAGGTGACGCTGTGGCAGCCGGACAGCTGGGATGTGCTGTAACGCGGAATATTTTTGACGAAAGTGGCAAAAACACTTGACAGAAGCAGCCGGGGATGCTATAATCTATCACTGTCAGCGGTTGACACTTGCGGTTTCCGCTGCCGGCACGCCCTTTGGAGGAATCTGGTCTGCGGCCTGCGCCTGTAGCTCAGTTGGATAGAGCAACGGCCTTCTAAGCCGTGGGTCGGGGGTTCGAGCCCCTCCAGGCGCGCATGATATGGTGGGTATAGCGTAGTTGGTTAACGCGTCAGATTGTGGCTCTGAAGACCGTGGGTTCGAGTCCCACTACTCACCCCATTTTCCCCGGTCTGCTGCTGTACAGCGGCCAAGATACCTGCGATGGGGTGTAGCCAAGTGGTAAGGCACGGGACTTTGACTCCCGCATTCGCAGGTTCGAGCCCTGCCACCCCAGCATGTATGACCCATTAGCTCAGTTGGCAGAGCACTTGACTTTTAATCAAGGTGTCTGGAGTTCGAATCTCCAATGGGTCATTCCCATCTGCCTTCCAAAGCGGGGTTGTGTGCGGACGTGGCGGAATGGCAGACGCGCCAGACTTAGGATCTGGTGTCTCAGGGCGTATGAGTTCGAGTCTCATCGTCCGCACAGTTTCCTTCGCACCCCAAAGATACGTGGAACATGCGGTAGTAGCTCAGTTGGTAGAGCGCCACCTTGCCAAGGTGGAGGTCGCGGGTCCGAGCCCCGTCTACCGCTCCACATGCGGGTGTAGCTCAATGGCAGAGCTCCAGCCTTCCAAGCTGGCTACGCGGGTCCGATTCCCGTCACCCGCTCCAGATGAAAGGCAGATTGCCAGCAAGCGTCGTCCAGTAGGATGGCGCTTTCGTTATGCCCAAATAGCGGTGGCGGCCACTGTTCTGGAGGAACGCTGTCTGCGGACGGCCTTGCTTCCGCCTTCGCCTGGTCGCTTCGCGCCCGGTAGGCGAATATGTAAGGAAAATTCTTGCCTTCGGCGAGAAAAGACCCGCCCCGCCGGGCGGCTTCGATGCTTTTCGTTGCAGTCGGAGAGGCTTCGGCCCCGACCACACCGCCGGGTGATTGGAGGGACTGACATGCCGTCCGGCGAAAGCCCGCAAGCACCATGAATGCCGCAAGGAGGCCGCCATGATCTCCTACAACGAGGAACGCAAGGATCTCCCCAATGACCAGCTTTTCCGGCTGTTCCGGGCCGTGGGCTGGGCCGTGGAGGACTGCCCCGATGCCCTGCGCCGCAGCTTCAATGCGCCCTTCCGCCACAGCACCCTGGTGATCTCCGCCTGGGAGGGTGAGCGGCTGGTGGCCGTGGTGCGGGTGCTCAGCGATACCTGCGTGCGATCCGTGGTGTACGACCTGGCGGTGGAGCCCGCCTGGCAGGGCCGGGGGATCGGCAGCGAGCTGCTGCGCCGGTGCCGGGTGCACTACCCCGATTCCGAGTGGCTGGTGCAGACCACCTGGGACACCGCGCCCTTCTATGAGAAGAACGGCTTCACGCCCCTGACGGAGGATACTTTCCTCCGCCGGCCCTCCCGGTATTTCTGACAGGCGGGATGGAGACAATTTGCAGGATGGGCGATTCCGCGGCGCAACCTTGGCCTGTTTGGATCAAGGCGCGGGGCGAATGTGCGCCGCCTTTGCAGAAACAACAGAAAAACTTGCATCCCGCGTGTTTGTGTGCTACATTGTTTCCGCCGTATGGCTTACTATGCTCAATGGAGTGAAGATAGATGCCGAATTTCTCCCTTTCTGATGAGGTTTTCCAGCAGGCGGCCGCCGAATTTCCCACGCCCTTCCATCTTTATGATGAGGCGGGCCTGCGCCAGAATGCCCGGGATCTGAACAAGGCCTTCGCCTGGTGCGAGGACTTTGAGGAGTACTTCGCCGTGAAGGCCCTGCCCAATCCCTCCATCCTGCGCATCCTGAAGGAGGAGGGCTGCGGCGTGGACTGCTCCTCCGAGACGGAGCTGATGCTGGCGGAGGCCTGCGGCTTCAGCGGGCGGGACATCATGTTCTCCGCCAACGCCATGCCCCCGGAGGAGTTCGACTACGCCTCCCGGCTGGGCGCGTTCATTAACCTGGACGACATCACCCATATCGATGTGCTGGAGAAGCACGGCGGCATCCCGGAGACCATCTGCTGCCGCTATAATCCCGGCGGGGATTTCTCCATCGGCACCACCATCATGGGCAACCCCGGCGAGGCCAAGTACGGCTTCACCTACGCCCAGCTTCAGGAGGGCCTGAAGCGGCTGAAGTCCCTGGGTGTGAAGCGGTTCGGCCTGCATGCCTTCCTCTCCAGCAACACCGTGGACAACGGCTACTACCCCACCCTGGCGAAGATCCTCTTCACCTGCGGGCGGGATCTGGCGGCGGAGACCGGCCTGACGCTGGCCTTCATCAACCTGTCCGGCGGCGTGGGCATCCCCTACCGCCCCGATCAGGAAAAGACCGACATCATGGCCGTGGGCGAGGGCGTACGCCGGGTGTACGAGGAGATCTTCCCCCAGGGCGGCGTGGCTATCAAGACCGAGCTGGGCCGCTGGATGACCGGGCCCATCGGCTGGCTGGTGACCCACGCCATCCACCGTAAGGATACCTACCGCCACTACATTGGCCTGGACGCCTGCGCCGCCAACCTCATGCGCCCCGCCATGTACGGCGCGTACCACCACATCACCGTCTGCGGCAAGCGGGACTGGCCCTGCGACCATGTGTACGACGTGACCGGCTCCCTGTGCGAGAACAACGACAAGTTCGCCGTGGAGCGCGCCCTGCCCCGCATCGACATGGGGGACGTGGTGGTCATCCACGATACCGGCGCCCACGGCCACGCCATGGGCTACAACTACAACGGCCGCCTGCGTTCGGCGGAGGTGCTGCTTAAGGAGAATGGCTCCTTCCGCTTGATCCGCCGGGCGGAAACGGCCCAGGACTACTTCGCCACGCTGGATATCGACCCCGCTGCCGACAAGCTGGGCCTGAAAAAGTAAATCAGCCAACCCCAAGGGAACGCGCCAGCGGAAAAGGGTCAAGGGGCGATGCCCCTTGCGGGGTTTGGGGTGGAACCCCAAGCAGGTCTGGGCGGCAGCCCGGTGTTCCCCCAAAAAAGCAAGCGAGTTTCCGAGCGGATGCCCTGCATCCGCAATGGAAACGGCAGATTCGCGCACGCTGCGGCGGAGCGTCCTATCCTGCAGACCCTGCGCCGGGCAGAGAGGGCGACCTCATCCGACCTCGCTGCGCTCGGCCACCTTCCCCAGAGGGGAAGGCTCCATCTCTGCTGCCCTGCACAATGATTTCTTGACAAAACAGAGCCGTCCGGTCTTCCGGGCGGCTTTTGCGCAGAAAGGATGATATGCATGAAATGGCTGATTGCCTCGGACATCCACGGCTCTGCCCCGTGGTGCCGCCGCCTGCTGGAGGCCTTCCGGCGGGAGCAGGCCGACCGGCTGATTCTCCTGGGGGATATCCTCTACCATGGCCCCCGCAACGACCTGCCCGAGGGCTACGCGCCCAAGGAGGTCATTGCCCTGCTGAACCCGCTCAAGGAGCGCATCCTGTGCGTGCGGGGCAACTGCGAGGCCGAGGTGGATCAGATGGTGCTGGACTTCCCGGTGATGGCGGACTACGCGGTCATCCCCGATGGCCAGCGGCTGATCTACCTGACCCACGGGCATGTGTACAACGCCGGGCATCTGCCGCCCCTGTGCCCGGGGGACGTGCTGATTCACGGCCATACCCACATCCCCTGCTGCGAGGCGGCGGAGGACGTACAGGTGCTGAACCCGGGCAGCGTGTCCATCCCTAAGGCAGGCAGCTGGCATGGCTACATGACGCTGGAAAACGGCGCGTTCCGGTGGATGGCGCTGACGGAGAATGGCGAGGGCGAATGCCTGCGCCAGTGGCCGTGAGGGCGGGAAGATTCTGCCGGCCCTGCGCGTTATCATGGCAGAGGTGATATGCATGAGGCGCTGGACGCTGCTGCTGATGCTGCTGGCGCTGCTCCTGCCTGCCGCCGCGCTGGCGGACGCGCCGCCCGCCATCCCCTGCGGCGACCTGACCGTGCAGGCGGAAGCCTTGGACACCGGCGGCGCCCTGGCGGTGTACACCGGGCCGGGGATGGAGTGGCTGCGGGCCGCTGACGGCAAGGCGGCGGTCTCGCCGAAGGACTGGGTGCAGGTCTTCTGCACGGAGGACGGCTATACCCTGGTGCAGTACGAGGTGCGCGCCGGGCGATACCGCTTTGGCTGGGTGAAGGGCGCGTACACGGATCAGCAGGCGGACTTCTGCCGGGCGAAGGCCACGATCCAATGGGACGCGGCGCTGACGGACGATCCCCTGGGCCGGCGGGAAGCGGTGTGCATGCTGCCGGCGGGCACGCCGGTGACCTGGCTGGGGGCCATGGGCAGCGCGTGGATCTATGTGGAGGCGGAGACGGCGGGCACGCCGGTGCGGGGCTTCGTCCTGCGGGATCACCTGCGCCTGGAGGAGCCGGAGAAGGTCTACGCCGACGCCCTGTACCCCATCCGGGTCGATGGCCTGTGGGGCTACATGGACTACCGGGGCCGCACGGTGATCGCGCCGCAATTCGCCTGGGCGGATGAATTCCGCGGGGCGGGCTATGCGACGGCTGTCCCGGTGGGCAGCACCTGGCAGGACGGCGGCGGGATCATCAACAGGCAGGGCGACTGGGTGGTTCCGCCGGAGTACAGCCTGGACACCGGCTATGACGGCTATCTGTACGGCGGTGAGGGCACAGGGGTGATATGGCTGCAGGGGACGGAGGACAACGGCCCGGAGGGCTTCTTCGACCTGCGCAGCGGATACTTTTCCGGCCTGCGCTTCTGCTCACCCTCGCCCTGGGTCAGCGGGACGGACAACCTGATCGCGGTGTGTACGCCGGAGGAGGATGGGTGGAATGACGTCGGCTTTGTGGACAGAACCACGGGCGAGTTGGCGCTGGACTTCCGCTATGGTGACACCGCGAACCCCATCATCTTCTGTGAGGGCTATGCCGTGGTGTGCCTGTGGGATGAGGAGGGGCTCGACAGCCGCGGCTGCGTGATTGACAAGGCGGGCCGGGAGCTGGCCCTGCCCCCGGGCATCGTGCTGGATCCCTTCTACGGCGACAACTTTTCCGAAGGGCTGCTGGCTGTGATGCGCGAAGAGGACGGGCTGTACGGCTTCATCGACACGGAGGGCAAGCTGGCGATTGCGCCGCAGTACAGCTGGGTCGAATGCTTTTCCGAAGGGCTGTGCTGCGTCTATGATGAGGCGGATCGCGCGGGGTACATCAACCGCCGGGGGGAATGGGTCATTCCGCCCCGGTACGACAGCGGCGCGGAATATTACCTGGGCACGACCCTGGTCAGCCTGGGAGATGAGTACATCCTCCTTGACGCTGCGGGGCAGGAACTGCACCGCTACCCCGGTAATCTGGGCGGCCTGTGGTGTACGGACTACGGCGTGGGCGTTACCTGCGATGGCCTGATGCTGAACACCCGGGGCCAGGTGCTGCTGGAACCCGGCCGGGGCTACCGCCTCCCGGAGATCGCCTATGACAACGCCTTTGATTCCGTGTCCTTTGAGGAAGGCCTGCAGGCCATGGTGAGCGCCGAGGGCCGCATGGGCTACCTGGACACCCGGGGGCAGGAGGCCATCGCCTTTGCCTGGGACAGGGCCTGCCGCTTCCGCCACGGTCTGGCCCTGGTGGAGAAGGACGGCAGGCTGGCCTACATCGACCATGACGGCGACGTTGTCTGGCAGGAGCCATAAAGCACGGCCCCGGCGCGTTCAGCGCCGGGGCTGTCTGTATGGCGGGGCCCGGGGGAACAGAGAGGCCGCGCCCTTCCGTCCGGGGAGGATCCGGAGGGGCCGCAGCCCCTCCGTCCGGGGGAGGTGTCGGGGGGGGCAAAGCCACCTCTGACTGGAGAGAGGCGTCGGAGAGGGGCAAAGCCCCTCTTCGACTGCAATCGTATCCGCCGGCTTTGCCGGCGGGGCGGGTCGTTTTCCGCTCTGCGGAAAACATTCCTTACAAATTCGCCGGCCGGGAGCGCAGAGACCAGGCGAATTTGCAGCCTCCCGCAGGCGGCGTTCCCCGTCCCAACTCAAAAAAGTGGCCCGCAGGCCACTTTTTTGAACGCGCCCGTCAGCGCGCCGGTACCAGCCGGATCACGTTCCAGCTGGCGGCGGGGGTCACGATGGTCAGCCGGCCACCGTCCACCTGACCGTCGTGCAGCGTCACGGGAGATACGTTGCCGGGATTCTCTTCCGTGTTGATGGCCTTCACGTCGTCATGATGCAGCACAATGTGCTCCTCCACACGCAGGTCGCCGAAGGCCCGCAGGTCGGCGGACAGCTCCAGACCCTCCTCCAGGTCGCGGTTCACGGCGAAGATGGTCACGCTGCCGTCATCGCCCAGGGTGGCGGTGGCGTCCAGGTAGGGCACGTCAGTGTAGTCGGTGCAGTCGTAGGTGGGGCTCTTCACGATGGGACGCAGGGCCTCGCCACGGCCGTATTTGGAGGCGTGCATCATGGGCCAGTAGATGGTCTGGGCCCACACGCCGCCGCCGTTGCGGGTCATGATAGGGGCGATGACGTTCACCAGCTGGGCCAGGCAGGCCACCTTCACGCGGTCAGCGTTGCGCAGGAAGGTGATGAGCATCGCGCCCACCAGCAGCGCGTCCTCAAAGTTGTACACATCCTCCAGCAGGGGCAGGGCGCGGTTCCACTTGCCCATCTTCCAGACTTCCTTGTCCTGCTCGTGGGAGTGGTACCACACGTTCCATTCGTCGAAGGACAGGTTCAGCTTCTTCTTGCTGTGCTTCTTGCCGCCTACCGCGTCGCAGATGGACACCACGGTCCTGATGAAGCCGTCCAGGTCCATGTTGCGGGCCAGGAAGTCGGGGGTGTTGTTGGTCTCGTTGCCGTAGTAGCGGTGCAGGGAGACATAGTCGATGTTCTCATAGCACTCGGTGAGCATCTGGTACTCCCAGTCGCCGAAGGTGGGCATCTGATAGCCGGAGGAGCCGCAGGCCACCAGCTCAATGGAGGGATCCACCCACTTCATCAGCTTGGCGGCCTCGTTGGCGGTGCGGCCGTACTCGTAGGCGGTCTTGGCGCAGATCTGCCAGGGGCCGTCCATCTCGTTGCCCAGGCACCAGAGCTTGACGTTCATGGGATCCTTGGCGCCGTTTTTGATGCGCAGGTCGCTCCAGTAGGTGCCGGAGGGATGGTTGCAGTATTCCACAATGTTGCGGGCCGCGTCGGGGCCGCGGGTGCCCAGGTTGACGGCGTACATCATCTCCGTGCCGGCTTCCTTGCACCACCGGTCGAACTCATGCAGGCCCACCTCGTTGGTCTCGGTGGTGAACCAGGCCAGATCCAGACGGGCGGGGCGGCTCTCCCGGGGGCCGATGGAGTCCTCCCAGTTGAAGCCGGAAACAAAGTTGCCGCCGGGGTAGCGCACCACCGGCACGCCCAGGCGCCTGACCATGTCCATCACGTCCCGGCGGAAGCCGTTTTCGTCGGCGGTGGGATGGCCGGGCTCATAGATGCCGCCGTAGACGGCGCGACCCAGATGCTCGATGAAGGAGCCATAGATGCGCGGGTCAATCTGACCGATGCGGTAGTCCTTGTCCAGAATCATGGACGCCTTTTTCATGGGGGTGTTCCTCCTGTTGTTATAATGCTGTGCCGTGGGGATGGGACATATCCTGAGACCATTGTAGCCGGGAACAGCATCCCCGTCAACGGGGTGCATGGAAAGATTTTGTTTTCCGGCAGGAAAACGCGCTGCCTGCGCCCAATATCCCACAGGATGCAAATGAAAGGGGAAATCGTTATGGCTGCAACGGATATGACCCGGGGGCCCATCACCCGGCAGCTGATCGGCTACGCGCTGCCGCTGGTCGCGGGCAGCTGCTTCCAGCTGGCCTACAACGCAGTGGACGCCATCATCGCCGGGCGGTTCATCGGCAAGGAGGCCCTGGCGGCCACGGGCATTGCCGGCCCGGTGATGAACCTGGTGATTCTGGGCATCAGCGGCATCTGCATGGGCGCGGGGGTGCTGATGAGCCAGTTCTTCGGCGCGAAGGATGAGCAGAAGCTCCGCCGGGAAATGGCCACCACCGTGCTCTTCGGGCTGTTCTTTTCCTTGGCGGTGGCGGCGCTGGGCGCCCTGCTGACGCGGCCCATCCTGCGTTTGCTGAATGTCCCTGGGGACATTGAGGACATCACTGTCACCTATCTGCGCATCACCTTCCTGGGCGCGCCCTTCACCTACTTCTACAACGCCCTGGCCCAGTCCCTCAAGTCCGTGGGGGACAGCAAAACGCCGCTGAAGTTCCTGATGTTCTCCTCCTGCCTGAACGCGGTGCTGGACCTGATCTTCATCGGGATGCTGGGCTTCGGCATCGTCTGCTCCGCCACCACCACGGTGATCGCCGAGGCAGCCTCGGCGGCGCTGAGCTTCCTGTATATCCGCCGGAAGGTGCCCATGCTCTGCCTGAAACGGGAGGAGTGGCGCATCGACCCGGCCCTGCTGAAAACTACTCTGCAGTATGGCAGCGTCACCGCATTGCAGCAGGCCGTGCAGCCCATCGGCAAGCTGTTGATCCAGGGGCAGGTCAACGCCCTGGGCGTGAACGTCATCGCCGCCTTTAACGCCTGCACCCGGGTGGACGATTTCGCCTTCACCCCGGAGCAGAGCATCTCCCACGCCATCACCACCTTCGTGGCCCAGAACCGGGGCGCGGAAAAGAAGGAGCGCATCCGGGCGGGGTTCCGCCGGGGACTGATGCTGGAGGTCTGCTACTGGGTGCTGATCGGCACGGTGACGCTCCTGTTCCGGGAGCACATCGTCAGCTGGTTCGTCACGGGGGAGGGCAGCGCGGAGGTCATCGCCCTGGGCAGCCGGTACCTGCTCTCCATGGCGCTATTCTACCTGTGGCCTGCCATGACCAACGGCGTGCAGGGCTTCTACCGGGGCATGGGCATGATGAAGATGACCCTGCTGGGCACCTGCATCCAGACCACCCTGCGGGTGATCTTCACTTATCTGCTGGCACCCTCCATGGGTATCCTGGGCATTACCTTTGCCTGCTGCGCGGGCTGGACGGTTATGCTGCTGGTTCAGGTGCCCTACTATTTCCGCTGCGTGCGCAGACAGGGACTGCAGTAAGATAAAGTCCACCGGGAGACTGTTCTTTTCGTGTTTTTGCCCGGGAAGCCATTGACAGCAAAGGGGAAAAGGTGGTATTTTCTGAGTGATCCAATTCAGATCAATGCGCTGATTGAGACACACGGGTTCCGCCTGCTTCCCAAGAGAAATGCCGGATGGTGCAAGGCATGAAGCGGCAGGGCTACGCATCCCTCATGAGCAGTCGCGCCAAACGGCCCCGGGCCTGGTAGGTGCGAACGTCGTCCCCACGTTACAGGGGAGCGCGCTGATGCTGCGGCGCGGCAGAGGGGCCGCCTTCACGGGCGGCAACAGGAGTGGTAACGCGGGTGACAGCCCGTCTCTTGCACAGGCAGGAGACGGGCTTTTTTCACCCGGAGGCGAGGAGGCAGGCCGATGGATACGGCGCAAATGCTGGAGCGGACGCTTGCGTCTTTTGCAAGCAATTACGACATCACCCGGGAGGCGCAGGTGGCCTCCCGAAAGGT
>JAXEEE010000109.1:0-32341 GCA_034104265.1 Eubacteriales bacterium | reverse complement strand
CAAGCCCGGCGCACCTTTCGTGCGCCGGGCCTCCGACCTTGTTCCAATCCCCCCGAATGGGAGTCCAGAGGGCTATGCAGCCCTCTGGCGAGGGTGCGGGGCGAGGAGCCCCGCCGTTCCCTCTCTTACACACTGATCCGCAGCGTCATCACCTGGAAGGGCTTCACGTGGAAGACCATGCCCTCGCAGGGCTCGCCCGCGTCCTCCAGGGGGCTGCAGCGGCGCACGCTGCGCACGGGCAGATCGGTGGAAAGGGTGAACACCGTGTCAGCCTTGCCGCTCTCGTACAGGCGGAGAATCAGATCGCCGCTGCCGTCGTCGGCGGGCTTGAGGGTGTCGAGAATCACGTTGGGCGCATCCACGCGGAAGGCGGAGAAGGTCTCCGCCACGCCGGGCAGCAGCGCCACGGGCTCGTTGAAGCCCAGACCCTGGCGTACCACCGGGGCCTGGTCGAAGTCGCCCGCCCAGGCCGTGAAGCCGTAGCGGAAGTGATGCTCGCCCTGGTCGCTGACCATGTCAGGCGACGTGGCGGCGCGCAGCAGCGTCAGCTCAATGCTGTTCTCCTCTACGCCCACGCCGTACTTGCAGTCGTTGAGCACCGCGCAGCCGTGGCTGTGGTCGTGCAGGGCCGTCCAGCGGTGGTTGCATACCTCGAAGCGGTCCTGGTCAAACATGCGGCTGCGGTGGGTCGGACGATCCACATAGCCGAACTGAATCTCGTGCTGGGCCATTTCCGCCCGCACATCCACGGGGAAGCCCACCTTCAGCAGGCGATGCATCTCGTGCCAGTCCACCGTGGTGTCGAAGGTCACCACAGGGCTGCCAACGCGGATGGAGATGGTCTGCCGGATGGCCGAATGCCCGATGCTGCCTGTCCAGACCACAGAGGCGGTCAGGCCGTCGGAAGCTTCGACGGTCAGACTGTCGGCCTGGCTGACGAAGCGCTCCTGCTCGCGATAGTTGCTGTCGATGTCCCAGGCGTCGAACACGCGGGGCACATCCTTGTACATGGTCAGCTGGTTCATCACACCCGCGGACATGACCCGGCCGTCAAGCGTGTAGCGGGTCACGCGGCCCTGGGCGTCCACCACAACCTCCAGACCGCCGCAGCGCAGGATGGCGCCGTCAGCCGTCAGCTCAGCGGTGGCAGTTTCCGCAGGCGCGGAGGCAGCGGCGGGCTTCAGGGACACCATGCCCAGGGCGGGCACATGCACCAGCGCCTTGCCGTTCGCGGCGGGAACCGCCTCACCGGAGAGCGTCTGCGCGCCGCCGAAGCCCTCGGGCAGGTCGATGACCTCGTCCCGGTCGAAGCCCAGGCTGTTGAACACCGTCACGCCCTCGCCGTTGCCCAGCAGAGCCTTGCGGGAGGCTTCCGCCAGGGAGGCTGCTTCCGCCTGCAGCAGACGGTGCTGCTCGTTGGCCTCCTGATAGACGCGTCCGATGGAGGAGCCGGGGAGAATGTCGTGGAACTGGTGCAGCAGCAGCACCTTCCACAGCCGCTCGGCAGCGGCCTGGTCGAAGGCATGACCCTTGCGCATGGCCAGCGCGCCCCAGACCTCCATGTTGTGCAGGGCGAACTCGCTGCGGCGGTTGTTGGCCTTGACGGCAGCCTGGGTGGTGTAGGTGCCCCGGTGGGCGCTGAAGTACAGTTCGCCGTCCCAGGTGTTCACGGGGCCGCCGGCCTTCTCCATGTCTTCGAAGAAGTCGATGGGGGAGATCATCTCCACCTTGGGCATGCCCTCCAGGTCACGCTCGCGCAGGGCGTATTCCACATAGTCACGGCAGGGGCCGCCGCCGCCGTCGCCGTAGCCGAAGGGTACCATGAACGCATCCAGGTGACGCTTCTGCACCCTGCCGCGCCAGATCTTGCACAGCTCCTGGGGGTCGGTGCGGTAGGTGTAGCTGGTGGGCAGGAAGGAGGTCACGCTGCTGCCGTCCATGCCCTTCCAGGTGAAGTAGTGGTAGGGGAAGGGATCGCCGCCGTTGTACGCCCAGAAGATCTTCTGGGTGACCAGGTAATCCACGCCGCAGCTGCGCAGCAGCTGGGGCAGCGCGGCGGAGTAGCCGAAGGTGTCCGGCAGCCACAGCATGCGGCTGTCCACGCCCAGCTCCTCCTTGTAGAACCGCTTGCCGTACACCAGCTGGCGGATCAGCGCCTCGCCGGAGGGCATGTTGGTGTCAGGCTCCACATACATGGCGCCCTCGGCAATCCAGCGGCCCTCCTTCACGGCCTGACGAATCTTCTCGTACAGGGCGGGATAGTGATCCCGGCACATCTCGTAGGCGGCGGGCTGGCTCTGAATGTATTTGTACTCGGGATAGCGCTCCAGCAGGCGCAGCTGGGCGGCAAAGGTGCGGGCGGTCTTGCGGTGGGTCTCCTGCTGGGGCCACAGCCAGGCCAGATCCAGGTGCGCGTTGCCCACCGCGGCCAGCACCGGGGCGGTGGGGCCGTTGTGGGCCTCCATCAGCGGGCGCAGAGCCTCCCGGGCTCGTTCATAGCTGGCGATGCGCTCCGGCAGGGGCTGCTCAAAGTCCACAATGCGGGTGTATTCCTCCAGGCCGTCGGCAATCTTGCTGGCCCGCAGGGAGTCCTCGGGCAGCTCGTCCAGCAGCTGCCACAGGGTGGACACGTCCATCCACAGCTGATAGGCAGGCTCGTTCCACACGCCGAAGGTGGAGCGGCCCACCCGCGTGCGGCGGCCCTCCTCCTTGGGATCGCCCATGGTGCCGGGCAGCACGGGGCCGGTGGCGCAGCCGCCCACATCGGGGAAGTAATGTCCCGCATACACCTCAAAGAGCAGGTCGAAGGTTTCTCCCGCCTTGCCCGAGAGGGTCAGCACGTTGTCGGAAATATAGTGATGGGGGACGGATACCCACTCCGCCCGGCGGGTGCCGAAGGGCTCGCCGTTGACCAGCAGGGTGGCCTCGCCGCCCATGTCCAGCGACATGGCGATGGGCTGACCCTCCGCCGCCTCGGGCAGGGTCACGGTGGAGCGCACCCACATGTACTCCCAGGTATGGCCCCATTCCAGGCCCACGGGCACGGGCTTGAAATCGCCCTGCAGGGCCTGCTCAGGGGTCAGATGCTCCATGGTGGTGAAGCCTTCAAATGCAATGTCACCCAGGGGATGATAGAAATCCTGCGACAGCACCCGCTGCCAGTGCTTCAGCCGATCACGATACTCCGGTGTCATCAGCGGCATGGTGATATCTCCTTTTTACTTGTCCCTGACGGGGACTTTTCTGCCATAAGAATACTATGAACATCTTGAAAAAGCAAGGGCAGAATGTATACTATTATTGATCCGGATACGACGTTTTTTTGTACGCGGCGCGGGTCGGGCACAGAAGAAAGGACGGTTGAGACATCATGGATTTCACAACGGTACGGCTCCCCTTCACGGCGGCGGATCCCTTCATCCTCCGGGCATCGGACGGACGCTACTACCTCTACTGCACCAGCGAGGACGGCAGCGGCTTCCCCGTGCGCTCCTCGGCGGATCTGCTGAACTGGACGGAGCACGGCCTGGCCCTCAGGGCGAAGGACGGCCGCTGGGCAAACGACACCTTCTGGGCGCCGGAGTGCTACGAGCTTGGCGGGAAGTACGTCCTGCTCTACAGCGCCAACTGGAAGGACAACCCCACCCAGGCGCTGGAGAACTACCGCATCGGCGCGGCGGTGGCAGATACGCCTGTCGGCCCCTTTGTCGATGTGAGCGACCGGCCCATCTTCGACCCCGGTTATCCCATCATCGACGCGAACCTGTATCAGGAGGGGGGGCGGTACTACCTGTACTATTCCCGCTGCTGCTATGAGCACAATGTGGATGGGCTGGAGGAAAGCTGGATCTACGGCGTGGAATTGAAGCCGGACTTCAGCGGCGTGATCGGGGAGCCGGTGCTGCTCCTGCGCCCCGAGCAGCCCTGGGAGGGCCGTTCCGCCGCCGCCACCGGACGGCGCTGGAACGAGGGCTCCTTCCTGATGAAGGCCGGGGACCGCTACCTGATGACCTATTCGGGCAACTTCTTCGGCGGGCCTGACTACGCCGTGGGCTATGCGGTGGGCGAAACGCCCCTGGGGCCCTTCGTCAAGGCGGAGGAGAACCCCATCCTGGAGCGCCATGGCGATGTGACGGGCACGGGCCACAGCTGCATGCTGCATTCGCCGGAGGGCGAGCTGCTCATCTGCTACCACGGCCGGACGGAAACGACCGGGCAGGACCGGGTGGGCTTCATTTCCCCGGCGGAGGTGACCTCCGAGGGCCGGCTGATCATTCATCCCTGACAAACGATCACGCAAAGGAGACATGCTTATGCGCCTGAAGCAGCGCCTGGTTCATCTGATGGGCAATATCAAGGTGCGCACCAAATTCGCGCTGATTCTGGCGCTGGCCATGGCACTGGTGTTCGCCAGCGTCCTGGCCACCTTCCGCCTGCCTTACGCCGCCTATGACGAGCAGCTGTACAAAAGCAGCGTGCAGATGATCACCCTTTTTGCCGACAGGATCCAGTCTGAGCTGGATGATGCGGAGGAGCTTTCCTACCGCATGCTGGCAGACAATGTGCTGCAGAAGAACCTGAGCGTCATGAAGCGTGCCCATCCGCTGACCTCCACCTGGACGCTGGCCAAGTCCGAGGTGGCGGACCGGGTGGCGAACTTCAGCATCTGGTTCAACCGGGCCATCAGCCTGCAGCTGAAAACGTCCCAGGGCACATCCTTCCAGCAGTTCATCACCATGTCCGTCACCCGGGATGAGCTGACGGAGGAACGCATGGCGAAGGCGCTGGCGGGCCACGGCAAGCCCGTCTGGCAGACGGAGCCGGGGGATCCTGCCCGGGTATTCCTGCTGCGGGAGATCCGGGAGATCGACGGGCTGACCCTGGACACCCTGGGCGTGACGCTGGTGGAGATTGATCTGCCGGGCGTGGTGGAGGCCAGCCGCAGCGTGATGAGCGGCATGGGCACGCCCCTGTCCTGCGCCATCTATGCGGGGGATGTGTGCCTCTATGCCAGCGACGATCAGGTGCGCGCCATGCATCCTGCGGAGGATGGCTACGAGCATCTGACGCAGGACGGGAACGACCTTTTGTGCGTGCGCTACACGGCCCGCAACGGCTGGCGGTACGTCACCCTGGTGGATTACAGCGGCATCAGCGCCACCATCAGCGGCGCGGCCTCCCTGGCCCTGGGGGCGGACGTGCTGGCCATGGCGGCGGCGCTGGCGCTGGGCGTATGGCTGGTTTCGTCGGTTTTAAAGCATCTGCGCCGCCTGCTGGAGAAGTTCGACGCCTTCGCCATCAGCGGTCATGTGGAGGATCCGGAGACCTCCCCCTACCGGGATCGCGGGGACGAGATCGGCCAGCTGCACCGGCACTTTGACAAGATGACCCACGACTATCACCGGATGATGCGCCGGGGCTATGAGCAGCAGCAGCTTTTGCAGGAAAAGCAGATGCAGCAGCTGCGGGCCCAGGTGCGGCCCCACTTCCTGTACAACACCCTGGAGTCCATCTACTGCCTGGCCAAGCAGGAGGGCAACGAGCGCATTGCCGTGATGACCGACGCCCTGGGCAAGATGTTCCGGGCTTCCCTGAACGACAAGCGGGACGTGGTCAGCGTGGAGGAGGATATGCAGATCACCCGGGAATACCTGCGCATTCAGGAAATCCGCTACGGTGACAGGCTGCGGGTGGAGATGGCGGTGGACGAGAGCATCCTGCGCAACCGCATTCCCGCCATGACCCTGCAGCCTCTGGTGGAGAACGCCGTCCACCATGCCCTGGAGGAAATGCTGGACACCTGCGTGATCCGCATCAGCGGGGGCAGGGAGGAAGCGGGTGTGACCCTCTCCGTGGAGGACAACGGCCCCGGCATGGACGAGGACATCCTGAACAAGCTGGAGAGCGGAGAGATCGCGCCGGAGGGGCTGGGCATCGGCATGCGCAACATCAACAGGCGCGTGCAGTACGCCTTCGGGGAGCGCTACGGTCTGCGGGTGCACAGCAGGCCTGGGTGGACGTGCGTCAGCGTCCTGCTGCCCGATGACAGCCGGAGATAATCCGATCATACGAGGAGGACACACGATGTACAAGCTGCTGCTGGTAGACGACGAGGCCATCATCCGTGAGGGCATCCGCACCATGGTGGACTGGGAAGCCCTGGACATTGTGCTCACGGCCAGCTGCGCCAACGCCTTTGCGGCCCTGGACAGCATGACCGACGATATGCCCGACATCCTGATGACGGATGTGCGCATGCCCGGCATGAGCGGCCTGGAGCTGACGGAGCGGGCCCTTCAGCTGCACCCGCAGCTGCAGACGCTGATCCTCTCCGGGTACAGCGAGTTTGACTACGCCCGGCAGGCCATGAAGTGGGGCGTGAAGGAATACATGCTCAAGCCCTGCTCCCGGGAGGAGATGGAGGAAGCGCTCATGCGCACCTGCCGCCTGATCGACCGGCAGCGTCAGCATGTGCTGCAGCTCACCGGCGAGCGGCAGGAGCATGTACGCCTGCTGGCGGAAAAGCTGAATACCCTGCGGGCGGGCCGCCTGGACAGCGTAGCCCTGGAACGGCAGGTCAGCGAGCTGGCCCGGACGACCCCCGATCCCAGCGCGATGCGGGAGGCCCTCTTCCGGGTGGTGACCGGCGGCGCGCCGGCGGGGTGGGGCTTCACGGTGATCCAGGAGGCCCTGGCCCGGCCGGAGCAGCTGGTGCCGCTGACGGTGCGCACGCTCCTGCGGCTCCGGGAGGAGAGCGGCGACATGCGCGGCTTTGTGCAGAGGATGGCCGCCTACATTGACGAGCATTACGGGGACGAGGCCCTGTCCCTGCAGCACATGGCGGACAACGTGGTGTTCATGAACGCGGACTACATCGGGCGGGAGTTCGCCCGGTGCATGGGGGAAAAGTTCTCCGCCTATCTGCTGAAGGTGCGCATGGAGCACGCCAAGGCCATGATGAACGCCAGCCCCGACCTGCGCAGCTACGAGATTGCCGAGCGGGTGGGCCTGGGCAACAATCCCCACTACTTCAGCCAGCTGTTCCGCAAGTATACGGGGCTGACCCCCACGGAGTACCGGGGACAGATGGACAGGATGACGGAAAATTGACCATCGGACACGGAAAAATGAATGTAGCTTTCGGGCGAACTCTGCTAAGATAAGGCCATCAAAAATCCGAAACGGAGGGATTACCCGATGAAACGTATCCTGTCTGTGCTGCTGGCGGCGGTGCTGCTGTGCACCATGCTCGCTCCCCTGGCGGCTTCCGCCGAGCAGGAGCCTGTGACCCTGCGCGTGACCTGGTGGGGTTCCCAGACCCGCCACGACCTGACCATGGCTGCCATCGAGAAGTTCCAGGAGAAGTATCCCTGGATCACCGTGGAGCCTGAGTTCACCTCCTGGGACGGCTACTGGAGCAAGCTGGCCACCCAGGTTGCCGGCGGCCTGCTGCCCGACGTGATCCAGATGGACTACCAGTACCTGATCCAGTATGCCCAGAGCGGCGTGCTGGCTGACCTGACTCCCTACTTCGAGTCCGGCACCATCGACGTGAGCAACGTGGCGGAATCCGTGCTGACCAGCGGCCAGGTGGGCGAGAAGATCTACGCCCTGTCCACCGGCACCAACGCCCTGGCCACCTTCTACCGCAAGGACGTGCTGGACGAGGCTGGCGTGGAAATGCCCATGGAGCCCACCCTGGAGCAGCTGTACGACATCGCCGCGACGGTGCATGAGAAGACCGGCCGCACCCAGGAAACCCTGCTGGGCAAGGACGCCCTGCGCAACCTGCTGCGCTCCTACGGCCTGCAGCTGTTCAACGACGCGGGCGACGGTCTGGGCTTCGACGACCCCGCCTACATTGTCCGCACCTGGCAGGATCGCCTGGACGCGATGGAAGCCGGCTGGTGCCTGGGCGTGGGCGAAACCACCGCGACCACGGCCTTTGACGTGATGGTCAGCGACAGCTGGGCCACCTGGCACTGGACCAATGAGCTGGCTGCCTATCAGAATGGCGCGAACTGCGAGCTGGAGCTGGCCTGCTGGCCCGTGGCGGAGAACAGCACCGTGAGCCCCGCCTACTTCAAGCCTTCCATGTTCTGGTCTGTGTCCGAGAATTCCAACGTGAAGGACGCTGCCGCCCTGTTCATCAACTTCTTCACCAATGACACCGACTGCTTCGACATCGTGGGGATCGACCGCGCCATGCCCATCTCCTCCGTGATCCGCGAGCATATCGCCCCCAACCTGGACGCAACCAGCCAGAAGGTGTCCGCTTACCTGGATTACATCGGCCAGGAGGGCAAGACCTCTCCCATCATGAAGCCTGACGCCGCCGCCTCCGGCGAGGTGGAAGCGCTGCTGGGCGAATACTGGGAGGCTGTCTCCTACGGCCAGGTGGAAGATCTGACCGCCTGGGCCCAGGAGTTCATGGACGAGGCCAACGCGCTGCTGAAGAAGGCCGCCGTGACGGAGTAATCCACCTCATACCCTATCCGCTCAGGGAGGTCGCCGCGAATGGCGGCCTCCCTTTCTCAAAGGAGTGAAGCAGATGAGCAGGTTGAGCAGAACCCTCGGGCAGGAAAAGGTGGCCGGGTATGTGTTCATTGCGCCCTTCATCATCGGTCTGGTTGCCTTTACCATCATCCCCTTCTTTACCTCCCTGTACCTGGCCTTTACCGATTACAACGTGCTGACGTCCCCCAAGTGGATCGGCTTTGGCAACTTCCGCCGGATGTTTTTTGAGGACAAGTATTTCTGGAAGTCCTTCTGGGTCACGTTCAAGTTCGCCTTCATCCAGGTGCCCATCAAGCTGCTGGTGTCCCTGGGCGTGGCGCTGATCCTCTCCCGCAACACCCGCGCCACCCCCGTGTATCGGGCAGCGTTCTACATTCCCTCGCTGATGGGCGGCTCCGTGGCCATCGCCCTGACGTGGAAGCAGCTGTTCTCCTACAACGGCGCCATCAACAAGATCACCGCCCTCTTCGGCATGGCCCCGGTGAAGTGGCTCTCCAACCCGGACACCGCCCTGGGCGTGCTGATCCTGCTGGGCGTGTGGCAGTTCGGCAGCAGTATGCTGATCTTTCTGGCAGCCCTCAAGAACATTCCCCAGAGCTACCATGAGGCCGCCATTGTGGACGGCGCGGGGCCTGTGCGGCGCTTCTTCAAGATTGTGCTGCCCATGATCACCCCCATCTTCTTCTTCAACCTCATCAACCAGACCATCGGCGCCTTCCAGGCCTTCAACTCCAGCTACCTCATCACCCAGGGCAAGCCCCTGAACACCACGCTGTACTACGGCGTGCACCTGTACAACCGGGCCTTCACCTACTACGAGATGGGCTACGGCAGCGCCATGGCATGGTTCATGCTGCTGGTGATCGCCTGCTTCACCGCGCTGATCTTCCGTTCCTCCAGCGCGTGGGTCTACTATGAATCGGAGGGGAAGTGAGCCTATGACGACGACAACCGTTCGCATGCACAGCGTGAAGCGCCGCAAGCGGGTCACCACCACGGTCTACCATGTGCTGGTGACGGCGGCGAGCCTGATGATGCTCTACCCCCTGTTCTGGATGCTGTCCTCCTCCTTCAAGCCCAACGCGGAAATCTTCGTCACCGTGGGTAACCTGATTCCCGAAACCTTCACGACGGAAAACTATATCAACGGCTGGCGGGGCTTTGCGGGGCTGAGCTTCGGGGTGTACTTCCGCAACTCCCTCATCGTGGCGACGCTGTCCTCCCTGGGTGCGGTGATCTCCTCGGCCATGGTGGGCTTTGGCCTGGCGCGGCTGCACTTTCCCGGGCGCAACGCCTGGTTCGTGGCCATGATCATCACCATGATGCTCCCCGGCCAGGTGATGATGATCCCCCGCTTCGTGCTGTTCAACAGGATGGGCTGGGTGGGCACCTTCCTGCCGCTGACGGTACCGGCCTTCTTCGGCAGCGCGTTTGATATCTTCCTGGTGATGCAGTTCATCCGGGGCATCCCCCGGGATCTGGACGAGGCCGCCCGCATCGACGGCTGCAGCTGGTACGGCATCTTCGTCTACATCCTGATCCCCATGATCATCCCCGCCCTGGTGACGGTGGGCATCCTGACCTTCATCAACGCCTGGGGCGACTTCATGGGCTCCCTGCTCTACCTCAACGAGCCCAGCATGTACACCGTGGCCTACGCGCTGAAGCTCTTCTCCGACAGCGCAGGCACGGACTTCGGCGCGACCTTCGCCATGTCGGTATTGTCCCTGGTGCCCATCCTGATCATTTTCTTCTTCTTCCAGAAGCAGCTGGTGGAGGGCATCAGCACCCAGGGTCTCAAGGGCTGATGGCGTATATTGCCGTCTTGACGGCCCCTGCGCCCTGTGGTACAGTAGGGAAAACCATCGTTCAACTTCATCACACAGGAGGCAATGCCCTATGCCCGCGATTGATCGTCTCCCGGCGATACCCCTGATCGCCTCGGATCCCTATCTGTCCGTCTGGATGCCCGCCGATACCATGACCCAAACCGACAGCTGCCACTGGAGCGGCCCGTGCAAGCCCGTCCGGGGCGAAATCACGGTGGACGGCGAAGTCTACCGCTTCCTGGGCGTGACGGCGGCGAAGGAAGCCACGCTTGTTTCCCTGTCCGTGACGCCCACGGCCACCGTGTTTGTCAGCGAGGCCGGCCCGGTGCGGCTGGAGACCAGCTTCATTACCCCCGCCCTGCCCGATGATCCCGACCTGATGAGCATGCCGGTGACACTGGTGCGCTTTGCCCTGTCCGCCCTGGACGGCGCGGAGCATCAGGTGAAGCTGAGCCTGCATCTGTCCGACAGCCTGTGCTATGACGGGGAGATCCGCCCTGCGATGTTCTCCGACCGCTTTACCCTGGACGGGCATGAT
Source organism: Eubacteriales bacterium (assembly GCA_034104265.1). Taxonomy (GTDB): domain Bacteria; phylum Bacillota; class Clostridia; order Christensenellales; family Aristaeellaceae; genus UBA11524. The sequence continues at coordinate 21,457 of JAXEEE010000109.1, read as the reverse complement.
ACCGCCTGGTGCGGCCAGGCCGTGCAGAAGCCCCTGTGCCACTCCGGCGACCACATCACCATCGACTGGGGATACCTCTACCTGACGGCGGAGGCCCAGGTGAATCCCGTGGGCGACGGCCTGCTGATGACCTGGGAGGGCCCGGCGGAGGGCTGCGTCCGCGCGGTCATCGCCTATGACGACATTGCCTCCATCAACTACTTCGGCAGCCTGTGCAAGGCCTGGTACCGCCGCGATGGCGCGCAGGTCACCGACGCCATCCGCCGGGCCATGGGGGACTTCGACGTCCTTGCCCGGCGGTGCGTGGAGCTGGACGAGCAGGTGCTGGACGATGCGCGCAAGGCCGGGGGCGAAGCCTACGCCCGGGTGGTCAGCGCGGCCTGGCGGCAGACCCTGGCGGCCCACAAGCTGATTGCCACCCCCGAGGGCGAGATGGCCCTTCTGTCCAAGGAGAACGACTCCAACGGCTGCATCGGCACGGTGGACGTGAGCTACCCCTCCATCCCCATGTTCCTGCGCTACAACCCGGAGCTGGTCAACGCCCTGTGCCGTCCGGTGCTGGCCTTTGCCGCCATGCCCGTGTGGCAGGAGGACTTCGCGCCCCATGACGTGGGCCGCTATCCCAACGCCACCGGCCAGGTCTACGCCGCCCGCCGCCATGTGCGCAACGGCGAGAGCCATCCCCCGTACTACCTCTACCCCGCCGGGACGGATGTGTACGATCCCCGCTACCAGATGCCCGTGGAGGAATCCGGCAACATGCTGATCATGCTGGCGGCGGCGGTGCATTACGGTGCGGACAGGACGCTGGCGGACAGCAGCCGTCCCCTGCTGGACCAGTGGGTGCAGTACCTGGTGCGCTACGGCGAGGACCCCGGCGAGCAGCTTTGCACCGACGACTTTGCCGGGCATCTGGCCCATAACGTCAACCTGGCGGCCAAGGCCATGGTGGGCGTGGCCTGCTACGGGCGGCTCATTGGCGACAAGGCCTGGGAGGACAAGGCCAGGGCCATGGCGGCGCGCTTTGCCGACACCGTGGGCATGAACGGCAACACCCCCCTGACCCTGGACGGCCAGGGCTGGAGCATGAAGTACAACCTGCTCTGGGACAAGGTGCTGAACCTGGGCCTGCTGCCCGAAACGTTCTACGACGCGGAGACCCGCAGCTATCTGCCCCGGGTGAACCGTTACGGCCTGCCTCTGGACTCCCGGGCGGACTACACCAAGTCCGACTGGATCTGCTGGACGGCGGCGCTGGCGGAGGACATGGAAGTCCGCGAGGCGCTGCTGGCGCCCATCGCGCGGATGCTGGCGGAAACCACCTCCCGCGTACCCTTCTCCGACTGGTACGATACCAAAACCGGCCGCTACCAGGCCTTTATCGCCCGCAGTGTCCAGGGCGGCGTGTTTGCGCCCATGCTGCGGCTGTAAGGTCAAAGGACAATATCATCCTTGTCCGGCATGCGCCGCTGCGTTCAGCAGCGGCGCATGTCTGCTTTTTAGGCGGCGATCATGATCTGCCGGATGTGGACAGGGCTGTCTTGCGCTCCCTGCGCAGGGCCTTGATCCGGGCGCGCTGCTGCCAGACCGGGTGCTCCGCCACCTTGACCAGATGACGGCATTGCTTGTTCAGGCAGTCCTTCGCGCGCACCTGCCGGAAGGTCATGCCGCAGCGGTGGAGGCTGCACCAGGCGCAGCAGTTGTCGGAGCATCCGTTGAACAGGATTTTCTGCATGGGTCAGTCCTCCTTGTCGTCCGGGGTGCCGTAATGGGCGGCGTAGCAGGCGGCCAGCGCTCTGGCGTAGGCCTTCTTCCTGCGGCGGGAGGGCAGCGTGCGCTGGCGCTCCACCCTGTGACTGCTGGTGTAGTTGAACACCGGCGGGTCGAAGCTACCTCTGCCTGCATTGCGTTCTGAAAGGACGTCCCGGTTGTCCTCGTCGTACTTTGCCCAACCCATGGTGATTCTCCTTTCTGTCGTCGCTGGGACGTGTTTCGGAGGCCGCGCTGCGCGGCTCCCTTATATAGCACACAAGGACGGGGAAAATCTCGTGCTTGCGAAAATTTTCTTCGGGTGCGCTGCTGCGGGCTGCCGGGCTTTTGCGCGGCCCCTCTATATACCATCGAAATCCGGTCAAAGTGACATTTCCTTGAAATTTTTACTGCACTGTTCGTCCCACGCAAAAAGGCGCGCCCCTGCGCTGCGGGCCTTTCGGCCTCCGTCAGCAGGGACGCGCCTGATGCATATTCAGCTGTGGTTACGTCAGGGAAATGCCGATCTCCGAGGGCAGCGCCCAGGCCTTCATGCTGCGGAGCATCACGTCCTCCAGACCGTCGATGAGCACGAAGCGGTCGCCGTTAATCTCCTCATACCGGCGAAGTTCCTCCCGCACGGTGCGGATGGGCAGCTGCTGGGCCATGCGCACCGCCTGAATGTGCGCCTGATCCGCCTTCGCGCCGCACTGGGGCGTGCCGCCGTGGACAATGCAGTCGATCACATCGTAGAGCTTCTGCATGTCGCCGTGGGGCGTGGGCTGGTCGTAGTCGATGACCGTGCCGTCGTTCATCACCGCGTGGAAGTGCAGATCCGCACTCTGGTAGGTGATGGTGGCCTTCTCAAACTCCATCACGCCGTAGGGGCCGAAGAACTCCGTCCGCAGGGGGTGGGCGGTGTAGTAGAGCAGCTCCGTGTCCGTGTCGGTGCGGAAGCGCAGGGCGGCGATGTCGTAATTTTCGATGGCAGGGTTGCCGTGGAACAGCTCGCCCTCCACCTGCGTCACGGCGCAGGCGCTGTCCATGCTGTCCCCCAGCAGGAAGGTCAGCATCTGGAAATTGTGGGCGGAGGCGTTGGCGAAGGGGCTGTCGAAGACCTCCCGTCCACCGTCGTAGATGTGGCCTGCCCAGCGGTTGCGGGCGTAGTAGGACGCACCCCGGCGGAAGGCGTGGCACACGGCCATGCGCCTGGCCTTGCCGAAGCGTCCGGCCAGGATGTCCCGCTTGAGGGCCAGCACGTCCCGGCGGTAATTCATCTGATAGGCCAGGGCAAGGAGTTTCCCGGCGGCGCGGGCTGCGTCCTCCATGGCCTGGGCGTCCTCCAGGGTCATGCACAGGGGCTTCTCGCACAGCACGTGCATCCCATGGGCGAAGCAGGCCTGCGCCATGGACAGATGCGTATGCACCGGCGTGACAATGACGGCCAGATCCGCACTGTCACGGGTGAAGAACTCTTCCAGGGAAGCATAAACGGGAATGTGCCTTTCGGCAATCACGGGAAATTTTGCGGCGGCGGCGGGATCGTTGTCCACAATGGCGGTCAGATCCGCGCCGGTATCCGCCTCGGTCATGGTGCGCAGATATGCCCGGCCGTAGCCGCCCACACCAATCAGTACCACACGGGGCCTTGTCTGCATCAAGGCTCCCTCCTTTCTGTGTACGCCTGCAATGTCAGGCGTGATAAACCTCGCGATCCCGCAGAATGCACCCGGCGGGGGTGCCAGCCCGCAGGAGCTTGGCGCAGCCGCCGCAGGTCAGGCAGACGCGGCGGGTGTCGATATGGCCGTCCTTGCGCGCGTCCTGCACAAAGTCCGGATAGGCGAAGGCCATCCGGCCGAAGCCCGCCATGGCTGCGTGGCCGCCTGCCACCATGCCCGCTGCCAGGTTCGTGGAGAACTGGCGCAGGTAGGAAAACGCGCTGCCCAGCACGGGGATGTCCACCGCGTGCTGAATTTCGCTCACGCCCTTCATCACCCGGTCAACGCCCTCCAGGGGATGCTCGTCGGGGACGTAGTTGCCGTGGTCGTAGGGGCGGTTCACGTGGGGGTTCTTGTAGGGGTTGCCCATGGTGATGTTGATCAGCGGGATATGGAATTCCGCCTCCAGCTCCCGGATCAGCCGAATGGCCTCGGTCATGTCGGGCTCCAGGCTGCCCTCCCTGACGCCGAAGCCGTAGGGGTAGGGGAAGCCGTCATAGGCGTTGAGCCTGCTGGTCAGGAAGAACTCGCCGGAGGACAGGCCCGCCTGGGCTGCCCGGTAGCAATTCTTCAGGAAGCGGGTACGGTTCTCGAAGCTGCCGCCGTATTCGCCCGGCCGGGTGTAGGCGCTGAGCAGCTCGCAGGCCAGATACCGGTGGCAGCACTTCACGTCCATGCCGTCGAAGCCCGCCTGCTGGCACAGCCGCGCAGTTTTCGTGTAGGCCTCCTCAAAGCGGCGCAGATCGTCGTCGGAGACGATGCGGTCGGCGGGCAGGGGGGTGTCCTCCAGGGGTGGGCAGTTGTAGGCGATCATGGGTTCCGGGTAGCCGTGGGGCTTGGAATAGCGGCCGCTGTTGGTGGCCTGCATCACCAGCACGGGGGCGTAGCCGTTCTCCCGCAGGCAGGTCTCGCGGATGTCGTCCGTGAGGCGCTTGAATTCATCCACGTTCTCTTCCGTCAGGTACAGCTGATGGGCGCTGGCACGGCCCTCCGGCACGGTGGCCACCGCCTCGAACCAGATCAGGCCCGGGCCTGCCTTGGCGAAGCGCTCATAGCGGCGGATGGTCAATTCGCCCGGCGCACCGCCTTCGGTGCCGTCGGTGCCCTCCATGGGCTGGAAGGCGATGCGGTTGGGGGCGGCTTTCACGCCCAGGGGCAGGGGGCGGAACAGCGGGGAAACGTCCTCCTGCAGGGGCAGATCAGCCTTGACCTCCGCCGCGGCGGCGCGCAGGCTGTCCAGGGTGGGATAATGGAAGGTTTCATGAAGCATCAGGCGTCTACCTCCTTGCGGTCTTGCAAGAACTATGATAAAGTATAAACATGTCAGTGAACCTGTGCCGCAGGTACGGAAATATGGAAAATCGATTCGCAGGAGGGAAGCCATGCCCTTCACCATTGTATACAGCGACCAGCCCACCTTCCACCAGGCCCACACCCATGTGTACTACGAGCTTTTGTACGTGCTGGAGGGCGCGGTGCGGCTGACGGTCCGGGGACGGGAGCGGCGGGTGGAAGCCGGGTCGCTGGTGTTCCTGAACCAATTTGACGAGCATGCCACCCGCCTGTGCGGAGAGATTTACCGGCGGTACTATCTGCTGATTCCGCCCACGCAGCTGCAGGCCTTCAGCAGGGATACCCATCTTCTGTCGGTGTTCCGCTTCCGGCGGGAGGGCTTCCCCTATGTGCTGGAGGCGGGGGAGGACAAGCCCCGCTTCGACACCTGCTTCGCGCTCCTGCGGGAGACGGCGGAGCGGGCGGGCCCGCTGATGGAGGAGCAGGTGGAGGCCCTGCTGACCCTGATTCTCCTCTACGCCCGGGAGAAGCGCCCGGACATGTTCCTCAGTGACCCGGAGGACGCCTTCCTGCCCATGGGGGAGATCCTGGACGGGATGGACCGCAGCTTTGCCCAGCCCTTCTCCCTCCAGGCGCTGGCGAAGCGCTACCACGTCAGCCCGGGGTGCCTGTCCAACCACTTCAGCCGGTGCGTGGGCATGCGGCCCATGCAGTACATCACCCTCAGCCGCCTGACCCAGGCCCGGGCCATGCTCATGAAGACGGAGCTTCCCGTGATGGAGGTGGCCCGCCAGTGCGGCTACAACGATGTGAGCAGCTTTGTCCGCCGCTTCCGGGAGGAGTTCGGCGTGACGCCCCTGCAGTTCCGCCGCCAGCACGACGCGCCGCCCGTCCGGGCGGATGCGGAGGGCGGCACGTCCCAGCGCAAGTAAAACATTTTTCGCATATAGAAAGGAGCATCATCCCATGAAATTCAGCAATGGCTACTGACTGTCCCAGAAGGGCGTGCAGGTGTTTTCGCCTGTGCAGGTGTACCTGGCGAGGGTGGAAAAGGACAGGGCGGTTCTGTGCTGCACCACCCGCCCTGTGCGCCAGCGGGGCGACACCATGGACGGCGCGAACCTGACGGTGGAAATCACCGCCCCCTACCCGGAGGTGCTGCGGATCAAAACCCATCACCATGCCGGGGTGAAGTACCGGGGCCCGGCCTTTGAGCTGGCGGAGATGCAGGAGGGCCTGTTCCGGGCCGAGGAAACCGACACGACCATCACCGTGCACAGCGGCAGCACCCGGGTGGAAATCGACCGGGCCAGCGCGGTGATGACCTTCTGGCAGGGGGACAGGAAGCTGACCTCCAGCGAGGGGAAGGATCTGGCCTACGTCAAGCAGGACTGGCACGGCCACTACTACGACAAGGGGCCGGAGGACGCGTACATGCGGGGCCAGATGGAGATGGACGTGGGCGAGACGATCTACGGCCTGGGCGAGCGCTTCGGGCCCCTGGCGAAAAATGGCCAGAGCGTCGAGATCTGGAACGAGGACGGCGGCACCTCCACCCAGCAGGCCTACAAGAACATCCCCTTCTACCTGTCCAGCAAGGGCTACGGTCTGTTCGTCAACCACCCGGAGCGGGTTTCCTTCGAGGTGGGGAGCGAGATGGTGTCGAAGGTGTCCTTCACCGTCAAGGGGGAGATGCTGGATTTCTTCCTCATCGGCGGCCCCACCATGAAGGACGCCCTGCGCCGCTACACGGACATCACCGGCCATCCCGCCCTGCCTCCGGCGTGGACCTTTGGATTGTGGCTGTCCACCTCCTTCACCACCGATTATGACGAGGCGACCGTCAACAGCTTTGTGGACGGAATGATGGAGCGGGGAATTCCCCTGTCGGTGTTCCACTTCGACTGCTTCTGGATGCGGGCCTTCCACTGGTGCGACTTCCTGTGGGATCCGGCGGTGTTCCCCGACCCGGAGGGTATGCTGAAGCGGCTGAAGAGCAAGGGCCTCAAGATCTGTGTGTGGATCAACAGCTATGTGGGGCAGGAATCCCATCTGTTCGCCGAGGGCGCGGAGAAGGGCTACTTCCTCAAGCGACCCAACGGCGATGTGTGGCAGTGGGACATGTGGCAGCCTGGCCTGGCGCTGGTGGACTTCACCAACCCGGAGGCGTGCAGATGGTACTCCGCCCAGCTGGAGCGGCTGCTTGACATGGGCGTGGACTGCTTCAAGACCGACTTCGGCGAGCGTATCCCCACCGACTGCGTGTATTACAATGGCGCAGATCCGGAAATGATGCACAACTACTACACCTACCTGTACAACAAGACCGTCTACGACACCATTGTCCGCAAGCGCGGCAAGGAGGAAGCGGTGCTCTTTGCCCGGTCGGCCACGGCGGGCGGGCAGAAGTTCCCCGTCCACTGGGGCGGCGACTGCTGGAGCAGCTATGTGGCCATGGAGCAGTCCCTGCGGGGCGGCCTGTCGCTGACCAGCTCGGGCTTTGGGTTCTGGAGCCACGACATCGGCGGCTTCGAGCACACCTCCACAGCGGATGTGTACAAGCGCTGGTGCGCCTTCGGCCTTTTGTCCAGCCACTCCCGGCTCCATGGCTCCAGCAGCTACCGGGTGCCCTGGGCCTATGACGAGGAGGCGGTGGACGTGCTGCGGCGCTTCACCCGCCTGAAGTACAGCCTCATGCCCTACCTCTACCGCCAGGCCGTGCTGACCAACGAAACCGGCGTGCCCATGATGCGCATGATGCCCCTCGAGTTCCCGGAGGAGCGTTCCTGCGTGGGCCTGGGCACCCAGTACATGCTGGGCGACAGCCTGCTGGTGGCGCCCATCTTCAACGACCAGGGCGTGGCGGAGTACTACCTGCCCGAGGGCCGCTGGACGAGCCTGCTCACCGGCGAGGAGCGTGTGGGCGGCCGCTGGTTCAAGGAGCATCACGACTACATGAGCCTGCCGCTGTACGTCCGGCCGGGGAGCATCATTCCCGTGGGCGCCCATGACGACACCGTGCAGTACGATTACGCCCAGGATGTGGACTGGCGGGTCTATGCCCTGGAGGAGGGGCAGGAGCGCACCTGCGTGATCTGCGGCATGGACGGGCAGCCGGAAGCCTCGCTGACCGTGGCGCATACGCCGGAGGGCTATGCTCTGCGGCTCATGGGCGGCAGGTCCTGCACGGTGACGCTGATGAACGTGACCGCGCAGTCGGCCGAGGGCGCGGCCATGACCGTCGAGGGCGGCGCTACCCGCCTGCGCCTGAGCGGGGACGGCGAGGCCTTTGTCCGCTGCGACGGATAAGCAGAAAAAATCCATGTTTTCCCTGAATGCACGGAAGGAGTCCCTGCCGCGGAGACGAATAGAACCGCGGCGGGGGAGTCTCTCCTCCCGGAAATATAAAGGAGGACGAAACCATGGCGGTTATTACCCTGAACAAGGACAGAAGCCAGGGAAAAATCAACAGGAACATCTACGGTCACTTTTCCGAGCATCTGGGCCGGTGCATCTACCAGGGTCTGTACGTGGGCGAGGACAGCCCCATCCCCAACGTGCGGGGCATCCGCACCGACGCGGTGGAGGCGCTGAAGAAGATCGGCGTGCCGGTTTTGCGCTGGCCCGGCGGCTGCTTTGCCGATGAGTATCACTGGGAGGACGGCATCGGCCCCAAGGAAAACCGCAAGCGCATGGTCAACACCAACTGGGGCGGCGTGGTGGAGGACAACTCCTTCGGCACCCATGAGTTCCTGGATCTGTGCGAGCAGGTGGGCTGCGAGCCCTACATCAACGCCAACGTGGGCAGCGGCACCGTGCGGGAGATGGCCGAGTGGGTGGAGTACCTCAACAGCGACGGGGATTCCACCGTGGTGCAGAGGCGCTGGGCCAACGGCCGCAAGGATCCCTGGCATGTGAAGTACTGGGGCGTGGGCAACGAGAGCTGGGGCTGCGGCGGCAACATGCGCCCGGAATACTACGCCGATGAGTTCCGCCGCTACCAGACCTTCTGCCGGCAGTACGGCGAGGACAAGCTCTGCAAGATCGCCTGCGGCCCCAGCGAGGACGATTACAACTGGATGGAGGTGCTCATGCAGCGGGCGGGCCGCTTCATGGACGCCATCACCGTGCACTACTATACCCTGTGCACCGGCGACTGGAAGCACAAGGGCAGCGCCACGGACTTCACCGCTGCGGACTTCTACAAGACGCTGGTGAAGGCCTCCCGCATGGACGAGATCGTCAGCGGCCACAGCGCCATCATGGATCGCTACGACCCGGAGAAGCGGGTGGGCCTGATCGTGGACGAGTGGGGCGCCTGGTACGACGTGGAGCCCGGCACCAACCCCGGCTTCCTCTACCAGCAGAACACCATGCGCGACGCCATGGTGGCCGCCATCACCCTGAACATCTTCAACCGCCACTGCGACCGTGTGGTCATGGCCAACCTGGCCCAGACGGTGAACGTGCTGCAGGCCGTGCTGCTCACCGAGGGCGACAAGCTGGTGCTCACCCCCACCTACCACGTCTTCGACCTGTACAAGGCCCATCAGGACGCCCGGGAGATCGACTGCTTCGTGCAGGCGGATCAGGTGGGCCAGGACGGCTGGCAGCTGCCCCAGGTGACGGCCTCCGCTTCCGTGAAGGACGGCGTGACCACCCTTACCCTGGCCAATCTCTCCGCCGACAAGCCTGTGACCGTCACCGTGAAGGGCGCGGACGCGACCAGCATCGCCGGGCGGATCCTCCAGGGCGAAATGGGCCAGTACAACGACTTTGACGCATCGCCCCTGGCGGTAAAGGCCTTCGACGGCTGCAGCCTGCGGGATGGCGAGGCTGTGGTGGAGCTGCCTCCCTGCTGCGTGGCGGCCATTGAACTGAAGTGAAGGAGGATACACCCATGATCGCTCAGACGCCTCCCATGGGCTGGAACAGCTGGGACTGCTACGGCGCGGCGGTGAACGAGGAACAGGTTCGCCAGAACGCCGACTACATGGCGAAGTACCTCAAGCCCTACGGCTGGGAGTATGTGGTGGTGGACATCCAGTGGTACCAGCCCACCGCCCTCAACCATGAGTACGAGCCCTTCGCCCCCCTGTGCATGGACGAATGGGGCCGCCTGGTTCCCGCGGCGAACCGCTTCCCCAGCGCGGCGAACGGGGCCGGCTTCAAGCCTCTGGCGGACTATGTGCACAGCCTGGGGCTGAAGTTCGGCATCCATATCATGCGCGGTATGCCCCGCATGGCGGCCCATCAGCATCTGCCCATCAAGGGCAGCGAATACGGCTGTCATCAGGCGGCCAACCCCAACAGCATCTGCCAGTGGAACCCGGACATGTACGGCCTCAAGTGCCAGAACCAGGCCGCGAAGGACTACTACGCCAGCATCTTCGCCCTGTACGCGGAGTGGGGCGTGGACTTCATCAAGTGCGACGACATCGCCCGGGAGTATCCCCACTGCGAGCGGGAGATCGAGCTGATTTCCGAGTCCCTGCGGGGCTGCGGGCGGGACATGGTACTGAGCCTGTCCCCCGGCCCCGCGCCCGTTGAGCGGGCCGAGCATCTGAAGAAGTACGCCAACATGTGGCGCATCACCGACGACTTCTGGGACGGCTGGGCGCAGCTGAAGGCCATGTTCGAGCGGGCGGAGAAGTGGTGCATCCATGCTGCGCCGGGCCACTGGCCGGATGCGGACATGCTGCCCCTGGGGGCCCTGCGCCAGTGCAACAGCCCCGACGAGTGGACGCGCTTCACCCCGGCGGAGCAGCGAACCATGATGACCCTGTGGCCCATGATGCGCTCTCCCCTGATGATCGGCGCGGAAATGACCAAGAACGACGACTTCACCCTGTCGCTTTTGACCAACGGCGACGTGCTGGCCATCGGGAAGGAAAGCTTCTGCGGGCATCCCCTCGCCACCACGGAGGAGGAGAGCGTCTGGCTGGCTCCCCGGCAGGACGGCACGGGCGTGTACTGCGCGCTGTTCAACCTCTCCGAGGAGGAGCGCACGGTGCGCCTGTCGCCCGAGCAGCTGGATCGTCCTGCGGCCCATGCAAGGGAGCTGTGGACGGGCCGGGAGGAGGATCCCGCCCAGGGCATCGCGGCGACGCTGCCCGCCCATGACGCGGCGGTGTACCTGCTGACCTTCTGACGGAGAAATGCATGACGGAACCGAAACCCTTTTGCCGGCGCTGCCTGCTGGAGGACATGCCCTCCCAGGCAGCGCTGGCTGCAAGTATCCGGGATTTGATCGCGCTTTTGCCGGAAGACAAGCGCGCGCCCCGGGAGGAAACGTCCCGGCGGCTGGCGATATGCCGCGATTGCGACCAGCTGCGCAGCGGCATGTGCGCGCTGTGCGGCTGCTATGTGGAGCTGCGGGCGGCGAAAGCCCGCATGGGCTGTCCTGCGCTGCCGCCCCGGTGGGAGCCCTGGCAGGACAAGTAATACTGTTCTTATTCTAAACAATTATGAGGATACGGTGCGAAGGAGTGCAGAGGGCGACCGCAAAGCCCTCTGCTCGCCTCCGCAGAGGCGAAATCCTTTGGCTGCATATCAAAGAGATGATTTAGAAACAGATTGGTATAACATCACGAAGGGAGCGAGGGTCATGGCAGACAGGCCGCTGAGGAACATAGGGGTGTTCGCCCATGTGGACGCGGGCAAGACCACCCTGACTGAGCAGCTGCTGCGGCACGCGGGGGTCATCCGCCAGGCGGGGAGCGTGGACAGCGGCACCACCCGCACGGACAATCTGCCGGTGGAGCGGCGGCGGGGTATCTCCGTGAAGGCCAGCTGCGTCCGCCTGACCTGGCGGGGCGTGGATGTGAACCTGATCGACACCCCGGGGCACGTGGATTTTTCCGCGGAGGTGGAACGCTCCCTGTGGGCGCTGGACGGGGCGGTGCTGGTGGTCTGCGCCCGGGAGGGCGTGCAGCCGCAAACCGAGACGCTCTTTGCCGCCCTGGCCCGGGAGCATATCCCCACGGTGATCTTTATCAACAAGACTGACCGGGAGGGCGCCGATCCCGCCCGGGTAATGAAGCAGATTTACCGCCGCCTGACCGCCAGGGTGGTGGACGCCTCCAACATGGACGCCGTGCTGGATGCCGTCTGCGCGCTGGATGACGTGCTGCTGGAAAGGTACCTGGCGGGGGAGGACATCAACCCTGTGGTGGTGCGGAGGAAATTTGCCGCCCTGGCCCGGCAGGGAGAGATCTGCCCGGCATTGATGGGCTCAGCCCTGCGGGATACCGGCGTGGAGGCCGTACTGGACGCCATTGTCGACGACCTGCCCGCCCCGGATGGGGGCAGCGACGGCCTGTGCGGCGTGGCCTTCGCAGCGGGGCAGGACAGGCTGCTGGGCCGGGGCGTGTGGCTGCGGCTGTACAGCGGCCAGCTGGCGAACCGGGAGGCCGTCACCCTGCCGGCGGGGGTGGATCCCGTCACGGGCGAGAAGCGCTTCGTGCAGCGGAAGGTGACGCAGATCCGCACCGTGGACGGGCAGGACGCGGGCGTGCTCTCCGCCGGTGAAATCGGCGTGGTGTACGGTCTGGGGGATCTGCCCATCGGCCATGTGCTGGGGGAGGAAGCCATGCTGCCCCGGCGGGTGATGCCGGGGACATTGCGCACGCCGCTGATCACCGTGCAGGTGATCCCCGAAAATGCCGAGGACATGCAGGCTCTCCGCACCGCCTGCGAGACCCTGGCAGGGGAGGATCCGCTGCTGCAGGCCCATTATGCCCGCAGGCTGAACGAGCTGCAGCTGCACGTCATGGGCATGATTCAGCTGGAAATCCTTCAGGAGCTGCTGGACACCCGCTTTGGGCTGAAGGTGCATTTCTCCGAGCCTACCGTGCTCTACCGGGAGACCATCGCCCGGGAGGCCAAGGGCTTCGTGGCGTACCTGGCCCCAAAGCCCTGCTGGGCGGTGATGGAGTTCCTCATCGAGCCGGGAAAGCGGGGCAGCGGCGTGGTGTTTTCCTCCATTGCGCCGGTGAAGGAAATCGCCCCGGGGTATCAGCATCAGGTGGAGCAGGCGCTGCCCCTGGCCCTGCATCAGGGCCGGCTGGGCTGGCCGGTGACGGACGTGCGCATCACGCTCCTGGGGGGCAACCATCACATCTTCCACACCCACCCGCTGGACTTCATCGTGGCCACGCCCATGGGCATCCACGACGGCTTGCAGCGGGGCGGCAGCATCCTGCTGGAGCCGGTGCTGGAGGTGACCTTCATGCTGCCTGCGGAATGCGTGGGCCGGGTGATGAGCGACGTGGCGCAGATGCGCGGCAGCGTCACCGACACCGTCACGGATGAGGATCGTGTGATCCTCCGGGCGGAGGTGCCGGTGCAGAGCAGCATGATGTACGCCGCGACCCTGGCGGCCGTTACCGGGGGCCGGGGCGGCATGAGCGCACGGCTCATGGGCTACCGGGAATGCCCGCTGGAGCTGGGCTGCACGGCGCCGCGCCGGGGCGTGGATCCCCTGGATACCAGCCGCTACATCCTGGCGGCCCGCAACGCCCTGGAGGGCGGCATCTTCGACGAATGGTAATACGATGCTCAGATTCACCTGACACATCGGCCCGCGCCTTTTCCGTTCTGGCGTCCGCTCATTCCACTCACCGCAGCGCTGCTGCGCCTCGTTCCATTCCCGTTAGCCAGAACAAATAATTCGCTTCCCATCTTGTGTCATTTTCATCTGAGAATCGCATCAAGAGGCGCATGACATGCAGCTGAGACGTATTCCCATGGACGGGCCGCAGAACTTCCGGGATCTGGGGGGCTATGCGGCGCGGGAGGGCCGGATGGTCGTCTGGAACCGCCTGTACCGGGCGGACGGGCTGTCCGGACTGACGGAGGCGGACGCGGCGCGATTCAAGGCCATGAACGTGCGCACCGTGGTGGATCTGCGCAGCCTGTCGGAGCAGCAGGCCGTGCCGGACAAGCTGCCCGAGGGCATCCGCCTGTGCGCCTGCCCCATGATGCGGGAGGATTTTGCCACCCCCGACCGGGCGGCGGAGGCCTTCGCCCGGAGCCTGACCTGCGGCTACCTGAAGATGATCGGCGAGGACGCGGCCCTGGCGGGTCAGGCGGCGCGGGCGGTCATGGAGGGATTGACGCAGGGGGCGGTGGTGTTCCACTGCACCGCGGGCAAGGACAGAACCGGCGTGCTGGCGGCGATTCTCCTGCTGCTGCTGGGCGTGGCGGAGGAGGATATCATCGCTGACTACCAGGTGAGCTTCACCTACAACCGGCGGGGCGTGAATCAGCTGCTGGCGCGCTATCCGGAGATGCAGGCGCTGCTGAAGCAGTCCGGCGAGGACTCCCTGCTGCACGCCAATCCCCGGAACATCCAGGCTGTGCTGGAGCGGCTGAACGCGGAGAATATCGGCCCCTGGCTGGAGCAGGCGGGGGTCGGGCGGGACATGCAGGAGCGCTTCCGGCAGATCATGCTGGAGGGGTGAAGCCCGCTCCGCCCTTGACAGGACGGCGTTGGACGATTATAATGAACACTGTTCATGTTGGGAGGGAAAAGCGGCGTGAATCCTGGCGTAACCTCGAAGGAGCAGATCCTGCAGGCCTGCCGGCAGATTGCGGCGGAGGAAGGGCTGCAGGCAGTCAGTATGCGGAGCGTGGCGGGCAGGTGCGGCGTGGCCCTGGGCACGCTGTACAACTACTACGCCGACAAGGACGAGCTGCTCATCGCCACGGTGGAGAGCGTCTGGCAGGACATTTTCCATCCCATGGGCCGCTGCCCTGCGGGCGCGTCCTTCCCGGAATACGTGACCAGCCTGTATGACTGTGCCCGCCGGGGTGCGGCGGCCTATCCGGACTTTCTGACGGCCCACTCCATCGCCATTGCCCGCTCCCGCCGTGGGGAGGCCCAGAGCGTCATGGAGCGGCAGTTCGTCCACATGCGGGCAGGACTGCTGGCGGCGCTGCGGGCGGATCCGGCGGTAAAGCAGGCGAGACTCGCGCCTCCGCTGACGGAGGAAGCCCTGGCGGACATGACGCTGGACAACATCCTCTTCTTGCTGGTGAAGCAGGCGGAGGACTGCGGCGCGCTGGCGGAGGCCCTGCGCAGGCTGCTCGGCGGGAAGTAAGGCCCGGCCAGCCCAAGGATGTTTTTTTGCAGCACCATGAACGAAGTTCAGAGCAAGGAGGAATTTCCCGATGCAGGTGATATTCGAGACGCTGTTTGACGCGGTGTACCTGGCGACGGTGATTGCCCTGGGGATCCTGATGATCCGGGGCAGCAGGAGGCGGAGGCAGTACCTGCTCTTCGGCGCAATGGCGGTGACGCTGGGCTGCGGCGACGCGTTCCACCTGATTCCCCGGGCGGTGGCGCTGTGCACCACGGGCCTGGCGAACTACACGGCGGCCCTGGGCGTGGGCAAGCTGATCACCTCCGTCACCATGACGGCCTTCTACGTGCTGTTGTACTACGTGTGGCGCAGCCGCTACCAGGTGGAGGGCAGGAAGGAATTGACGGCGGCGGTGTGGGCGCTGGCGATTGTGCGGGTGCTGCTGTGCCTGATGCCGCAAAACGCCTGGATCAGCCCGGACGCGCCCTTGATCTGGGGCGTGTACCGCAACATCCCCTTCGCCATCCTGGGTGCGGTGATCGTCGTGCTGTTCTGCCGCAGCGCCAAGGAGAAGCAGGATGCGCCCTTCCGTCACCTGTGGCTGACGGTGATGCTGAGCTTCGCGTGCTACATCCCGGTGGTGCTCTTTGCCGATGCGGTGCCCATGGTGGGCATGCTGATGATCCCAAAGACCTGCGCCTATGTGTGGACGGTGCTGATTGGCTATAACGCCATGCGAAAGGAGTAATCCCCATGAAGAAGATGCTCAACCTGGCCTTTGCCTACGCCGTTGCCGCCATGGCGGGCGGCGTGTTCTACCGGGAGTTCACCAAATTCAACGGCTTTACCGGGGTGACGGCCCTGGGCAAGGTGCACACCCACCTGTTCCTGCTGGGGATGCTGGTGTTCCTGGTGATTGCGCTGTTTGCCGGACAGTATGACCTGCAGAAGGAAAAGACCTTCCGGGCCTTCCTGTGGACGTACAACATCGGCGTGCCGCTGACCTCGGTGATGCTGCTGGTGCGGGGCGTGAGCCAGGTGCTGTGCCTGCCCCTGAGCAAGGGAGCCTCTGCGGCCATCTCCGGCGTGGCGGGCATCGGGCATATCCTGACAGGCGTGGGCCTGGTGCTGCTGCTCCTGACCCTGCGCAGGGTGGCCAGGGACTGACGGCGGCGTATCTGCCGGACAACAGAAAACCTTCGCATGGCATGGTGCCTGCGGAGGTTTTGTTCGTATATCTGCTCTGATGCGCAGAACCGGCTTACGGCAGATCGCTGAAGGCCAGCGGATCCCGGGGAAACTGATGCCGGCAGCCCTGCTGGATGGTGAGGGCCGCAGAAATACCGGCCTGGGTGGCCAATGCGGCCAGCTGCCTGGCTGACGGCAGACAATCCCCGTCCTCCGAGCCGCAGCGGATGCTCAGGGCAATCCCCTTCTGCCGCAGGGCCTGCGTCACTTCCTCCGCATGCTCCTGGAGAACCGGGAGCCAGGGGCTTTGCAGGATAAGCGTGCCGCAGCGTGCGGGCGACCATGCCACGGCCCGCAGCAGCATATCGCACCCGGCGGAAAAGCCGCCGCACACCAGCCTGCCGTAGCCCGCGCGGCTCACCTGCGCCATGGCCTGCGCCACGGGCAGGAAGGACGCATCATCATACCGCCAGCGATAGGTGCCGAAGCAGTCCGGCTCGGCGCTCTGGATGGCTTCCAGCTGCCAGCGGGGATTCGTCCCCAGCAGCGCGCGCCAGTCCTCCAGCGCGGTTTGCGCGTTCTGCGTATTGCCGTGAACAGCCAGAAACAGGTTGTCGGCAGTTTTGCCCTGCCAGGTGAATTCGGCTTTGGCCCGGGCCGCCGCAGCGGCATAACGCTGGTCGGACACGGCCTTGACCGCAAGAAACGCTGCCTGACCGTGCAGCGGCGCCAGGTCATCGTCCTCCAGCACCTCCGGCCGGTACCACCAGCCTTTGTCCAGCACGGCCCTCTGCAGCCAGGCCAGCGCCTGATCCGGCTGCCGGGATCCGCCGGCCAGACAGGCAAGGAAATATAGCGTCTGCGGCCCGTACTGGCCGGGCGCTGCTTCACAGGCCTTCAGCAGATACCGGTAAGCCACGGCGTAGTCCTTCTCCGCCAGGGCCAGGGTTTCCTCCAGCAGATCGTTTTCGCTGCGCATCATCCATCGCCCTCCTGAACGCTGCGTTCCGTTCCACAGCATTGTAGCAGATGCGGGGATGAATTGCCACCCCTTGCCTGCGAAAACACCCGGAGCATCGGGCGATGCTCCGGGTGTTCCCATCAGCGGGGCCGCGGTTACGGGATCTCCCTCAGGCGAACGGGGAAGTAAATCTCCGTGCACCATGCCTGGGGATCGCCCTGGCCGGGGCCCTGGCGGTAGATCTCATAGGGCGCGCCGTTGGGCTCCAGATGCTGCTCAGCGAGCCACCGGGTCATGGCGCCGTAAGCGTCCGCCAGATGCGCGTAGGGGCCCTGATGGGTCGTGACGGCCATCAGACCGCCGGGCAGAACGCGGGTGGCGTCCTCCTTCCGCTGTACGGGGAAGGCCTGCTCCATGTCCATATCCTCCGGGTCGAAGGCTTCGCCGTGGTAGATGGTCATGGGCAGGCCATGCGGGTCGATGCGCTGACGGGCCGCCTCCTCGTACAGCCTGCCGATGACATTGCCGTAATCCTCCATGGACATGCGCTGGCGGCGGCTGAAAACGGGCTGTTCGGGAACCTCCCGGAGGGTGATCACATATTGGGGCTGATAGGCCATGATGTCATCCGTCCTTTCCATGGCAGCAAGATGCTGGTCAAGCTCATGGAGGACAAGGGTCTGCTGCTGCACCTGGGCGGCAACGATCTCCCGCTGGCGGCGCAGGGCCTCCGGGCCGGAGGCGGGATCGGCGATGATCCGCCCCACATCCGCCAGGGAGAAGCCGTAGCGCTTCAGCTGCTGAATGAGCAGCATGACGTCGATAAGCGCCTCGTCATAGTAGCGGTAGCCTGTCCAGTCGTCCACCCGGGTGGGCAGGAGCAGGCCGACCTTCTCGTAATGCCGCAGGGTTTTGACGCTGACGTGACAGGCGCGGGAAAACTGACCGATGGACAGCATGCGTTTCTCCTCCATGAACGTTGGTGGGTTGCCGCTTCGAAGCACTTCTGATGATAAACCCTGCCCGTGGGGACGAGTCAAGGGGCAAAATGAAAAATCCGGACAGTACGAAACTGTCCGGAATATAATCTTCCAAGGGAGGCCCGGAGGGGGCCGCAGCCCGGCGTCGGCGCAGCCGCAACGCCCCACAGGGGGTAGCGTCGGAGGGGGCCGAAGCCCGGCGTCGGCGCAGCCGCAACGCCCCCCCAGGGGGTGGCGTCGGAGGGGGCCGCAGCCCCCTTCGACTGCAATCGTATCCCGGGGCTTTGCCCCGGGGGCGGGTCGTTTTCTGCTCTGCGGAAAACTTTCCTTACACGAGCCAACGGCCGGGAGGGACGCAAAGCGTCCCGACCAGTGAGCGAGTGCAAAACTCAAAAAAGTGGCCCGCAGGCCACTTTTTTGACCGCCGCGCCAGCGGCGCGTTAATGGCTCTTGTGGAACAGCAGACGCTCGTAGCGATCCCAGTCCGCGTCGCGAACCAGCAGCTCCAGCTCCTCGTCGCCCATCACCGTGTTGCGGCCCTGGGCGTACAGCTCGTCCACCTTCTCGCGCACATAGTGCACAATCGGGTCGTTCTTGGAGACGATCTGATCCCCCGTCAGGCGGAAGTAGCTGTTCAGCCAGTGGGCCACGCCCGCCAGACCGCTGGTCGCGTCCACCGCCACCAGCGCAGGACGGTTCAAAAGCGCCGCCGTGTCGAAAATGTTGTAGATTTCCTCGTCCTTGAGCAGGCCATCGGCGTGAATGCCCGCCCGGGTCACGTTGAAGTGACGGCCCACGAAGGGCTGCCGGGGGCTGATCTCCAGGCCGATGTTGCGCTCCATGTAGTCGGCGATCTCCGTCACCGCGGTCAAATCCATGCCGTCCAGGGTGCCGCGCAGGGAGGC
The DNA here is from genome assembly GCA_034104265.1 of Eubacteriales bacterium. GTDB lineage: Bacteria > Bacillota > Clostridia > Christensenellales > Aristaeellaceae > UBA11524. The sequence goes on along the minus strand of JAXEEE010000109.1, from coordinate 2,578 downwards.
GTACTCCACCGCCATGGCCTCCAGGGGGCAGTTGCCCGTGCGCTCGCCCAGGCCCAGCAGCGAGCAGTTCACCGACGAGCAGCCGTACATCCACGCCGTACCCGCATTGGAGACAACCTTATAGAAGTCGTTGTGGCCGTGCCACTCCAGCTGCTCGGAGGGCACCTGGGCGTAGTGGTGCAGGCCGTAGATGATGCCCGGGACGGAGCGGGGCAGCGCCGCGCCGTAGTAGTGCACGCCGAAGCCCATGGTGTCGCAGGCGCGGATCTTGATGGGGATGCCGGACTCCTCCGACAGATCCATCAGCTTCTCCGCGAAGGGCAGCACAAAGCCGTAGAAGTCTGCGCGGGTGATGTCCTCAAAGTGGCAGCGGGGCTTGATCCCCCGATCGAGCGCAGCCTTGACGATGCCCAGGTACTTGTCCATGGCCTGGCTGCGGGTCAGGTGCATCTTGTTGAAGATGTGGTAGTCCGAGCAGGACACCAGCACGCCGGTTTCTTTTACACCCGCCTGCTTCACCAGCTCAAAGTCCTTCTCGTTGGCGCGGATCCAGGTGGTGATTTCCGGGAACTCAAAGCCCAGATCCTGGCAGGCGTGGAGGGCGGCCTTGTCCTTCTCCGTGTAGACGAAGAATTCGCTCTGCCTAACCAGACCCTTGGGGCCGCCCAGACGGTGCATCAGCTTGAACAGGTGCACAATCTGCTCCACCGTGAACGGGCTGACGGACTGCTGCCCGTCGCGGAAGGTGGTGTCGGTCATCCAGATTTCGTCCGGCATGTCCTCAGGCACGTGACGCATGTTGAAGGCGACCTTGGGAATGGAATGATAATCGTAGATTTCCCGATAAAGATTGGGTTCCTTAACATCCTGCAGCTCGTAGCGGTACTTGGACTGCATCAGCAGGTTCTGCTTCCGGTCATAGCTGAGCATAGACGGTTCCTCCGCTTATGTAATCATGGGCAACGGCAGGGTCAGTCCAGGGAGCGCACAAACTCCTCAATGCGGTCCAGACCCTTGTTGATGTTCTCCAGGCTCACGGCGTAGCTCAGGCGGCAGTAGCCCTCGGCCTCGAAGGCTACGCCGGGCACCAGGGCCACCTGCTTCTCCGCCAGCAGCAGCTCGGCGAAGTCCAGGGAGGACTCCAGCTTGCGGCCGTTGTAGCTGCGGCCCATGAGCTCCTTGATGTTCATCATGATGTAGAAGGCGCCGGCGGGCTTGCGGCAGGACAGGCCCGGGATGCTGTTGATGCGCTCCACCATCACGTCGCGGCGCTTCTGGAACTCCGCCACCATCTCGTCCACGCAGCTCTGGTCGCCCTGGAGGGCCTTCATGGCGGCGTACTGGGCGATGGAGTTGGGGTTGGACGTGGCCTGGGACTGGAAGTTGGCCATGGCGGAAATCTCGTGATGAGGGCCCGCCACATAGCCGATGCGCCAGCCGGTCATGGCGTAGGCCTTGGACATGCCGTTGACCAGGAAGGTCTGGCTCTTGATCTGCTCGCCCAGCTGAGCGATGGACAGGTGCTTGCGCCCGTCATAGAGCAGCTTCTCATAAATTTCGTCGCTGACCACATAGAAGGGATGGCTCACCGCCAGATCGGCCACGAACTGCAGCTGCTCCCGGCTCCACACGCTGCCGTTGGGGTTGGAGGGGCTGGTGATGATGATGGCCTTGGTGCGGCGGGTGACGCGGCTGGCGATGTCCTTGTTGGTGGGGATGAAGTCGGTGCTCTCGTCGGAGGGAATGAACACCGGCACGCCGCCCGCCATGCGGACCATCTCCGGGTAGGACACCCAGCAGGGAGTGGGGATCAGCACCTCGTCGCCAGGATCCAGGATGGCCTGGAAGATGGTGTACAGGCTGTGCTTGGCGCCGTTGGACACCAGGATGTCGCCGTAGATGTAGGTCATGTCGTTGTCACGGCGGAGCTTCTCGCAGATGGCCTTGCGCAGCTCCTTGGTGCCGGCGGCGGGGGTGTAGCGGGTCATGCCCATGTCAAGGGCTTCCTTGGCGGCGTCGCAGATATGGGCGGGGGTGGGAAAGTCGGGCTCGCCCGCGCCAAAACCCACCACGTCAAAACCGGCGGCGCGCATTTCCTTGGCGCGGGCGTCGATGGCCAGGGTGGGGGAGGGAGCGATATTGGCGGCGCGATGAGAGATGTTCAGCTGCATAGAAGGTCTCCTCCTGCAAGAAAAATCAGGGCTGCCTGCATCAAGGCAGCGCAGACAACCCTCCACAGGGAGCGCGCCATTGCGCCTGCATGCAGGAATCGAGTGTGAACGTTACCCATTATACCGGGGAACATGGGATAAATCAAGGGGAAAAACGAATAAAATGCAATATTTCATCCCCAATCCTGCAACTTGCCGGGCAGCATGACGGATATATCCCGGGAAATGACGGGGATAAATTGCATTTTCGACGAAATGACCGTCATTTATCCAGAATGTACAAATGCAGCGGAGCGAATGGGGAGGTCCGGAGGGGCCGCAGCCCCTCCGTTCAGGGAGAGGTGTCGGAGGGGGGCGAAGCCCTCATCTGACTGGGGAGATGCGTCGAAGGGGGGCAAAGCCCCCCT
>JAXEEE010000108.1:0-14954 GCA_034104265.1 Eubacteriales bacterium | reverse complement strand
TAAACCCGCGCCCCCACCGCCCGCGCTTTAAACGCTGGGGGTTGTGCGTCGCGCCGCGCCGGTTTGCGCGGCGGGACTCCGGCAAGTAAAAACACTACCCAGGAAACGACCCGGCGAACGCAGTTCGCCGGAGCCTGGGAGTCCAGAGGGGCGATGCCCCTCTGGCGAGGTCCAGGGGCAGCGCCCCTGGCGACTGACAGATGAAAGAAGGAACAAGTATGCAGAACCGTACCCATACCTGCGGAGAACTCCGCATGGCGGACTGCGGCAAGACCGTCCAGCTGTCCGGTTGGATGGAGAACGTCCGCGAGGTGTCCGCGTCCCTGGCCTTTGTGGTGCTCCGCGACTTCTACGGCACGACGCAGATCGTCGTGGAGACCGAGGACATGATGGCCATCATCCATGACCTGAACAAGGAATCCGTCATTTCCGTCACCGGTGTGGTGCGTGAGCGCGACAGCAAGAACCCCAAGCTGCCCACCGGCGATATTGAGGTCGTTCCCCAGAAGATCGACGTGCTGGGCCGCTGCCGCTACAACGCCCTGCCCTTCCAGGTGACCCGCTCCCGGGAGGCCGACGAGGCCATCCGCCTGAAGTACCGCTACCTGGATCTGCGCAACCCCGACGTGAAGAAGAACATCGTCATGCGCTGCAACGTGGTCTCCGCCCTGCGCCAGGCCATGACCGCCCACGGCTTCCTGGAGATCACCACCCCCATCCTGACCGCTTCCTCCCCCGAGGGCGCCCGTGACTACCTGGTGCCTGCCCGCAAGCATCCCGGCATGTTCTACGCCCTGCCCCAGGCCCCCCAGCAGTTCAAGCAGCTGCTGATGACCTCCGGCTTCGACCGGTATTTCCAGATCGCCCCCTGCTTCCGCGATGAGGATGCCCGCGGCGACCGCAGCCCCGGCGAGTTCTATCAGCTGGATATGGAGATGGCCTTCGCTACCCAGGACGACGTGTTCTCCGTGCTGGAGGACGTGCTGCCCCCCATCTTCGCCCAGTACGGCACCTACAACACCGCCTCCTCTGCGCCCTTCCGCCGGATCCCCTTCACTGAGGCCATGGAGCGCTACGGCTCCGACAAGCCTGACCTGCGCATCGACCTGGAGGTGCAGGACGTGACTGCGCTGATCGGCGGCTGCGGCTTCGGCCCCTTCGAGGGCAACGTGGTCAAGGCCGTGGTGGTCAGCGACATGACCGCCACCCGCAAGCAGATCGACAAGCTTTGCGCGGACGTGGAGGTTGTCTCCGGCAACAAGGTCTACTGGTTCAAGCTGGACGAGAAGGGCGAGATCGCCGGCGGCATCGCCAAGTTCGTCAAGGAGCAGAAGGATGAGCTGGTGGAGAAGCTGGGCCTGAAGCCCAACACCTTCGTTGGCCTGACCAGCGGGAAGCTCCTGGCGGCGCAGAAGACCGCAGGCGTTTTGCGCAAGCAGGTTGCGGAGCTGTGTCCCAACCATATCGACCGGGAGAAGTACGAGTTCTGCTGGATCGTGGACTTCCCCATGTACGAGATCGGCGAGGAGAGCGGTGAGCTGGAATTCTGCCACAATCCCTTCTCCATGCCCAACGGCGGCCTGGAGATCCTCGAGAAGGCCGAACGGGGCGAGGTGGATCCGCTGACCATCACCGCCTATCAGTACGACCTGGTGTGCAATGGCGTGGAGCTGTCCTCCGGCGCGGTGCGCAACCATGACCCGGAAATCATGATCAAGGCCTTCCAGCTGGTGCGGCTGGGCGAGGAGGACGTGAAGGCCAAGTTCCCCGCCATGTACAACGCCTTCTGCTACGGCGCGCCGCCCCACGCGGGCATCGCCCCCGGCGTGGACCGCATGGTGATGCTCCTGGCCGGCGAGGACTCCATCCGCGAGGTCATTCCCTTCCCCATGAACAAGAACGCCCAGGACGTGATGATGGGCGCGCCGGGCTTCGTGGAGCAAAAGCAGCTGGACGAGCTGCACATCGCCCTGGTGCCCGTGGAGAAGGAGCAGTAATTACCCTGCGGACGAAAGAGGCAGCGCATGGCGTACATCTACATTGCTACCAATGATACCCTGTGGTACAACGATGGTGGACACTTTACCCCGCTGATCAAGATCGGCTATACCAGCAGCCCGGACATTGACCGGCGCATGGAGCAGCTCAACCGCACGACCAGCGCGGCCGGACGGTTTGTGAAGTTCGCTTCCTATGAGGTTGCGCCCATACCCGGACGCATGCCGGACAAGCTTGTGCACAGCATCATCCAGTCCATCAACCCGAACCTCCGCCTGACGGAAAGCAAGGAGTATTTCATCTGGGAACCGGAAAGCGCCTACCGCTTCTTCGAAAGCATGGCGCGGCTGCACGGCTGCGAAGACAAGCTGGTACGCTATGACGGGCGAGAGCCGGAGGCTCCGCCGGAGCCGCGTACGGCCCGCACAGCGATTCCGCCGGTGAATTTCCGCCTGCTGGGCATTCCCGAGGGTGCGGTGCTGCACTATAAGGCGGATCCTACCGTCACCTGCACCGTATGCGGCGAACGCAAGGTAAAATACGAAGGGCAGGTATGCTCCATGAGCGCCTTGGCAAAGGAACTGCGCGGTCGTTCAAGCTCTGTGGATGGGACTCTGTGGTTCACCTGGGAGGGCAGAACGGTGGCGGAAATGTGGCGGACATATTGCGCGGAACGCAGTGCAGCTTCTTCCGACTGAAAACTTGTCAACCGGGCCAAAGTATGCTATACTGAGTGAAACCGGGCGGCGGGGTTTGTTTCCCTGTACCCATCAGCCGGGATAGTCAGGCATTGTTGCCTCAACCATGGATAGACTTATCAGGAGGTGCAGCCCCTATGGCAAGCAAAAAGGATAATCTCCCCCTGACTGTGGAGAACGATACCGAGCAGACCAGCACCATCACCTACGCCAACGAGGTGGTGGCCATCATCGCGGGCGTTGCTGCGGGCGAGGTGGAGGGCATTGCCGGCATGTGCAACATCTCCGGCAGCATCCTGAGCAAGAACCGCAACATCACCAAGGGCGTGAAGGTGGAAATCGGCACGGAGGAGGCCAGCGTTGATCTGTACGTGATCATCGAGTACGGCACCCCCATCCAGAAGGCCGCCCAGGACGCCCAGGAGAACGTGCGCAAGGCCATCGAGAGCATGACCGGCCTGCATGTGGTGCGCGTGGACGTGCATGTGCAGGGCGTCAGCTTCGAGAAGGAAAACAGCAGCGCCACCCTGACCGCCGGCGAGGACAACGCCGTGCTGGAGGCCGGCAGCCAGCCTGAGAGGGAGGCTCCCGCGGAGCAGCCTGCCCGGGAGAGCGAGCCTGTCGTCGATGCGCCTGCTGCCGACGAGGAGAAGCCTGAAGCGTAACGCATCCACCGGCAGGGTAGCTTTGCGGCCTTGCCGGTGTACTTTTTCATCCCGACACAAGGAGGCGAACGGTTATGAAGATCCGCATTGCGGACAGGATTCTGGTCGCGCTGGCGGGCCTGATTCTGCTGCTGCTGGCGGTAATCCTGCTGGATCAGACGCTGCTGCCCATGGGCGTGACGGCCTGGCTGCAGCAGCTGACGACGCCTGTTTACGCCCAGCCCAGCCATGCGCTGTACATCACGGCGGTCATCGCCTGCGTGGCGGTGCTGGTGCTGCTGGGCCTGTACTGCCTGGGCATGCTCTTCCGGCATCAGAAGAAGAGCAAGCGGGGCTTTGTCATGCAGCAGACCGAGTGCGGCGAGCTGAGCATCTCCGTGCGCGCCATTGAGGGTCTGGTGCAGAAGTGCGTGGATCGGCATGATGAGATTCATGTCATGTCCACCGCCCTGGATACCACCCGGGACGGCCTGGTGATCCGCCTGCGCATCGGCCTGGCGGGGGGCGTGAACATTCCCCTGGCCGTGGCCGCCCTGCAGAAGCAGATCAAGCAGTACGTGACCTCCTGCTCCGGCGTGGATGTGAAGGAGGTCAAGGTGCAGGTGGAAACCTCCTCCAAGGGCAAGGATTCCCCCTTCACCGTGGCTGACCTGCCTGAGAAGGTCGAGCCTCTGCCGGTGGTGGAGGACACCTCGCCCGTGCTGACCGCCGCGGCCATCCGCGAGGAGGCTGCTGAGGAGCCCCGCCGTCCGCTGCACCAGCGGCTGTTCCGCCGTGCGGAGGAGCCGGCCAACATGCCTCAGCCGCCCGTGCCTGCGCCCGTGGAGGAGCCAGTTCCTCCGGCGGAACCCGCGCCCGTGGCTGAGCCTGAGCAGCCTGATATGCCGGAGCAGCTCCCTGATGCACCTGTGATGGACGTGCCCGAAACCGAGCCTGAAGCCGTGAAGGAGGAAACCCATGAAGTCGCTGAATGATTTCCTGCGGGGCCTTTTGGAAACCGGCACGCCCGCCTGCGGCCTGCTTGGCGGCGTCCTGGGCGTGGTGATCGCGGCGCTGCTTCTGTCCATCGGGGTGTGGAAGACGCTGTTCGTGGTTCTGCTGGGCGCGGTGGGTCTGTTCCTAGGCGGCGTAAAGGACAAGTCCGGCGCCCTCAAGGCACTGGTGAACCGGCTGTTCCCCCCGAAAGAGTAAGCACTGAAATTTTATCAATAGAGAACGGAGTTAAGTTGCATATGTCTCGAATTACTGCGCGCTCTGCCGTGATGCAGATGATCTACGAACACATGGCCGGCGGCGAGGGCGGCGAGGAGACCCTGCAGATGGTCTATGACGAGCTGCGGGAGGAGGGCGTGCCCGGGGTGGAGGAAATCCGTCCGAACGAACCCGGCAAGGCGGATCGCGCCTACATCACCCGCGTGCTGGACGGCGTGCTGTCCCACCTGGACGAGCTGGACGCGGAGATTTCCGCCGCCAGCCGGGACTGGTCCATCCAGCGCATGCCCAAGGTGGATCTGACCATCCTGCGCCTGGCCACCTGGGAAATCCTCCACGAGGAGGACGTGCCCGGGAGCGTGGCCATTAACGAGGCCGTGGAGCTGGCGGGGCGGTATTCCGAGCCGGTCAGCGGACGGTTCATCAACGGCGTGCTGGGAACCATCCTGCGCAAGAAAGAGGCGGCGAAGGCATGACGCGGGTCGTGATCGGCCTGGACACCAGCTGCTACACCACCTCTGCCGCCGCCGTGACGGTGGATGGTCAGGTGGTTGCCAGCTGCCGCAAGCTGCTGCCCGTGAAGGAGGGTGAACGCGGCCTTCGCCAGAGCGAGGCCGTGTTTATCCATGTCCGGCAGCTGCCCGGCCGTCTGGAGGAGTTGGGGCAGGCCATCCGGGGCATGGAGATCGCCGCGGTGTGCGTCTCCAGCCGCCCCCGGGACGAGGAAGAATCGTACATGCCCGTGTTTCACGTGGGGGACGCTCAGGGCCGCGGCATCGCGGCGATGCTTGGCGTCCCTTGCTTTGCATCCACCCACCAGCGTGGGCACATCGCTGCCGCCCGGGTGGACAGCGGCGTGGAGGAGGGCGACCTGCTGGCGGTGCACCTGTCCGGCGGCACCACGGAGCTGCTCTGCCTGCAAGGGGAGAAGCTGACGCTGCTGGGCGGCACCCTCGATTTGCACGCGGGTCAGGTGGTGGATCGGGCGGGGGTGGCCCTGGGGCTGCCCTTCCCGGCGGGGCCGCACCTGGAGAAGCTGGCCCTGGCGGGGCACAGCCAGGCGCGGCTCCCAGTGAGCATGGAGGGCGGCGACCTGTACTGCCACCTCTCCGGCGCGGAAACGCAGCTGCAGCGGTGGATTGCATCCGGCGCGCTGCCCCGGGAGGATATCGCCCGGGAGGTCTACGATCTGCTGGCCAGAACCGTCGCAAGGTCGGTTTGCGCTGGGGCAAAACAGACCGGAGTCGGTCAGGTGCTGATGGCCGGAGGCGTGGCGTCCTCGCCGCTGTTCCGGGAGATGGTGACGGAGCGGGTGCGCAAGCGCGACCGGACTTTGCGGGTGTACTTCGGCAGGCCGGAGTATTCCGGCGACAACGCCGTGGGCGCGGCGCTCATCGGCGCACAGAAGCTGCGGGAGCAGGAGGCTGCCTCCGCACAAGTATAATGGAAGCATGGAAGGAGAAGAAGGTATGGCTGCACAGCTGTTGGACGGCAAGGCGATGTCGGGGGTTCTGCGGGAGGAGATTGCCCAGCGGGTGACCGCGCTGAAGGAGAAGGGCATTCATCCCGGCCTGGCGGTGATTCTGGTGGGTGAGGATCCCGCCAGTCAGATTTACGTGCGCAACAAGGGCATCGGCTGCGAGCAGGTGGGCATCCATTCCGTGACCATCCGCATGCCGGAGGACACCACCCAGCAGCAGCTGGAGGATCAGATCCGCGCGCTGAACGAGGATGACACCATCCACGGCATCCTGGTGCAGCTGCCTCTGCCCCGCCACCTGGACGAGGCGGCGGCGCTGGCGGTGATCGTCCCGGAGAAGGACGTGGACGGCTTCCATATCCAGAACGCGGGCAAGCTGCTCAACGGCCTGCCCGGCGTGGTGGCCTGCACCCCCAAGGGCGCGCTGGAGATGATCCGCCGCACGGGCGTTGACCTCTCCGGCAAGGAGGCTGTGGTGGTGGGCCGCAGCAACATCGTGGGCAAGCCCATGGCCATGCTGCTGCTCCAGCAGAACTGCACGGTGACCGTCTGCCACAGCCGCACGGCGGATCTGGCGGCGCATACCCGCCGGGCAGATATCCTGGTGGCGGCGGTGGGCCGGCCGAAGATGATCACCGCCGACATGGTCAAGCCCGGCGCCATCGTCATCGACGTGGGCATCAACCGGGTGGACGGCAAGGTGGTGGGCGACGTGGACTTCGACGGGGTGAAGGAGGTCGCCGGGTGGATCACCCCGGTGCCCGGCGGCGTGGGCCGCATGACCATCACCATGCTGCTGGAGAACACGGTGGAGGCCGCCGAAAGGGCCGGAAAGTAACGTGCCGGACTGGATTCTGCAGGTCAGCGACCTGAACGAGTACGTCCGCCGGTCCCTGGCGGCGGATCCCATGCTGCGCAGCCTGCGCATCCGTGGGGAAATCAGCAATTTCAAGGCCCATTCCTCGGGCCACTGGTACTTTACCCTAAAGGACGACCAGGCCCGCATCGCCTGCGTGATGTTCCGCCAGAACGCCATGCGCATGAGCCTCCGTCCCCGGGACGGCATGGCGGTGGTGCTTTCCGGCAGTGTCAGCCTGTATACCCAGTCGGGCACATACCAGTTCTATGCCGAGAACATGCGCCCCGACGGCGTGGGCGGGCTGTATCAGCAGTTTGAGGCGCTGAAGGCCCGTCTGGCGGCGGAGGGCCTGTTCGACGCGGCGCGGAAGAAGCCCCTGCCCCTGCGGCCGAAGAAAATCGCGGTGGTCACCTCCCGAACGGGGGCGGTCTTGCAGGATATCCGCCGCGTCGCTGCCGCCCGGGATCCCGGCGTGCCGCTGGTGCTGCTGCCGGTGCAGGTGCAGGGCGAGGGCGCGGCGGAGGACATCGCCGCGGCCATCCGCCGTGCCGGGACGCTGCCGGGGGTGGAGGTTATTATCGCCGGTCGGGGCGGCGGCTCCATGGAGGATCTGTGGGCCTTCAATGAGGAGATCGTGGTCCGGGCCATTGCGGACAGCCCCATCCCGGTGATTTCCGCCGTGGGGCACGAAACGGACTATACCATCGCGGATTTCGTGGCGGACGTGCGGGCGGCCACGCCCTCCAACGCGGCGGAGCTGGCGGTGCCTGACCGGGCGGAGCTGCTGGAGGGCCTGCGCATGGTGCGCCGCCACCTGACGAAGGCCATGGATGCCATGCTGACGGACAAGTCCCGGCAGGTGGCGTATCTGGCCCGGCGGCTGACGGCGGCAAGCCCGGAAATGCGGCTGCGGGAAGCGGCCTATCGGCTGGAGCAGTGCCGGGATCGGCTGGATCGGGCGGTGGAGCGTCCGCTGACGGAGGCCGCGCCCAGGCTGTCCCTGATGCGGATCCGGCTGGATCACGCCATGGACGGCACGCTGGAGCGGCAACGTCAGCGGCTTTCCCGGGACAGGGCGCGGCTGGAGACCCTTGATCCCCGCCGGGTGCTGGAGCGGGGCTACGCCCTGGTGACGGACGGGGACAGGGTCATCGCCACGAGGGACGCGGCGATGCGATCCCCGCGCATGACGCTGCACTTCCGCGATGGCGCGGTGCAGGTGCGGCATGAGGAGGATTGAAACATGGCAGCGAAGAAGAAGCTGACCCTGGAGGAGCAGCTGGCGGCGGTGGAAGGACTGATCAGTCAGCTGGAGCAGGGCGGCATGAGCATCGAGACCTCCCTGAAGCGCTACGAGGAAGGCATGCAGATGATCGCCGCGATGGAGAAGGAGCTGGCCGAGGCCACCCAGCGGCTGACGGTGCTGCGAAGGGGCGCGGAGGGCGGAGAAGAGGAAATCCCCCTGGAGGAGGACGTATGAGAACCTATGGGGCCTATCAGGCCATGGTGGAGGAGGCGCTGCCCCGGCTTCTGGCGGGGCTGGGGGAGATCCCCGGGCGGCTCCGGTCGGCTATGGATTATTCCCTGACGGCGGGGGGCAAGCGGCTGCGGCCGGTGCTGCTGCTGGCGGCATGCGAGATGGCGGGGGGCTCGGCGGAGGACGCGCTGCCCTTCGCCTGCGCGCTGGAGATGATCCACACCTACAGCCTGATCCACGACGACCTGCCCGCCATGGACAACGATGATCTCCGCCGGGGCAAGCCCACCAACCACAAGGTGTACGGCGAGGGGCTGGCCATTCTGGCGGGGGACGGGCTGCTGAGCGCGGCCATGGAGCTGATGCTCCGCGCGGCCTGCCGGATGGGCGATCTGCGGGGTACCCGGGCGGCGGAGGCCATTGCCCGCCGGGCGGGCGTGACCGGCATGGTGGCCGGGCAGACCGTGGACGTGACCGAGGAAGGGACGGAGCCCTCAGTCCAGCGGGTGAGCTACATCCATGCCCACAAGACCGCCGATCTGCTGACTGCGCCCCTGGAGGCCGGTCTGATTCTGGCGGGAGCCACGGAGGAGCAGCTGCAGGCGGGGATTGCCTACGGCTATCACCTGGGCATGGCCTTCCAGATGGTGGACGATCTGCTGGACGTGGAGGGCGACGCGGCCCTCATGGGCAAGAACACGGGCATGGACGCAGCCCTGGGCAAGCTGACGTGGGTTGCTGCCGTGGGCGTGGAGCAGACCCGCCGCGACGCCCGGGAGCACATCCGCCTGGCGGTGGAAGCCCTCGGTATTTTTGGCGAATCCATGAATTTTTTGAAAGACCTTGCGCAAAGTACCCTGATGAGGGTACAATAAAGAGAATCTATCAAGAGAGTCGATCAGGGACAGGAAGGGTGATGGCGTGCATAACGTTGTGGAGGTCTTTTCCAACCGCGCGCTGCTGTGCGCCGTAACGGCGTGGTTTGTTGCGCAGGCGCTGAAGATTCCCACCTACTGGCTGGTGGAGAAGAAGCTTGACTGGACGCGTTTTTTCGGCAGCGGCGGTATGCCGTCGTCCCATACGGCCTTCGTGGTATCCCTGACGATCATGATCGGCGCGCTGGAGGGCTACAATACCTCGGTGTTTGCGCTGAGCTTCATCATGGCGGCCATCGTCATGTACGACGCCACCGGCGTGCGCAAGGAAACCGGCAACCAGGGCCAGGTGCTCAACGAGATTCTCCGCAAGGTGCTCATCAACGGGGAGCAGATCGCCGATGACGACCTGAAGGAGCTGGTGGGCCACACCAAGGTGGAGGTTCTCGGCGGCGCGATGGTGGGGCTGATGTGCGCGCTGGCCTTTATCCTTTTGTAATCCTGGATGTTATCCTATCAATACAATACGGAGGAATGCAGTCATGGATCGTTTCCTGGAAGAAATCGTGGTCAAGAAGAACAAGGTGCTCAATGAGATTCTGTTTGTGCTGTCCATGGTGGTCATGATTCTCTCGGCGCTGATGGGCCTGTTCAACCTGCAGTTCCTGTTCTACGCCTTCTCCGTGCCCCAGCTGGTGGTGACGCTGATCAACATCGGCATCGCGGTGGTGCTGTTCCTTTTCCGCGACCGCCTGCGCACGGACTATGAGTACACCTTCACCAACGGCGACATGGACTTCGCCATGGTGTTCAACAACAGGAAGCGCAAGAGCCTGGGCAGCCTGAAGGTCAACCGCGTGGACGCCTTCGGCAAGGTCAGCAGCCCCGCCTTCCAGCGCTACATCACCATGCCCGGCGTGCGCAAGGACAACTGGTTCCTCAACCGTGGCGCGGAGCTGTACTACTTCTACTTCCAGAAGGAAACCAACAAGCGCATCATCATCATCGAGCCCAGCGAGGAAATGGTGGACTACATCAAGCATTATCTGCCCCGCGGAGCATGGCAGGAGTAAGGCATGGAAGTCTATCTGGACAACAGCGCCACCACCAGGCCATCTGAGGCTGTGGTGCGCGCCATGCAGGACGCCCTGACCGTCCACTGGCACAACCCTTCCTCCCTCTACCGCCCTGCCCTGGAGGCGGAGAAGCTGCTCTCCGCAGCCCGGGAGGACTGCCTGAAGGCGGCGGGCGGGGCGGGCCAGCGGCTGATCTTCACCTCCGGGGGCACCGAGGCCGACAACATCGCCATCCTGGGGCATCTGCGCACGGTGCGCAGGCCCGGAAGGGTGCTGCTGATGGCCGTGGAGCATCCGGCGGTACTGCAGTGCGCCCAGGAGGCGGAGCGGCTGGGCCACAAGGTTGAGCTGATTCCCGTGGACAGGCGGGGTGTGGCGGATCTGCCGGCCCTGGCCGCCATGCTGGACGACACGGTGCGCCTGATCTGCGTAATGCAGGTGAACAACGAGAGCGGCGCGATTCAGCCCCTGGAGGAGATCGTTGCCCTGCGCAAGCAATACTGCCCTGACGCCGCCATTCATGTGGACGGCGTGCAGGGCTTCCTGCGCGTTCCGGTGAATTTCAATCGCCTGGGCATCCAGTCCTACGCCTTCAGCGGGCACAAGATTCACGCCTGCAAGGGCGTGGGCGGGCTGATTGTGCAAAAGAGCCACAAGCTGAGCCCCATCGTCTTTGGCGGCGGGCAGGAGGAGGGTTACCGTTCCGGCACGGAGAACACCGTGGGCATCATCGGCCTGGGAGAGGCGGTGCGCACCTATCCCGCCGACGGTGCGGAGAGGATGCGGGTCTGCAAGGCGCATCTGTGGCAGCGTCTGCATGAAGCGATTCCTGAGGCCGTCCTCAACGGCCCCGCCCTGGATGATCCCGCCAGCGCGCCCCACATCCTCAATGTGAGCCTGCCCCCCGTCCGTTCCCAGACCATGCTCTTTGCCCTGGAAGGGGACGGGGTCTATGTCAGCGCCGGATCCGCCTGCGCCAGCCGCAAGCAGAAGTTCTCCGGCGTGCTGACGGCCATGGGCCTCCCGGCGGAAATCAAGGACAGTGCGCTGCGCTTCAGCCTCTGCCCGGACACCACCATGGAGGACATCGACTACGCCGCCGACGCGGCAATCAAGCATTACGGGCTGCTGCGGCGCTATGTCCGCCGGTAAGGCAGCATAAAGGAGAGACGCTCTGTGCGAGAGCTGCTGCTGGTTCGCTACGGCGAAATTTTTCTCAAGGGGCTGAACCGCCCCGTTTTCATGCGGGCGCTGGTCAAGCGCGTGAAGCACGCGGTGGCCCCGCTCCACGGCGAGGTATGGCTGCATGACGGCCGCATCTTCGTCAGCGGCTTTGACGATATGGAGGAGTGCATCCGCCGGGTGACAAAGGTCTTCGGCGTGCACAGCGTGTGCCCCGCGGTGGAGATGGACAAGGCGGACTTCGACGCCATCTGCGCCCAGGCCGTCTGCATGACCGAGGGCCTGACGGGCACCTTCAAGGTGGTGGCCCGCCGCTCGGACAAGCAGTATCCCCTCGATTCTCCCGCCATCGGCATGGAGATGGGCTATCGGATCCTGCAGGCCCACCCGGAGCTGTCGGTGGATGTCCACAACCCTCAACATGTGGTGAACGTGGAGATCCGCGACAGGTGCTACCTGTACGTGAAGGTCATCATGGCGGTGGGCGGCATGCCCGTGGGCACCGGCGGCCGGGCCACGCTGCTGCTCTCCGGCGGCATTGACAGCCCCGTGGCCGGCTGGATGATCGCCAAGCGGGGCGTGCGCATCAACGCCGTGCACTTCCACAGCTATCCCTACACCTCCGACCGGGCCAAGGAAAAGGTGCTGGATCTGGCGCGGATCCTGTCGGAAAGCTGCTGCGGCATCCGGGTGCACGTGGTGCCCTTCACCCATATCCAGATGGAGATTCACGAGAAGTGCCCCGAGGAGTACACCACGCTGATCATGCGGCGCTTCATGATGCGCATTGCCGAGCGTGTGGCCCTTAAGGAGCAGTGCGAGGCCCTCATCACCGGCGAGAGCATTGGCCAGGTGGCCAGTCAGACCATGCAGGCCCTGAACACCACCAACATGGTGGTGGAGATGCCCGTGTTCCGCCCGCTGATCGGCTTTGACAAGAGCGAGATCATCGAGGTGGCCCGGCGCATCGGTACGCTGGAGACCTCCTCCCTGCCCTACGAGGACTGCTGCACGGTGTTCACGCCCCGCCACCCCGCCACCAACCCCAAGATGGAGAAAATCCTGGAGGGCGAGGGCAAGCTGGATGTGGAGGGTCTCATCGAGGAGGCCATGGCCGGGATCGAGATTGTGTCCGTCTAACCCATGATCGCCAGGACGGCCAGCAGCATCATCCCCGGCAGCCCCAGGCATCCCGCTGTCAGCATGGACAGGGGATTGATTCCCAGCCGCAGGGGGACGAGCAGGTTCCACAAAAGGAGCAGCAAAAGCCCCGCCACGCACCGGGTCACCGCCCGGCCGGAAAGCCGCTGGGGGTCGAAGCTGCGGCTGAGCAGGTACACCGTCAGCGCGCACAGGGCGAGCATGCCCAGGGCGCGAAAGGGACATTGAACCATCCGGGTCACCTCCGCATCAGCGTATGCGGGGGAGAAGAAAAACTTGTCAGGGTTTTGTCAAAGATACCGGAAAATGCTTGCCATCAGGGGCTTTGCGTGGTATCATAGAAAGGACGGAACCAAGGATTGCACGCCTGAACAAGGCTTTTGCAATATCATCTACGTACAGGAATTTGAAGGAGTGTGCAACATGGCCAAGAAAACGATTGACGACATCCAGGTTGCTGGCAAGAAGGTTCTCGTGCGCTGCGACTTCAACGTCCCCATGAAGGATGGCAAGATCACCAACGACAAGCGCATCGTGGCTGCCC
The DNA here is from genome assembly GCA_034104265.1 of Eubacteriales bacterium. Lineage (GTDB taxonomy): Bacteria > Bacillota > Clostridia > Christensenellales > Aristaeellaceae > UBA11524. The sequence continues at coordinate 1,727 of JAXEEE010000108.1, read as the reverse complement.
TGCCCACCATCAAGAAGCTGATTGCCGACGGCGGCCGGGTGATCCTGTGCAGCCATCTGGGCAAGCCGAAGAACGGCCCCGAGGCCAAGTTCTCCCTGGCCCCCGTGGCGGAGCGCCTGAGCCAGTACCTGGGCCAGACCGTGGTCTTTGCCGATGACGATACCGTTGTGGGCGAGAACGCCAAGGCTGCCGTGGCCGCCATGAAGGACGGCGACGTGGTGCTGCTGCAGAACACCCGCTTCCGCAAGGAAGAGACCAAGAACATCGAGACCTTCTCCCAGGAGCTGGCTTCCCTGGCTGACTGCTATGTGGACGACGCCTTCGGCTCCTGCCACCGCGCTCACTGCTCCACCGAGGGCGTCACGAAGTTCCTGTCCCCCAACGTGGCGGGCTATCTGATCGGCAAGGAGCTGGCCGTGATGGGCAAGGCTCTGGAGAACGCCGACCGTCCCTTCGTGGCTGTGCTGGGCGGCGCGAAGATCGAGGACAAGCTGAACGTCATCAACAACCTGCTGGAGAAGGTCGACACCCTGATCATCGGCGGCGGCATGGCCTTCACCTTCCTCAAGGCCAAGGGCTATGAGATCGGCAAGTCCCTGCTGGACGAGACCAAGATCGACTACTGCAAGGACATGATGAAGAAGGCCGAGGAGAAGGGCGTGAAGCTGCTCCTGCCCATCGACACCGTGTGCGTGCCTGAGTTCACCTTCGACCCCAACGTGCCCACCACCGTGTGTGATTCCGACAAGATCCCCGCTGACCTGGAAGGCTGCGACATCGGCCCCAAGTCCCAGGCGCTGTTTGCTGAGGCTGTGAAGGCTGCCAAGACCGTGGTCTGGAACGGCCCCATGGGCGTGTTCGAGAATCCCACCCTGGCCAAGGGCACCCTGGCTGTGGCGCAGGCCATGGCTGACAGCGACGCTGTGACCATCATCGGCGGCGGCGACTCCGCGGCGGCTGTGGAGCAGATGGGCCTGGGCGACAAGATGACCCACATCTCCACCGGCGGCGGCGCTTCCCTGGAGTACCTGGAGGGCAAGGTCCTGCCCGGCGTTGCGGCTCTGGACGAGAAGTAATCCCGCATAATGCATGCGCCCGACCCCGTCCCTGCGGCAATTCTGCAGGGACGGGCAGAAAGGCGTATACCTGAGAGGCGTCGGAGGGGCCGCAGCCCCTTCGACTGTCATCGTATCCGGTGGCTTTGCCGCCGGGGCGGGTCTGCGATTTTGCTGGCAAAATCGCTTCATTACAGCCTTTTGCGGCCGGGAGCATAGCGTCCGGCAAAAGGCTGCTGAACTCAAAAAAGTGGCCGCAGCCACTTCTTTGACACGAGCCCCGTCCCTGTGGCAATCCCGCAGGGACGGCTTTGGTATGTTCCACAAATATGAGTACATGAGGTGATTCCCATGCGTAAGGCGATTATTGCCGGTAACTGGAAGATGAACAAGACCCCCGCCGAGGCCGTGGCGCTGGTCAACGAGCTCAAGCCCCTGGTGAAGGACGCCACCTGCGACGTGGTGGTCTGCGTGCCTGCGGTGAACTTCTGCGCGGTGAAGGAGGCCATCGAGGGCTCCAACATCCACCTGGGCGCGGAGAACGTGCACTGGGCTCCCTCCGGCGCGTTCACGGGCGAGCTGAGCGCGGACATGCTGGTGGCTGCGGGCGTGGAATACGTCATCATCGGCCATAGCGAGCGCCGTCAGTACTTCGGCGAGACCGACCAGACC
>JAXEEE010000107.1:0-7670 GCA_034104265.1 Eubacteriales bacterium | reverse complement strand
CACTTTTTTGAGTTTTGCACTCGCTCACTGGTCGGGGCGCTTTGCGCCCCTCCCGGCCGGTCGCGAGTGTAAGGAAAGTTTTCCGCAGAGCGGAAAACGACCCGCCCCGGCGGCGGAGCCGCCGGCAACGATTGACACGCGGAGGGGCTGCGGCCCCTCCAAACCTCCCCGGGGGACGTGCCTGCGGGTGGCGCGGTTTCTTCGTGCCTTCCTGGGGTGTGGCGGAGGGGCTGCGGCCCCTCCGGGCCTCCCCGGGGTGTGGCTGCGGGTGGCCGCTGCGCTGCGGCCGGGGTTAATCCGTTTCTCATGAAAGTCTCATGCGCCATCCCTTTCTTCCCCGGGCGGGATATGGTAGGATCATCCTGCATGAAGGAGGGAGACGCAATGGGTTGTCTGTGGAATCTGCTGACCTGGCCCTTTCAGCTGGCGGCGAACCTGATCGGCCTGATCCTGGGCGCGGTGGGGCGGCTGACGGCATTCATCCTGGGGCTGATCATCTGCTGCGGCGGGGTGGCGCTGTGCCTGACCATCATCGGGGCGATCCTCGGTATACCGATGATTGTGTTCGGCGGCGGCCTGATGATCCGCAGTATTTTCTGACACGAAGACGCATGACCTGCCCGGCCGGGTTTCCCCCGGCCTTTTTCATGCAAAAACGGACGAAAATCTGTTCGTGTTCGCGTTGCACTTTGGCGGAAGTTGTGCTACACTGTCCATGCGCCGTCCCGCCGGGGGCGGCGAAAATCAGCCGTATGGGCCATGCGCCCGAATGCAACACTGAGGACGGACGCGCGCCGCAGGAGGAATTCCCGCGGCGGAGGAGAAGCAAGCGCATGAACGAAAATATCGTGATTCAGGGGGCGCGGGAGCACAACCTGCGCAACGTGAACCTGACCATCCCCCGGGACAGGCTGGTGGTGTTCACCGGCCTGTCCGGCTCGGGCAAGAGCAGCCTGGCCTTCGATACCATTTATGCCGAGGGCCAAAGGCGGTATGTGGAGAGCTTGTCCAGCTACGCCCGGCAGTTCCTGGGGCAGATGGAGAAGCCCGACGTGGACGTGATCGACGGCCTGAGCCCCGCCATCTCCATCGACCAGAAGACCACCAGCCGCAACCCCCGCTCCACCGTAGGCACGGTGACGGAAATCCACGACTACCTGCGCCTGCTCTGGGCGCGCATCGGCATTCCCCACTGCCCCCAGTGCGGCAAGGAAATCCGCCAGCAGACGGTGGATCAGATGGTGGACGCGGTGCAGAAGTACCCCGAGGGCACCCGGATGCAGGTGCTGGCCCCGGTGGTTCGCGCCCGCAAGGGCGAGCATGCGAAAATCCTGGAGGAGGCCCGCAAGAGCGGCTTTGTTCGCGTGCGCATCGATGGGGAGCTGTACGAGCTGGACGACACCCCCGCCCTGGACAAAAAGAAGAAGCACAGCATTGAAATTGTGGTGGACCGCCTGATCATCCGGGAGGGCAAGGAGTTCCAGAAGCGCCTGGCGGACTCCATCGAGACGGCCACGGCCCGCTCCGGGGGCCTGGTGATCATGGATCTGTTCGACAAGGGAGAGCTGCTGTTCTCCATGAACTACGCCTGCCCGGACTGCGGCGTGTCCATTGAGGAGCTGGCCCCCCGCATGTTCTCCTTCAACAGCCCCTTCGGCGCCTGCCCCGAGTGCTCCGGCCTGGGCACTTTGCAGAAGATCAGCCTGGACATGCTCTTCCCGGACAGGAGCCGCTCCCTGCGCCAGGGCGCGCTGAACGCCACAGGCTTCAACCTCAGCGATGAAAGCAGCATGACCGGCCAGTACTTCACCGCCATGGGCGAGAAGTACGGCTTCACCCTGGACACGCCCATTCAGGATATGCCCCAGGAGGCCATGCACGCCCTGCTCTACGGCACGGGCAAGGAGAAGATCACCATCACCTACGAGGGCGCCCACGGCATGGGTACCTACGCCACCACCTTCGACGGGGTGATCCCCACCCTGGAGCGGCGCTACCGGGAGACTACCTCCGACGCCATGAAGCAGCAGTATGAGGAGCTGATGGCCGAGGAGCCCTGCCCCGTCTGCCGTGGGCAGCGGCTGAAGCCGGAGGCCCTGGCCGTCACGGTGAACGGCTTGAACCTGGCCCAGGTCAGCGACATGTCCATCGCGGACGCCCGGGCCTTCTTCCAGGGCCTGACGCTGACGGAGAAGGAGCGGATGATCGCCGCGCAGATCCTCAAGGAGATCGACGCCCGCCTGGGCTTCCTGACGGACGTGGGCCTGAGCTACCTGACCCTGGGCCGGGCGGCGGGGAGCCTGTCCGGCGGCGAGGCCCAGCGCATCCGCCTGGCCACGCAGATCGGCTCGTCGCTGATGGGGGTGTTGTACATTCTGGACGAGCCCTCCATCGGGCTGCACCAGCGGGATAACCAGAAGCTCATCGCCACCCTGAAGCGTATGCGGGATCTGGGCAACACGCTGATCGTGGTGGAGCACGACGAGGAAACCATGTACGCCGCGGACTGGATTGTGGACGTGGGCCCCGGCGCGGGCATCCACGGGGGCAACATCGTGGCCGAGGGCACGGTGGAGGACATCAAGCGCAACCCCGCCAGCATCACCGGGCAGTACCTGTCCGGGGCGAAGAAGATCGCCGTTCCTGCCAGCCGCCGGGAGCCTACGGGCTTCCTGCGGATCCTGGGCGCCCAGGAGCACAACCTGAAGAACATTGACGTGGACGTGCCCCTGGGGGTGCTGTGCTGCGTGACGGGAGTGTCCGGCTCGGGCAAGAGCAGCCTGGTCAACGGGATCATCCACCAGTACCTGGCCCGGGTGCTGAACCGTGCCAAGACCCGTCCGGGCCGCTTCCGGGCCATGGAGGGCGTGGAGCAGCTGGACAAGATCATCTGCATCGACCAGAGCCCTATCGGCCGCACGCCCCGCAGCAATCCCGCCACCTATACCGGGCTGTTCGACCTGATCCGCAAGATTTTCGCCATGTGCCCCGAGGCCAAGGCCCGGGGCTACAAGGAGAACCGCTTCTCCTTCAACGTCAAGGGCGGGCGGTGCGAGGCCTGCTCCGGCGACGGCCTGCTGAAAATCGAGATGCACTTCCTGCCGGACATCTACGTGCCCTGCGAGGTGTGCAAGGGCCGCCGCTACAACCGGGAGACCCTCGAGGTCACCTACAAGGGCAAGAACATCTACGAGGTGCTGGACATGAACGTGGAGGAGGCCATGGCCTTCTTCGAGAACCACCAGCCCATCCTGCGCAAGCTGGAGACCCTCTACGACGTGGGCCTGGGGTACATGAAGCTGGGCCAGCCCTCCACCACGCTCTCCGGCGGCGAGGCCCAGCGGGTGAAGCTGGCCACGGAGCTGAGCCGCAAGGCCACCGGCAAGACGCTCTACCTGCTGGACGAGCCCACCACGGGATTGCACATGGCGGACGTGGACCGGCTGATCCACGTGCTGCAGCGGTTGACGGACGCGGGCAACAGCGTGCTGGTCATCGAGCACAACCTGGATGTGATCAAGGTGGCGGACTGGCTGATTGACCTGGGCCCGGAGGGCGGCGCGGGCGGCGGCGCGGTGGTGTGCGAGGGCACGCCGGAGACCGTGGCGGATTGCGAGGCCAGCTACACCGGGCAGTTCCTGAAAAAGACGCTCCAGGGGTAAAGCAGCATACAATGACAGCGCCGGGGAGGCTGCGAAGGGCGGCTCCCCGGCGCTTGTGTGCTTTCTGCGCATTGCAATCCCGTCCCGCAGCCGATATAATAGGGACATACCTGCCGGAGCGCAGGACACAGGAGACAAAACTGATATACTGCAGGAGGCCGTGATGATGAACGCCACTCGCCGGGACTGGCTCAGTCGATTGCTGCAAATTGAAGGAAATGTGATGGATCGCCTGGCTGCGGGCGAATTGAAGAAAACCATGCCCCTTGCCTTCCATGGCGACCGGGCGGAGTACGCCCCGCTGGAGGCCTTCGGCCGGAGCATGCTGGGCCTTGCCCCCTGGCTGGAGGCGGACGCTGCCGCCCTGGATGGGGAGGAGCGCGCGCTGCAGGCGGACTGGCGGGAGAAGGCGATCCGCTGCATCGACATGGCGGTGGATCCCGCGTCGCCGGATTTCATGAACTTCACCACCGGCGGACAGCCCCTGGTGGACGCGGCCTTCCTGGCCCACGCCATCCTGCGCGCGCCCAAATCGCTGGCGGGGGCGCTGCCGGAGAAGACCCGCCGTCAGCTGGCGGAGGCCTTCCGTTCCTCCCGGGGAATCGCCGCGGCCAACTGCAACTGGATCCTCTTCTCCGCCATGGTGGAGGCAGGCCTGCATGTGCTGGGGGAGCCCTGGGACGTGATGCGGGTGCTGTACGCCCTGCGCACCTTCCAGGCCTGGTACCTGGGCGACGGCGTGTACGGCGACGGGCCCTGCTTCCACTGGGATTACTACAACAGCTTCGTGATTCAGCCCATGTACGTGGACATTGTCAACCTCCTGGCGGGGGAGAACGGGGAGATCGCCGCCATGCAGCCCGCTGTCAGCGCCCATGCCGCCCGCTACGCCGGCATCCTGGAGCGTATGATCGGCCCGGAGGGCAGCTACCCGGTGGCGGGCCGCTCCATCTGCTACCGCTTCGGCGCGTTCCAGATGCTGGCCCAGGCGGCGCTGGAGCACATGCTGCCGCCCCACCTGACCCCCGCGGGGGTGCGCTGCGGGCTGACCAGCGTGATCCACCGGGTGATGAGCGCGCCGGACATGTTCGACGGGGACGGCTGGCTGCTGCCCGGCGTGTACGGGCATCAGCCGGAGCTGGCGGAGGGATACATCAACATCGGCAGCCTGTACCTGTGCACGGCGGTGTTCCTGCCCCTGGGGCTGAGTCCGGCGGATCCCTTCTGGGCCGACCCGGACGACGACTGGACGGGCCGCAGGGTCTGGGGCGGCGGGCATATCGTCATCGACCATGCCGAGGACTGACGGGAGGCACACCTTCATGAAGGATATCATGGAACTCTGGGCGGCACACGATCAGGATCTGCCCCCCTACGGCCCCTACAACAAGCAGTACGTGGGCTTCTCCCACGCGGCGGATGAGACCCGGGGCCTTCGCCTGGACGTGGACGTGCTGCCGGGGCTGTACCGCCGTTCCGTGATGGACACCCGCTCCATCACCGACAGCGGCGCCCGGCTGTGGCAGGCCCGGCCGGATCTGATGCGATTTGTGTACCGGTACGAGCTGATCCCCGGCGGGCAGCTGTACCTGGAGACGGACTTCGCTCAGGAGGGCGACCGGGCGGCGGTACGCTGCACCTTTGTCAACAACACCGCCCTACCGCAAAGCGTGCAGGCGGATTTCTGCTTCTCCGTGCGGATCCCCACCTTCGTCAACCGGCCCCTGACGGCCTCGGAGGTGCATGTGCCGGAGGGCTGCGCCTGGGTATCGGCGGCGGACTGGGTCGGGCAGGAGGGCCTGACGGGCATCACCCACGACGGCTTCCGCCTGGGGGAGCAGCCGGAGTCGCTGGCGGTGAAGGGCTGCGCCATGGCCCTGCCTGCCGGGCAGCGGGTCTGCCTGCGCTATGCCTTGGCACCCCTGGAGGCGGACAGCCTGCTGGTGCGCTACCGGGCCGATGCGGATACGGCGGTGGAGGTGGACGGGCAGGTGCTGCCGCTTCCTGCCAGCGATGTCCTGACCACCGCGCTGCTGCCCCTGCCCCGGGGAAGATACGATGGGCTGACCATCGCCCATGAGGGCGGAAAGCTGCTGCTGGACGGCTTTGCCATCGGCATGGACGCGGGGCGGACAGCCTTCACCCCCTGGCCGGAAGCCTTCGTGCCGGAGATCGTCCGCGGGGATCACGCCATGACGCTGCGCTATCCGCTGCTGCCGCAGACCTACACCGTCCGCTGGGATGCGGAGGACTATGTGCTGCGGGAGCTGATCGGGGAGAGCGACGGGGATATCCTCACCCGGAACATTCACGAGCATGTGCGGCTGCGGCTGGAGGGATACGGCCGGGGGCACTTCACGGATCTGTTCATCCGGCCGGTGTTCCTGGAGCCCCACGGGCGCAAAACCTTTACGGTGTTGATATCCGCCGGGGGCGAGCCCGGGGAGGTGTCCGCGCTGCCCCTGCCGGAGCTGGCGGCGAACCCCTGCGGGGAGTCGCTGCGGTTCTCCATGGCGCGGCTGAGCGCGGCCACGGCGCTGAACGTGGTGTATCCGGCCTACTGGCGGGGACGCTACATTCACAGCTACACCCCGGGGAAGATCTGGGACAGCTTCTACACCTGGGACTGCGGGATGATCGCCCTGGGGCTGATGGCGCTGGATCGCCGCCGGGCCATCGAGTGCCTGCAGGCCTATCTGATGCCCCGGGAGGACGAGCACTCCCCCTACCTGAACCACGGCTCGCCGCTTCTGACGCAGATGTTCGGCTTCAAGCTGCTGCTGGACGAGGGGGGGCTTGCGACCTGCGGACGGCTGTATCCGGCGCTGCGGCGGGCGTACCGGTATTTCCTGACGCTGCCCCGGCGGGGCGGGCTGATTGCCACGTGGGAGATTTTCTACAATTCCGGCGGCTGGGATGATTATCCGACGCAGAAGTACCTGCATGAGCATCAGCTGGAGGGACGATCCGCGCCGGTGATTGTCACGTCCATGATGCTGATATACGGCAGGATTCTGACCCATGCGGCGAAGGCGCTGGGCCTGGCGGAGGACGTATCGGCCTACGAGGCTGACCGCCGGGTGCTGAGCGAGGCTCTTGCCCGGTGCTGGGACGAGGAGACGGGGTATTTCGGCTACAGCGTGGACGACGGGGAAGGCGGCTTTGGGGGGATCCTGCGGGACGAGGCCGGCGTGAATCCGAACCAGGGTCTGGACGGGCTGTATCCGCTGCTGGCGGGGGCCTGCACGGACGGGCAGCGCAGGCGGATGCTGGAGAACATCCGCCGGGGGCTGATGACGCCGGTGGGGCTGAGCGTGGTGGACACGCGGTCGCCGTACTTCCTACGCACGGGGTACTGGAACGGATCGGTATGGATGCCGCACCAGTGGATTGTGTGGAAGGCGCTGCTGGATCTGGGGGAGGACGCGCTGGCGAACCGGATTGTGCGGACGGCGCTGCGGCTGTGGAAGCGGGAGACCGGCGTGAACGGCAACAGCTACGAGCATTTTATGCTGACCAACGGCCGGGGCGCGGGGTTCCACCACTTCTCGGGGCTGTCCAGCCCTGTGCTGGACTGGTACCGTGTCTACTATGTGCCGGGCAATGCGGCGGCGGGGTTTGACACAGCGATCCTTCATCAGGCCTGGAACGAGGACTGCACGGCGGTGGACATCACGGTGGACGCGCGCGATCCCCGTGCTGTGCTGATCGTCACCCTGCGAGAGGGGCATGCGTACCGCTTGTCCGCGGGCCCGCGCGGTGCCCGGATGCGCGCGCTGCACCCGGGGACGTACTGCGTCCGCTGCGGCGCGGCGGGGGTGGTGGAATTGTCCATTCGTCGAATGTGAGGGGAGGGGTACGCTGGGGCTTCTCGCCCCAGACCCTCGCCCGAGGGCTGCATAGCCCTCTGGACTCCCGTTCGGGGGAATCATTGTTGGGTGGAGGCCCGGCGCGCCCAAGGGGCGCCCGGGGGGGGGGGGGGGCGGGGGGGCTTAGGGGGCCCCCCCC
>JAXEEE010000106.1:0-20872 GCA_034104265.1 Eubacteriales bacterium | reverse complement strand
CCGATATGTCTTGCCTTCTCGCTTTAGTTCTTCCATTCTGGGTCCATACTGTTTGATCTTCATGCAAAAGCACCTCCAGTCGTAGTTATCCTACAACTAGAGGTGCTTTTCTTCAATGTCCGTTTTCAACGGAATACTTCATTCTCCGGAGGCTTCCCTTCTGTATGGTATTCTCTGGGGATTATTCGCCGCGGATCAATGCCACAGCCACGTCATTGACGTTGGTGCCGGTGGGCCCGGTGATGATCAGCCCGCCGGTTTTCTGCAGGGCGTGGTAGGCGTCGTTGTCCTTCAGCACCGCGTCGATGGTCAGGCCCTGGGCGGCCAGCTCCGCCGCCGTGTCCCCGTCCACATAGCCGCCCGCCGCATCGGTGGGGCCGTCGGTACCGTCGCTGCCCACGCTGAACACCGCCGCCCGATCAAGGCCCGCAATGCCCGCCGCTGCCGCCAGCGCCAGCTCCTGATTGCGTCCGCCCAGGCCGTGGCCCGTCAGCTTCACCACTGTCTCGCCCCCCGCGATCAGCGCCAGGCTCCTGCCGTCCTGCAGATGGGTGCGCACGGCGGAGGCCAGGAAGCTGCCCGCCTCCTTCGCCTGGCAGCACAGCTGGTCCGTCAGCAGCAGGGGCTCGTAGCCCAGCTCCGCGCAGGTCTTCGCCGCGGCGGCGCACAGCTCCCGGACGCTGCCGGTGATCTGCGTGGTCACATTGTCGAGGGCCTTGGGCGTTTCCTGCCCAAGCAGAGAGCGGGCCTCGCCGCTCAGGCAGAGGCCGTACTTGTCCGCAATGGCCAGGGCCTGGGCGCAGGTGGACTGATCCGCACAGGCGGGGCCGGAGGCAATCATGTCCAGCGGGTCGCCCAGACTATCGGACAGGACGATGGAGAACACCCGGGCCGGGCTGCACAGCTGGGCGAACCTGCCGCCCTTGACGGCGGAGAGCCGCTTGCGGATGGTGTTGATCTCCACAATGTCCGCGCCGCTGGCCAGCAGCTGGCCGGTGATGTCCTGCAGCTCCTCGCCGGGAACCAGCGGCTTCTCGAACAGCGCGGAGCCGCCGCCGGAGAGCAGAAACAGCACGGTGTCCTGCGAATTCAGGCCCGCCACCAACTCCAGCGCCGCCGCTGTCCCCCGGAAGGACTGCTCGTCCGGCACGGGATGCCCGCCCTCATAGCAGGCGCAGCGGGGAATCGGCCCTTTCACATGGCCGTACTTGGTGCAGACGACGCCCTGCTCAATGCGCTCGCCCAGGCAGTCCCAGGCCGCCTTGGCCATCTGCCAGGCAGCCTTGCCCGCCGCCACCAGCAGCACCCGCCCCGGGAAATCAGCATGGGTCAGGGCCCGGGCGACAGCCTCGTCCGGTTGAACGGCATGGATCGCCGAGGCCACGATGGCGTCGGCATCAGCACGGAGATTTGGTTTCACACAAGCAGCCCCCTTCGGAATTCTTACTGATTTATATTATACCATGGAGGCATCTGCTTGTCGATACCATATCAGCCATGCCCGGATGTTTTCCTGCTGTTCTTCGCACCCTGCGTCAGCTGCAGCAGCAGCGCTTCCTTCTGCCGGGCCGGACAGTCCATTTTCTCCAGCTTCGCCCGGACAATCCCCGCGTGAACAGCCGCCGTCCGCCGCGCCAGATGAAGCCGCGCCGCCTCCGTTTCGGGCGTTTGTACCGTGACCCGGATGCTCCTGCCGTCAGCCATGCCGCTCACCTCCCCTGCCCCACCCTATGCAGCCCTTCCGGCGGATAGCCCCTCATAAACCGCGTTTCTTCCGCCATACCCTCCACTGACAACCACAACCGGGGAGGCGCATGAAGGGTGAAGGAGCAGGATCCATGCATCGCCATCTACTCCCGCAAATCCAGATTCACCGGCAAGGGCGAAAGCATCGGCAACCAGGTGGAATTATGCAGGGCGTACATCGCCGCCCACGAGGGCCCGGAGGCCCTGGCCAGCCTGGTGGTGTATGAGGACGAGGGTTTCTCCGGCGGGAACCTGAACCGTCCCGCTTTCCAGGCCATGATGAAGGCTGCCCGGGAGAAACGGCTCCGTGCCATCATCGTGTATCGGCTGGACCGCATCAGCCGCAACATCAGCGACTTCGCCGCGCTGATCGGGACGCTGTCGCAACTGGGGGTGGCGTTCATCTCCATCCGGGAGCAGTTCGACACCGGCACGCCCATGGGCCGGGCCATGATGTACATTGCCTCGGTTTTCTCCCAGCTGGAGCGGGAGACCATCGCCGAGCGCATCCGCGACAACATGCACGAGCTGGCCAAGACCGGCCGCTGGCTGGGAGGCGTGACCCCCACCGGGTTTGCTGCCGAGAGCGTGACTGCCCTCACGGTGGACGGCAAGACCCGCAGAGCCTGCCGGCTCCGGCTGATCCCGGAGGAGGCGGAGCTGGTACGGACGGTGTACGGGCTGTTCCTGCAGAACCGCTCCCTCACCGCCACCGAGGCGGAGCTGATGCAGCGGGGCCTGCGCACCCGCCGCGGGAAATACTTCTCCCGCTTCGCCATCCGCGCCATGCTGCAGAATCCGGTGTATCTTGTGGCGGACGGGGAGGCCCGCCGCTACTTCGAGGGCCTTGGTGCGGAGCTGTACCCGGACGCCTCCGCCTTCGACGGGAGCCATGGCGTCATGGCCTACAACCGTACGGATCAGAAGAAGGGCAGCGCCACCGTCCATCTGCCCGTCAGCCGGTGGATCATCGCCGTGGGGCAGCATCCGGGGCTGATTCCCGGCAGCGAGTGGGTGCAGGTGCAGGAGGCCCTGGCGCAGAACCGGACGAAGTCCTTCCGCCGGCCCCGCACCGGCGGCGCGCTGCTGTCCGGTATGCTGTACTGCACCTGCGGCAGCCGGATGTACCCCAGGCAGGCCTCACGCCGGGGGCCGGACGGCACACGGGGCTTCTCTTACGTGTGCCGGATGCGGGAGCGGAGCCGGGGCAGCCTCTGCCGCATCCGCAGCGCACCCGGCGGCGCGCTGGACAGAGCGGTGCTGACCCAGCTTGCCGCACTGCCGGAGGACGCAGCCACCTTCGCCGCGCTGCTGCGCCAGCCGCTCCCAAAGCCTTCCGCCCCGGCGGAGGAGCAGCTTGCCGCCCTCCGGCAGGAGAAGGCGCAGGCGGAAAAGCGGCTCGCTGCACTGGTGGATTCCCTGGCCACGCTGGCGGACATGGACGCCCGGGAGCCTGTCCTGCGGCGCATTGGGCAGCTGCACCGGGACTGCGAGGCCATCGAAAACCGTATGGCGGAGCTGGCCCATCCGCCCGAGCCGCCGCTGGAGGAGCAGGCCGTCCGGGCCGAGCTCAGCCGCCTTGCCAGCATGGAGCGCTGCCTTGCGGCCCTTCCGCCGGAGCAGCAGCGATCCGCCGTGGCAGCGCTGGTGCAGCAGGTGGTCTGGGACGGCGCGGAGGCCTGCCTGACGCCCCGCTGTGCGGAGGACGCTCCGGCGCTTTGGCGGGAGGATAGCAAATGAGATTCTCATGACGCTGCGTGCCTCCCGCAAGCGGCAGGGGGACGTGTCGCTGCAGGATCCCATCAGCACCGACGGGGAGGGGAACGACATCACCTTCATGGACATCCTGGGTACCGACCAGGACGCCCTGGAGGAGGAGGTCATCCGCAAGGTCACCCTGGAGCGGGTGCACCGGGTGCTGCGCCTGCTGCCTGCCCGGGAGCGGCTGGTGCTGGAGATGCGCTACGGCCTGACCGACGGCGTGCAGCATCCCCAGCATGAGATCGCCCGGCTGCTGGGCATCTCCCGCAGCTATGTCTCCCGGGTGGAAAAGCACGCCGTACAGCTGCTGCGGGAGGCGCTGGAGCAGCAGGGAAACCTGTAAGGGCATCGACACTCCCCTGCGCCGTCATTGCGAAAAAGCCAAAGATGTGGTAAACTGTTTCCAATCCTTGAGGAAAGCAGAGGGCCGCAGAGATACAATGCAGGAAAACAGGGACCGCAGGAACCAGTTTGTGCTGGATATCCAGCGGGAAAGAGAAAAGTCCATCCAGATTGCCAAGGCGCTCTCGTCGCCCATCCGGATGCAGATTCTGGAGATGCTCAGCTTCCGGAGCATGAATGTCAATGAAATGGCCCGGGCGCTGGATCTGCCGTTGTCCACCACGGCCACCAACGTCCGCCAGCTGGAGGAAGCCAACCTGGTGATTGCGGAAATCAAGCCGGGCGCGCGCGGGCCGGTGAAGCTGTGCAGCCTGTTTGCCGACGATATTCACTTTGCATTCTCCCCCCGGCACGACTATGCGTCCGACGCCATTACCATGGAGATGCCCGTGGGGGGGTACAGCTATGCGCACTCGATCCAGGGCAACTGCGGCCTGGCCGGGGCCTCCTCCATGATCGGCGTGCTGAACGACTCCGATTCCTTCTACGTGCCCCAGCGGCTGCAGGCGGAGCTGATCTGGTTCAACAGCGGCTTTCTTGAGTACAGCTTCGCGCGCTGCCCCGCGCGCAACATGCGCATAGAATACCTGGAGCTGACCTTCGAATCATGCTCCGAGGCGCCGTTTTACAACAATCATTACGAGAGCGATATTTCCGTTTTCATCAATGGCAGCAAAATCGGCACATGGCAGTGCCCCGGCGACTTTGGCGGCCGCCGCGGGCTGAACACGCCCTCCTGGTGGACGGAAACAGGCACGCAGTTCGGCATGCTGAAGACCTGGCGGATCACCGCCAACGGCTCCTATCTGGACGGCGATCCCGTTTCCCGAGTGACCCTGGACATGCTCAAGCTCCACGAAGGGGATCATATCTCCGTCAAAATCGGCGTGGATCATGATGCGCAGCATCTGGGCGGAATCAACCTGTTCGGCAAGGGCTTTGGCGACTACTCCCAGGACATTGTGCTGAAGATCGGCTACCACGATATGGACCATGAGGAAAGCGGCACGGAACCGCAGGAATAAGACGCCTGCTGACAGGCCGGGACACCAGTGCGGTGTTCCGGTCTGCTTTTTTATGTCGTTTCTGGTTGATATTCCAAATAGTTAAAACATTCAGCTTTTTATGAAATATTTCAACTTTTTATTGACATAAATCTTTCTGCTGTGTATAATGATGGCAGGGAGCAAAGATCGTCTGCCGCGTCTGCAGGGCCCGGCGGAGGGCGGCAAGCGATTGCGTTTCAATCTGAATACAGAAAGGAAGATTTACGTGAAGAGGTTTCTGGCGCTCATTCTGTCTGTCATGCTCATGCTCGGCTGCATGCCCGGCGTCTCTCTCGCGGATGAAACCATCGAGCTGACCTTCTGGAACGGCTTTACAGGGGCTGACGGCGCGCTCCTGGCGGAGATTGTCCAGCGGTTCAACGCCGAAAACGGCAAGGGCATCCACATCACCATGGACATCATGCCCTGGGCAACCCTGCATGAAAAGCTGCCTGGCTGCATCGCCACCGGAACAGCCCCGGACTTTGTGCTGCTGGGCTCGGACAACTACGCGCCCTATGCCCAGAACGGCATGCTGAAAACCCTGGAGGGCTTCTGGGACGTGGAAGGCGTCGACAGGAGCAACTTCGCCGAGCGGGTGCTGAACCTGTTCGTGCTTGACGGCCAGACCTACGGCATTCCCATGCAGATCTACTGCAACTACCTGTACTGGAACAAGGACATCTTCGCCGCTGCAGGGCTGGATCCCGAAGCTCCGCCCCAGACCTACGACGAGCTGATCGCCCTGGCCCAGCAGCTGACCGACGCGGAGAAGAACATCTACGGCTTCGGCCTCCCGGTCGACTATGAGCAGAGCTACCACTACATGTTCATGAGTAACGGCGGCGATTACATCAACGAGGATGCGACGGCCTCCGTGTTCCAGTCGGATAGCAACCTGGCTGTGCTCCGCGATATCAGCCGTCTGACGTGGGAGACCAAGTCCTCCCCCGTGGGCTACACCCAGTCTGAGCTGGAAAACCTGATGTGCACCGGTACCCTGGCCATGCTCGTCAACGGCAACTGGATGGTCGGCAGCCTGAATGCCAATGAGATCAACTGGGGCGTCACCATCTTCCCCGAGGGCTCCGCTGGTCACAGGGGCGATATGGGCGGCAACATGTTCGCCGTTCCCGTCTCCACCGACGACGCCCGTATGGACGCCATCTACGACTTCATCGCCTATTGGGATACCACGGCCATCTGCAAGGAATGGACCATGGCCAACGGCAACCCGCCCTTCCTCTACAGCGTCATTAACGACGAGGAAGTCAAGGCCAACACCACCGTGTCCGTCATGGCGCAGGCTGTGGAATACAACGAGCCCGTGCTTGTGGGCATTGCCGCCCAGTCGGAAATCTTCGACGACGCGCTGCTGCCCTGCATCGAGAAGGTCATGAACGGCGCCGATCCCGCTGAGGCGCTGGCCGAAGCGGACGCCCTGATCACCGGCTTCCTGCAGGAGTAAGGCGAAGCTGCACCTGAGAAGCCTGCAAGCGCGCAGCCCGGACAAACATGACGTGTGCGCATGACGCGCTCCAGGCGCAGACGCATATCCCTCAGGATGGGGGCGGGGGCCTCCAAGGTTGTCCCCGCCCTCCTTTTCGGCTGATCCATCGCTGATCGGAGATGATATGATGCCCGCAAGAAAATTACGCCTGTCCGACTTCTGGACAAAGCCGTCCTATGCCGCGTATGTATTCATTCTGCCCTCGCTCCTGGCGCTGACCCTGTTTGTTCTGCTTCCGCTGGCCGCGGCGGCAGGCATCAGCATGACCAACATGAATCTGTTTTTCACCAGGCATGATTTTGTTGGGCTGGCCAACTACCGGAGGGTTTTCACCACGGCGCGCATCGGCAACAGCTTTCTCAACACACTGTCCTTCATGGCGATGGAGGTGCCGCTGCAGGTGCTGATAGCGCTTTTCTTCGCCTCGCTGCTGTTCAAAAACACCCTGTTCAACCGCATCAGCCGCTCGACGCTGTTCATCCCCGTTGTCTGCTCGCTGACCTCCATCAGCATCATCTGGTCCATGATCCTTGACCCGACCATCGGCTATATTCCCTACCTGCTTTCCCGCCTGAATCTCCCTTCCTCCGGCTTTCTGAAGGATGTGCGCACCGCCATGCCGCTGCTGGCCTTCATTACCGCATGGAAGAACTTCGGCCACAGCATGATCATTCTCCTGGCAGGCATGACCGGCATTGACACGCAGTATTACGAGGCCTCCGAAATGGACGGAGCCTCCCCTGCCCGGCAGTTCACCGCCATCATCCTGCCCATGCTGGCGCCCACCATCGGCTTTTGCACCATCACCGCCATGATCAATGCCCTGCAGATGTTTGACCAGGCCTATGTCACCACCAAGGGCGGCCCGCTGAACGCCACGGAAACGGTGGTCATGTACATCTACACCCGGGCATTCTCTGCCAAATACGAGCTGGGCTTCTCCTCCGCCGTCGCAGTGATTCTGTTTCTGGTGATCGCCGCTGTATCCCTGACGCTGAACAAAGGACTGGATCGCTATGAATCGAAGCTGTACTGAACGCATGAATCCCGACAGGCTCCGGCGCATGGCCGGGGAGCTTGTCCGCAAGCTGCTTGTGCTGATGATGATCTGCCTGGTGCTGTTTCCCTTTCTCTGGCTTCTGACGTCCTCCTTCAAGCAGGAGAAGGACATCATGTCCTATCCGCCCCGGGTCTTTGCACAGCAGTATACCACCTACAATTACACCTTCGCCTTCAGCTTTATCCCCATGCTGACCTACATCCGCAACACGATCCTTTTCGCCGGGAGCGTGACGCTGCTGTCCGTCTTTTTTGACGCCATGGCAGGCTATGCCTTTGCGCGGATCAGCTTCCGGGGCAAGAAAATCATCTACCCGCTGATTCTGCTGACGCTGATGATTCCCTTCCAGGTCATCATGATTCCGCTGTTTGTGGAGGAATACATGCTTGGGATTCTGAACACCTTTCCCGGGCTTGTGCTGCCGCGCATGAGCTGCGCCTACGGCATCTTTATGATGCGCACCTTCTTCCGCAGCCTGCCCCGCAACCTGGAGGAAGCCGCCAGAATCGACGGGGAAAACGAGATCGGCATCTACTTCCGGATCATGCTGCCCCTGGCCCGGCCCGGCATGGTGGCGCTGGGCATCTATCTGCTGATGACCAACTGGAACGACCTCACCTATCCGCTGATCCTGACCACGGACGCCGGAATGCGCACCCTGCCCGCAGGCATCGCCATGTTTGTGGGCAACAATCAATCCTCCTATTACGGGCCGATGATCGCCGCCACCGTGGTATCCATCGCCCCCCTGCTTCTTTTGTACCTGTGTCTGCAGCGCCAATTCATCACCGGCATCGCCATGTCCGGCATGAAAGACTGAACGAGGATGTTGATCGGCCATGAAGAAAGCCCGCATACTGACTGTCAGAGACTATCCCATCGCCCCGGTGCCGCGCGCGCTGTTCGGCTCCTTTGTGGAGCATATGGGGAGCTGCGTCTACAACGGCATTTATCAGCCCGGACATCCCAGCGCCGACGCGTACGGCTGCCGCCAGGATGTGACCCGGCTGGTTCGTGAGCTTCACCTGAGCGTCATCCGCTATCCCGGGGGCAACTTCTCCTCCGGCTACAACTGGGAGGACACCGTCGGACCCGTCAGACCCCGCCGGCTGGATCTGGCCTGGCGCTCCCTGGAGCCGAACACCTTCGGCCTGCAGGAATTCGATCGCTGGTGCAAATCCGTCGGCGCCCAAACCATCATGACACTGAATATGGGTACACGCGGCGTGGATGCGGCGCGGAACCTGCTGGAATACGCCAACCATCCGGGCGGCACCGCCTGGAGCGACCTGCGGATTGCCCATGGCCATCCGGAGCCCTACGGCATACGCACCTGGTGCCTGGGCAACGAGCTGGACGGCGACTGGCAGATTGCCCATAAAACCCCCGATGAATACGCCCGCCTTGTCCGCCAGACCGCCCACGCCCTCAAGCAGCTGGATCCCTCCCTGTGCCTGATTGCCAACGGCAGCTCCAACAACGACATGCGCACCTACCCGGAGTGGGACAGGGCTGTTCTGCTCAGCGCCTACGATCATCTTGACATGATCGCCACGCACAAGTATATTGAAAAGGGCACCATGACCACAGGCGAGTACATGGCCAGCGTCTGCGAGCTGGAGCGGCAGCTGACGGAGATGATCGCGGTGTGTGATTATGCCAGGGCGGCCGTCCGTTCTCCCCGGCCCATGATGATCGCCCTGGATGAATACATGACGGTCAATCCTCTGAACCAGGTCTGGCCCGCGCTGGAGCATCCCTGGCAGACAGGCGTTCCGCTGTGCGACAAGGCCTACCGTTTCGAGTCCGCGCTGGTGCTGATGCAGATGCTCCTGTGCGCCATGCGCCATTGCGACAGGGTCAGGATCGCATGCCAGTCCATGCTGGTCAACGTCAGCTCTCTTATCCATACCACGCCGGAGGGCCCCGCCTGGCGGGACGTCACCTACTATCCCCTGCAGCTGGCCTCGGCCTTCGGGGTGGGCGTCGCCATGCGCTCTGTCATGCAGGGCAGCCGGTATGACGCAGGCAGGTACGGCGAGCAGGACGCCGTGGATCATCTGGTGATCTACCGCGAGCAGGCAGAGGAGCTTGTTGTGTTTGCCGTCAACCGGACGGAGGAGCCCATCCTCCTGCAGCTGGAGGCCCTGAATTACGGCGGATCGTTCCGCCTGGCCCGTCATGTGCTGTATCAGGCGGAGCTGCAGGCCTCCAACACAGCCGACGCGCCGGACTGCGCCGCCCCTGCGGCAGTCGCTGTGGACGGGGAAGCCGTTGTGCTTGGCCCCTATTCGATCCATGTTCTCACCTATGCAAAGCAGCGTGGAGAGGAGCGTTCATCATGTTTTTCACCCGGACAGACAGAGGCTTCCTGTTCAAGCGTGGCAAGGAAACCGTCCTGATTGAGGCCTGGGGGCCCAGCGCCGTCCGCGTCCGTGCCTCCGAATACGGCGCCGGCGTTGACGGCTCGCCCTTTTCCAACAAGGACTGGGCGCTGCTGGATCCCCCGGAGGGCATTGCGTCCGTGACGCAGCTGAGCGAAGAACAGGCCGTCATGAAGGTCGGCAGCCTCTGCGTACACATGGACGCATTCGGCAAGATGGTTTTCCGGAACAGCCGCGGCGAAACGTTTCTTCGGGAATACTACCGCACCTGGGAGCGGGGCGTGGACTTTTCCTCCCCCGAAAGCCTCGACCAGGTTGTGATGGTGCGCAGCCATGCCCGCGAATACAAGGCCGAGGGCGCAGCGTACCGCATCCATCTGCGCTTTGAGGCGGATGACGATGAAATGCTCTTCGGCATGGGCCAGTATCAGCAGCATCAGCTCAACCGCAAGGGCGCCGTGATGGAACTCAAGCCCTTCAACACCCAGGCGCCGGTGCCCTTTGTCATCTCCAGCAAGGGCTATGGCTTCCTGTTCAACAACCCGGGGGTGGGCAGGGTTTCCTTCGGCACCGGCATGACCGACTGGGAGCTGGAGCAGACCCGTCAGATCGACTACTGGATCTGCGCCGGGGACACCCCTGCCGAGATTCACGACCAGTACATGCTGGCTACCGGCACCCCGCCAGAAATGCCGGATTTCGGTCTCGGGTTCTGGCAGTGCAAGCTGCGCTACCAGACGCAGGAGGAGCTGCTGCAGGTGGCGCGGGAATACAAGCGGCGCGGCCTGCCGCTGAAGGTGATTGTCGTTGACTATTTCCACTGGCCGCAGCAGGGTGAGTGGCGCTTTGACGAGCGCTACTGGCCTGAGCCTGAGAAGCTGGTGCAGGAACTGAAGGCCATGGGGATCCGGCTGATGGTCTCTGTCTGGCCAACGGTGGATCAGAAAGCCCGGGACTTCCGCTACATGAAGGATCACGACCTGCTGGTACGGGTGGAGAAGGGCGTTCCCTTTACCATGGACTGCTTCGGCTCGGAGAACTTCATGGATCCCACCAACCCGGAAACGCGCGCTTACTGGTGGAGCCGCTGCAAGGCCAATTACTTCGACAAGGGCATCGGCATTTTCTGGCTGGATGAGGCCGAGCCTGAATACACCGCCGCTGATTTCGACCTGTACCGCTACCATGTGGGCCCCGCGAAGGAAACGGCGTGCTGGTATCCCGTGCAGTACGCAAGAACCTTCTACGACGGCATGAGGGCTGCGGGCGTAGAGAACCCGGTGAATCTGATTCGCTGCGCCTGGGCGGGCAGCCAGCGCTACGGCGCGCTCGCCTGGTCCGGCGACGTCCCGTCCACCTTCACCCAGCTGCGGAATCAGATTTCCGCGGGCCTGAGCATGGGTATTGCCGGCATCCCCTGGTGGACGGCGGACATCGGCGGCTTTCACGGGGGCAACCCGGAGGATCCCGCCTTCCGGGAGCTGCTGATCCGCTGGTTCCAGTTCGGTGCCTTCTGCCCTGTGATGCGCCTGCACGGCGACCGGGAGCCCCATCGTCCGCCCCTGGGCGCGGACGGCGGCGGCATGTGTCCCAGCGGCGCGGACAACGAAATCTGGAGCTACGGCCCGGAAGCCGAGGCCATCCTGACCAGGTTCATCCTGCTGCGCGAAGGCCTGAAGGATTACATCGCCCTTGCCATGCATGAGGCGCACACCCGCGGCACACCTGTGATGAAGCCCCTGTTCTACGATTGCCCGGAAGATCGGCAGTGCTGGCTGACGGAGGATGAATTCCTGTTCGGCCATGACCTGCTGATTGCGCCCGTATACACCCAGGGCGCCAGGGAACGCAGCGTCTACTTCCCCGCAGGGCATGACTGGACGGATGTGTTTACCGGCGCGGTCTACACGGGCGGTACGGCTTGCAGCGTCGGCATTCCCCTGGACAGGACAGGCTGCTTCGCCAGATCCGGCAGCGATGTGCTCCGGTACTTCGCTGATCTGCCATAAGGCCGTCCTCCCGCAGCAAAAAGGCTCTCCCCTGCCGGGAGAGCCTTTTGCTGTCCGATGGTTTCTCAGAATACCGCCGCCCAATCCGTCAGACTGCCGTCGCTGGAGGCAATCTGCGCGGTCATGTGCCCATCCTGCAGGGTCAGCAGCGCACAGCGGTACAGTCCCGGGCCGTTCTGCTCCGCGCCCACCAGCACAGGAAAGCCCATGCCGTAACGGGCATCGGGATCCCCAGGGCGGGTCAGGCTCAGCACATGGGTGTGGCCGCAGAGCATCGCGTCCACGCCCATGCCGGTGAGGATTTCCGTCCACTCCCGGTAGATGTCCCGCTCAATGTCGAAGGTGGCCCGGTTCTGCTCTGGGTCGGGATATACCTTGATGCACACGTCCTCCGTCATGAAGGGTACATGACAGAGGGCCAGGCGCGTGGTGATCCCCGGAGCCAGGTACGTTTCCTTCGCCCGGGATGCCACATCCCGCAGCCATGTGGTTTCCTTCAGCCGCATGCTGTGGCAGTCCACCAGCCCACCGTATTCCGTGTGGGTGTCAGCCTTGTCCTCGCCGCAGTCCAGCACAACGCACCATACCGGCCCCAGACGGAAGGTATACCAGCTGCAGCCATCCCGCCGGCCCACATACTCTCCCAACTCCGTGGCCAGCCGCCCGCGGTAGTCGTGATTCCCCTGGGCGAAGATCACCGGCTTCTCCCCGTGGGTCACGCCCGAGGTCACGTCGAAGATGGCCCGGATGTCCGACAGCTGCTTGCTCTCCGCAGGAATGTCCCCGCACAGCGCCAGCAGGTCGAAGTCCCCGGCAGCATCGGCAGCGGCGTTGGGCTCCTCCACCATGGAATGGGTGTCCGCCATAAGGAGGATGCGCAGCACGCCCGTCTCCGGCGCGGGACGGAAGCGGTAGGCGTAGCGCTTCTCCGGCCCCAGCTCCGGGAAGTAGGGCCTGCGCTCCGGCAGCGCCCGGAAGCACACCGTGTACGCCCCCGCCGCGTCCAGCGCGGCCCGGGGTACGGTCACCCGGTGCACCAGGGTCTCCGAGCGCATCAGCCCGCCCTGGCTGTCCCGCCAGCTTTCCCCGCCGATCTCCACCCAGGCGATGCCCTTTTCCTCCGCGTTGAACACAATCTGGTATGCCTCTTCCACCAGATACACGCACGGATCCCGGTACAACATCTGTCCTTCTCCTTTCACAGCCTGTGAAAAGGCCCCTCTGCCAGATCTTCCTGCGCAGCGGGGCCAATGGGTTTCCTGTCAGTTGGTAATGAGCCGGAGCATGCCGTCCACCAGCTCGATGGCCTGTGTCAGGCGCTGGTTGTAGTCCCCGCCCACGATGACCGTCTTGTCCCCGAAGCCAAACTCCCGGTACATGTTCAGCAGCCGGTCGTTGAGGCGCTCCCGACGATCCTGGTCGCCGTTGAGGCGCTGGCCGTCGCTGACCCACTTCACGTCCGGGGTCAGGAAGAGCAGCACGTCGTACTTGTCCGGGTCGATGTAGGCTTCCACCAGGCGGTTGCGGTGGCCCATGTACAATTCGGAATAGTAGTCCGTCACCACCGCGTCCGTGTCGAAGAAGCAGACCTTGTTGGCGTTGCGCAGGGCCTGGTAGTCCTGCTCGGCCTGCAGGTGGGCCATGCGGCCGAAGTCCTCGTCGGTGTAGATGGTTTCGTCCCCGCCCAGGTACTTTTCGGCATAGTACCGCCCCACCTCCTCCGACCAGGAGGTGTTGTACAGCTTGGCCAGGCACTTGGTCAGCGTGGTCTTGCCGCAGGACTCGGTGCCTGCGATGAGCACCTTCTTGGCAAAGAAGGGACGGGCCGGGCCGAGGATGTAATGCCAGTTGTTGAGGATGTCCCGGCGGATCTCCGTGGCGGAGATGGGATAGCGGCTGCGGGCGGGGTCGAACAGCTCGATGGCGCTGTTGGGGAAGTACCGCTTCAGCGGCAGGTCATACTCCCTGTCCCCCACGAAGAAGGCGTCGATGCCCTCGGGCACAACCTCCCGCATCCTGTCCGACCACATCTGCCAGCCGTCGGGGTAGACGGGGATGTCCGTCTCGTCCAGCACCCGCACCTTGATGTGCTCCATGTCCTGCACCTGCTGGCCCAGCCACTGCTTGCGCAGCTGGTAGGTGATGGTGGGCAGCCCTGCCTCCCGGCAGATGGCCTCGGTCTGGGTGCGGTTGTCGGAGATGACCACGATCAACCGCTCGCACTTGGTGGAGGCCACCATGATCTGGTACAGATGGCCCCGGTGGGGCGGGCAGAACCGGCCGAAGTAAACGCCTGTCTTGTACATGGAACAGCATCCTCCTGTGGCGGATTTGCGCGATTTGGCTTTATGATTCGCGCAATGGTGCGGCTTTTCCTGCCGGAGGAGGACAATTCTCCCCCGGGGCGCGCCGCACAAACGAAGCCGCCCGACCCGCGCTTCACGGATCAGACGGCTTTGTCGAATATTCAGATGCGTCCCGGGCGGATCACGCCGCAGGCGATTTTCGTGCCGGACATGCCGGAGGGCTGCGTGCGGAAATCATCCGGGTCGCTGTGGATCACCACCGTCCTGCCGAGAATGTCCTGCACCCGGAAGCGATCTGTCCGAACCGTCATATGGGCGCGGCCCTGCTGCATCATCAGCGGCGGCAGATCGCCCGCGTGCATGGGATGCTCCGTGCCGCCCGGGTTGTAGTGGCCCCCCGTCTGCGCAAAGCCCGGGCCTGTGCAGGCATCCCCTTCATGAATGTGAAAGCCGAAGAAGCCGCTTTTGCTGCTCTTGGGGAGGCCCGTCACATCGGCTTCCACCAGCACGCTCCCCGGCTCCTGATAGAACCGTACCTGACCGCGGAGATCCGGCGCGTCCGTACCGCCGGTGACATTGGCCACCGCGTCCGGACGGAAGAAGCTGCGCGTCATACCATCACCTCGCTTCAGGCTATGCTTTTGGCTGTCTTCCGTGCCTTCCCGGCGAAAAGACGCAGCATCACCCATGCAGATGCCGGTTTCCTTGTTAAAAAATTGTTTATTGCGATTGACTTCCTGTGTTAAATGAAGTAAACTATATGTTGGCTGTCGTTCGGACAGGGCGGCAGCGCATCCTGTGATTCCCCAGGCGCGAGGCGCCGATTCCCATATCCATTGAGGAGGTACAGCCGTGAACAAGATCCTCAGGAAGCAATCCCTCAACCCCACCGTCACCCTGATGGAGGTGGACGCGCCCCTGGTGGCCCGCAAGGCCGAGCCGGGTCAGTTCATCATCCTGCGCGTGGACGAGCAGGGCGAGCGCATTCCCCTGACCGTGGCGGACTATGACCGGGAGAAGGGCACCATCACCATCATCTTCCAGGTGGTGGGCGCCTCCACCGAGAAGCTGAACCATCTGAACGAGGGCGACTTCATCCACGATTTCGTGGGCCCCCTGGGCCGTGCCACCCACACCGAGGGTCTGAAGAAGGTCGCTGTGGTGGGCGGCGGCGTGGGCTGCGCCATCGCCTATCCCGTGACCAAGAAGCTGTTCCAGCAGGGCACGGAGGTTCACGCCATCGTGGGCTTCCGCAGCAAGGATCTGGTCATCCTGGAGGACGAGTTCGCCGCCCACTCCAGCCGGCTGGTGCGCATGAGCGACGACGGCACCTGGGGCGAGAAGGGCCTGGTGACCGACGCCCTGCGCAAGCTGATCGAGTCCGGCGAGCAGTATGACGAGGTCATCACCATCGGCCCGCTGCCGATGATGAAGTTTGTCTGCAGGCTGACCAAGGAATTCGGCGTGAAGACCATCGCCAGCATGAACCCCATCATGATCGACGGCACGGGCATGTGCGGCGGCTGCCGCCTGACCGTTGGCGGCAAGACCATGTTCGCCTGCGTGGACGGCCCCGAGTTCGACGGCCACCTGATCGACTTTGACGAGGCCATCGCCCGCAGCGCCACCTACCGCGATTTCGAGCGCCATGCCCACGAGGAAACCTGCAACCTGTTCAAGGCCGCGCAGCACTGACCTAACCGACCGCATACGGGAGTTGAAATACAATGCCGAACATGTCTCTGGTCAAGAACCCCATGCCGTCCCAGGCCCCGGACGTGCGCAACAGGAATTTCTCCGAGGTGGCCCTGGGCTACACCCCCGAGACCGCCATGGACGAGGCCAAGCGCTGCCTGAACTGCAAGCACAAGCCCTGCGTCGGCGGCTGCCCGGTGAAGATCCGCATCCCCGATTTCATCAAGGAAGTGGCCGAGGGCAACTTTGAGGCGGCGTACCAGATCATCGCCCAGTCCTCCAGCCTGCCCGCGGTCTGCGGCCGCGTCTGCCCCCAGGAGACCCAGTGCGAGGGCAAGTGCGTCCGCGGCATCAAGGGCGAGCCGGTAGCCATCGGCCGCCTGGAGCGCTTCGTGGCGGACTGGCATAATGCCAATGCCACCGCCAAGCCCGAAAAGCCCGCCTCCAACGGCCACAAGGTGGCTGTGATCGGCTCCGGCCCCTCCGGCCTGACCTGCGCCGGCGACCTGGCCAAGTTGGGCTATCAGGTGACGGTGTACGAAGCCCTGCACCTGGCCGGCGGCGTGCTGGTGTACGGCATCCCCGAGTTCCGCCTGCCCAAGGCCATTGTGCAGAAGGAGATCGACACCCTGATCGACCTGGGCGTGGACGTGCAGACCAACGTGGTCATCGGCCGTACCATCACCATTGACGAGCTGATGCAGGAGTACGGCTACGAGGCCGTTTTCATCGGCTCCGGCGCAGGCCTGCCCAAGTTCATGAACATCCCCGGCGAGAACCTGAAGGGCGTGTACTCCGCCAACGAGTTCCTCACCCGCATCAACCTGATGAAGGCCTACACCCCCGACAGCTCCACCCCCATCCAGCATGCCAGCAAGGTGGCCGTGGTGGGCGGCGGCAACGTGGCCATGGACGCGGCCCGCTGCGCCAAGCGTCTGGGCGCGGACGTCACCGTGGTGTACCGCCGCACCGAGGCCGAGCTTCCCGCCCGCCGCGAGGAAGTGGAGCACGCCATGGAGGAAGGCATCGTCTTCAAGTTCCTGACCAATCCCGTGTCCATCGGCGGCAACGAGCAGGGCTGGGTCAGCTCCATCCGTTGCCAGGAGATGGCCCTGGGCGAGCCTGACGCTTCCGGCCGCCGCCGTCCCGTGGCGGTGGAGGGCAGCGACTTCGACATGCCCATGGATTGCGTGATCATGGCCCTGGGCACCTCCCCCAACCCGCTGATCAAGACCACCACCAAGGGTCTGGAGACGCAGAAGTGGGGCGGCATCATCGTGGAGGAGGCCACGGGTCTGACCTCCCGCGAGGGCGTGTACGCCGGCGGCGATGCGGTCACCGGCGCGGCCACGGTCATCCTGGCCATGGGCGCGGGCAAGACGGCTGCCGCCGCCATCGACGAGTACCTGAAGAACAAGTGATTATACCGCAGCCATGCGGCGTTTCCGGAAGGCACTATCCCTTTCATTAGGGCGGTGCCTTCCTTTTGCGTCTGCTTCCCGGATGGATGAAAAGGAATTTCTTTTCCCGATTGACACATAGGTTCATCCGGGCTACAATGGAGCCATCATACGCCTACGCGCGTCAGGAGGAATTGCATCGTTATGTTTACCACGGAGGATATTGCCCGCATCCGCGCCATGGTCAGCGAGGTCACCGGTTATCCCCTGCCCCAGGCCCAGGTTACCAAGGCCCCCGGCCTGTCCGTCACGCTGCACGGCGGCAACGCCGCCATCGCCGCTGAGGATCGCAACGCCCTGGCAAGGGGCTTTTTCCTGCTGGCCCGGGCCGTCCGGGAGGGCAGGAGCGAATTGGACGTCCATCAGGAGCGGCATTTCGGCTCCTGCGGCGTGATGATCGACATGTCCCGCAACGCCGTCATGACCGTGGAGGCCGTCAAGCGAATGCTGGACCGGCTGGCTGCCCTGGGCATGAACCTGGCCCTGCTCTACACCGAGGACACCTACGAGGTGCCCGGCTATCCCTACCACGGATACCTGCGGGGCCGCTACACGCAGGCGGAGCTGCGGGAGATCGACGATTACGCCGCCTCCCTGGACATTGAGCTGATGCCCTGCATCCAGACCCTGGCGCACCTGGAGAACTTCCTGCAGTGGGATGCCAGCCAGCCCCTGCAGGACAAGCCCGACATCCTGCAAATTGACCTGGAGGAAACCTACGCCTACATTGAGGCAGCCATCGCCAGCCTGCGCTCCTGCATGCGGGCAAAGCGCATCCACATCGGCATGGACGAGGCCCACGGGGTGGGTCTGGGCCAGTACTACGAAAAGCACGGCCCGGTTGACCGCTTCGAGCTGCTGAACCGGCATCTGGCCCGGGTGTGCGGGATCTGCAGGCAGCATGACTTCCACCCCATGATGTGGAGCGACATGTTCTTCCGCCTGGGCTCGAAGCACAACGACTATTACGATACCGAGGCGGTCATCCCGCAGAGCGTCATCGACATGATCCCCGATGTGGATCTGTGCTACTGGGACTACTACCACATGGAGGAGAGCTTCTACGATCACATGCTGGCCGAGCATCAGAAGATGGGCCGGACGACCTTCGCCGGCGGCATCTGGACCTGGTCCGGCTTCCTGCCCCAGGTCAAGCGCACCCAGTCGTCCATGCTGCCTGCCCTGCAGGCCTGTGCGCGGCGGCAGGTGGACACGGTGTTCGCCACCATGTGGGGGGACGATGGCGCGGAAACCAACGCCTTCCTGGCGCTGAACCAGCTGCCCATTTTCTCCGAGGCCTGCTGGCAGGGGCCCGACCTGGACGAAGACGATCTGCGCCTGGCGGGCGAGTGCCTCACGGGGCTGGCGGACGAGGCCTTCCGGGCCTTTGGGGAATTCTACCCCAGTGCGGATGATCTCCGCCCAGGCAAGGCGCTGATCTGGGGTGACCTACTCTATCCCCTGGCTGATCGGGGCGACGAGCCGCTGGACGGGGCCGTGGCGCGCTTCCATGCCGCGGAGGCGGTGCTGGCGAAGTATTCCGACCGGCTGGACTGCCGCTACGCCCGTCTGTGCTTCCAGGCGGCTGCGGCCAAGGGCGAGGTGATCAGCCAGCTGCGCAGCCGCTACCTGGCCGGTGACAGGGCCTGGCTGGCGGCGCTGGCCCGTGAGGCGATCCCTGCGCTGTACATCCTGTACGGCCAGCTGATGCATGCCCACCGCCGCCTGTGGGAGCGGGACATGAAGCGCTTCGGCTGGGAGGTGCTGAGCCTGCGCTACGGCGCGGTCATGGGCCGGATGCTGGACGTGCAGGACGAGCTGGAGCGCTACCTTGACGGAGAGCTGGATGCCATCCCGGAGCTGGAGGAGGAGCCGCTGCGTCCCGGGCGGATCTACAGCCAGTTCTTCTTCGGCGTCACGACGCCCACCTGCGTGCTGAAGTGACCGGTTTTTCTCCCATTGATGAGGGCATGGAAAATCTTTTTCCCCCGCCCGGCGCATCGTTGACTATCAACGGCCCCGGCTGTATAATATAAGCTATGGAAGATTGTGCTTCCGGCCGTCTTCATCCCTGTCAGGCTCAAGATCAACAACATGGAGGGTGTTACCGCATGAAGATGACATTCCGCTGGTATGGCAAGGAGTCCGATCCGATCCCGCTGAAGTACGTCAAGCAGATTCCCGGCATGTCCGGCCTGATGGGCCTGCTGGACAAGCCCGCCGGTGTGGACTGGCCTGAGGAAGAGGTCAAGGCGCTGGTGGATTACGTCCACTCCTGCGGCCTGGAGCTGGAGGTTATCGAGTCCGTCAACGTCCATGAGGACATCAAGATGGGCCTGCCCACCCGGGACGAGTACATCGCCAACTACATTTCCACCATCCGCACCCTGGCCAAGTACGGCGTGAAGGTGATTGTGTACAACTTCATGCCCGTGTTTGACTGGCTGCGCACCGACCTGGCCCGGGTGATCGACGAGGACGGCTCCAACTCCCTGTACTTCGATGAGAAGGATCTGGGCGAGATGGGCCCGATGGAAATCGTCCGCCGCACCGCCGAGGATTCCAAGGGCTTCACCCTGCCCGGCTGGGAGCCCGAGCGTCTGGCCCTGCTGGAGACGACCCTGAAGCAGTACGAGGGCATCACCGCCGACGATCTGCGTGCCAACTACAAGTACTTCCTGGACGCGGTGATCCCCGTGTGCGAGGAAGTCGGCGTGCGCATGGCCTGCCATCCGGACGATCCCGCCTGGCCCATCTTCGGCCTGCCCCGCATCGCCCACAGCCAGGAGGACTACGACAAGATCGTCAAGCTGCATGACAGCCCGGCCAACACCCTGTGCCTGTGCACCGGCTCCCTGGGCTCCAACCCGGACAACGACATTCCCGCCATCATCCGCCACTTCGGCGAGATGGATCGCATCGGCGCGATGCATGTGCGCAACGTGAAGTACCTGGGCCACCATCACTTCCGCGAAGCCGCGCACCTGTCCTCCACCGGCGATCTGGACATGTACGCCATCATGAAGGCCATCTACGACACCTGCCCCGACACCTACATCCGCCCCGACCACGGCCGCATGATCTGGGACGAGCAGGGCCGTCCCGGCTACGGTCTGTACGACCGCGCCCTGGGCGCGACCTACCTCAACGGCATCTGGGAGGCCCTGTGCCGGGAGCACGGGGAGAAGTAAGGAACGGAGGCAGGGGCGCTGCCCCTGCACCCCGCCAGAGGGCTGCATAGCCCTCTGGACTCCCATTCTCGCGAATGGGTCAGGCCCCTTCGGTCACGGCTGCGCGCGCGTGGGTGTGTCCTGCAGCTTGGCTGAAGGGCACGGCTCGGGGTCTTCGACCCTTTTCATTGGGCGAGCCGCGCTTGCGGGGGGTCACGGCGCGCAACGGGCGCGCCGCGACGCGGTACTGCGGCTTTGGGGGGGGGCCCCCCCCCACCCCCCCCGCCCGGGGGGGCCCCCCCCCCCCCCCCCCCGCCCCCCCC